>NZ_JBMOVW010000019.1:0-1763 GCF_049472155.1 Arcobacter rhizosphaerae | reverse complement strand
CCTGCTCCACCTTTAAGTGTATCATTCCCTGCTCCACCATCTAAGTAGTCATCATTATCTCCACCATCTAATACATCATCATCTGCATTTCCATATAGTGAATCTTCTCCTGTTCCTCCAAGAATTAAATCATTTCCAGCATCTCCGTATAATGTATCATTATCTGCTCCACCATCTATAGTATCATAGCCTGTTCCACCTCGGATAATATCGTCATTATCATTTCCTACTAGTGAATCATCTCCTGCCATTCCATTTATACTATTGGCTTTATTATCTCCTATGATGATATCATCTATTGTATTTATATCTGAATCATCATAGTTTGTTCCTATGATATTCTCTACATTTGTTACAGTATCACTATCTGCTCCATCTGCTGTGATTGTATTTGTTGACAAGTTCGCATTTATCTTATGACTATCAAATTCACTTCCACTATAATCTATTGTATCATTATTTGCTCCACCATCGATAATATCATTATCATTATCTGCATCTTCTCCTGATGCTTGGTAGCTTGCGATTATCTTATCATCACCTGTTCCACCTTGGATATTATCATCGCCTTCATCTCCATAGATTACATCATCATCTGCTCCTGCTGTGATTGTATCATCACCTGCATTTCCATGAATTATATCTTCACCTGCTCCACCATCTATTGAGTCATCTCCTGCATTCGCATTTATTACATCTGCTCCTGCATTTCCTAAAAATGTATCTGCATTATCACTTCCTGTTAAGTTATCATCACCTTGTGAAGCACTAATAATCTCTATATTTTTTAACTCATCTGCAAAGCCTTGTCCATCATTCGTTACTTGATTTCCATTTGCATCTGGTGTTTTTAGATTTACTGTTATTGAATTTGCCTGATTTGAGTAATCAGCTACATCTTCTAATCCTGCACCACCATCTAAAATATCATTTCCGGCATTTCCTATTAATGTATCATTCTCAGCTCCACCAAATAGTGAGTTATGGTCTGAATCACCTTTGATAATATCTTTTTGGTTTGAACCAATTACATTTTCTATACTATTTAAAATAACATCATCATCTGCTGTACCACCAACATCTTGTGCTGAACTATTTGATAAATCTACATTAATAGTTGTAGTTGCATCTTCGAAACTTACTGTATCTGTATCAGCTCCACCATTTAATTCATCTAATCCCTCAGTTGTACTTCCAAATAAAGTATCATCTCCTGCTTCTCCTAATAATGAATCATCTCCTGCTCCACCTTTAAGTGTATCATTCCCTGCTCCACCATCTAAGTAGTCATCATTATCTCCACCATCTAATACATCATCATCTGCATTTCCATATAGTGAATCTTCTCCTGTTCCTCCAAGAATTAAATCATTTCCAGCATCTCCGTATAATGTATCATTATCTGCTCCACCATCTATAGTATCATAGCCTGTTCCACCTCGGATAATATCGTCATTATCATTTCCTACTAGTGAATCATCTCCTGCCATTCCATTTATACTATTGGCTTTATTATCTCCTATGATGATATCATCTATTGTATTTATATCTGAATCATCATAGTTTGTTCCTATGATATTCTCTACATTTGTTACAGTATCACTATCTGCTCCATCTGCTGTGATTGTATTTGTTGACAAGTTCGCATTTATCTTATGACTATCAAATTCACTTCCACTATAATCTATTGTATCATTATTTGCTCCACCATCGATAATATCATTATCATTATCTGCATCTTCTCCTGATGCTTGGTAGCTTGC
>NZ_JBMOVW010000018.1:0-3560 GCF_049472155.1 Arcobacter rhizosphaerae | reverse complement strand
TATGCTTGGTAATACAAGAATGTTTCAAGGCTCCCGTGTCAGGGTAAATCTTTTATCATAAAAGGATTTATTATGAGAATTAATACAAATGTTGCCTCTCTAAATTCTATGGAGAGTGCTGCGAATACGCAGAATAACTTAAGAAACTCGTTAGAGAAATTAAGTTCAGGGTTAAGAATTAATAAAGCTAGTGATGATGCTTCTGGTTTAGCTATTGCTGATAAACTTAGAACTCAAGCTAACTCTATTGGTCAATCAATTTCAAATGGTAACTCTGCTGTTGCTTTAACACAAATCGCTGATAAAGCTATGGCTGAACAGTCTAATATTTTAGATATTGTTAAAACTAAACTTATCCAAGCTGGTACTGATACTACTTCGCAAGAAGGTAGAGAAGCTATTGGTAAAGATATTGATAAATTGTTAGATCAGTTAAATAATATTGCTAAACAAACAAATTATAATGGTACAACATTATTACAAGCAAATGCAACGATAAGTGGAGCATCAGCAACTTCATTAACGTTCCAAATGGGTGAAACAGCTAGTGATACGATTACAACTACAGCAGGTGTAAGATCTAATGCTTCTGGGCTTGGACTTACTGCATTAAAATCTGCTGCAGCAAGTGGTACATCAGCAGCGTTTGATGCTGGAGATGCTAGAGGATATATGGCAACTATTGATACAGCTTTAAATACTCTAAATGGATGGAGAGCGGACTTTGGTTCTACTCAAAACCAATTAGAATCAGCTGTTAGAAACCAAATGACTCAGCAAACTAATATTAAAGCTGCTGAATCTGTTATTAGAGATGTTGATTATGCTGCTGAAAGCGCTAATTTCAACAAACAAAATATTATTGCACAAGCTGGTACTTATGCTATGAGTCAGTCGAATGCTACGCAACAAAATGTTTTAAGATTACTTCAATAGAAGTAGTCTTAAACATTATAAAATAGTATAAAAATGTTTATTTCAAAGGTAGATATTTTTATATTATTTTAATTAATAATATAAGTAGGTATCAATGGATTCCGAAGAGGTAAAACCTCTATGCTCATTTAGGTGAGAATGTTTTAGGCTCCCGTGTCAGGGTAAATCTTTTTATCTCAAAAAAAGGATTTATTATGAGAATCAATACAAATATTGCTTCTATGCAAGCGCATGAAGCAGCAAGAAACACTAGTAATAATTTAAGTAGTTCCCTAGAAAAATTAAGTTCAGGGTTAAGAATCAATAAAGCAAGTGATGATGCTTCTGGTTTATCTATTGCTGATAAACTTAGAACTCAAGCTAGTTCAATTGGTCAATCAATTTCAAATGGTAACTCTGCTGTTGCTTTAACACAAATCGCTGATAAAGCTATGGCTGAACAGTCTAATATTTTAGATATTGTTAAAACTAAACTTATCCAAGCTGCTACAGACACTACTTCAAATGAAGGTAGAAAAGCTATTGGTAAAGATATTGATAAATTATTAGATCAATTAAATAATATTGCAAAACAAACAAATTATAATGGTACAACATTATTACAAGCAACTGCAACAAGTACATCTTCTGCGGGTAAATTAACATTCCAAATGGGAGAAACAGCTACTGATCTTATAGAAACAGCTTCTGGTGTTGCTTCAAATACATCTGGTTTAGCAATTGATGATATACAATCTGCTGTTGCCACAGGTTTATCTGCTGACTTTAATGCAACTGCTGCTAGAGGCTTTTTAGATGATATAGATACAGCTTTAAATACTCTAAATGGATGGAGAGCAGACTTCGGTTCTACTCAAAACCAATTAGAATCAGCTATTAGAAACCAAATGACTCAGCAAACTAATATTAAAGCTGCTGAATCTGTTATTAGAGATGTTGATTATGCTGCTGAAAGTGCTAATTTCAACAAACAAAATATTATTGCACAAGCTGGTACTTATGCTATGAGTCAAGCTAACGCTGTTCAACAAAATGTTACAAGATTATTACAATAATTAAATTTAGTGATTAAGTATTGATATTTGGGATAAGAGATTGAAACAAATAATTTAGGGATCAATGGATTCCGAAGAAGTCTTTGCTTCTATGCTTGGTAATACAAGAATGTTTCAAGGCTCCCGTGTCAGGGTAAATCTTTTATCATAAAAGGATTTATTATGAGAATTAATACAAATGTTGCCTCTCTAAATTCTATGGAGAGTGCAACTAATACGCAAAATAACTTAAGAAACTCGTTAGAGAAATTAAGTTCAGGGTTAAGAATTAATAAAGCTAGTGATGATGCTTCTGGTTTAGCTATTGCTGATAAACTTAGAACTCAAGCTAGTTCAATTGGTCAATCAATTTCAAATGGTAACTCTGCTGTTGCTTTAACACAAATTGCTGATAAAGCTATGGCTGAACAGTCTAATATTTTAGATATTGTTAAAACTAAACTTATCCAAGCTGGTACTGATACTACTTCGCAAGAAGGTAGAGAAGCTATTGGTAAAGATATTGATAAATTGTTAGATCAGTTATCAAAAATTGCTGAGCAAACAAATTATAATGGTACAAAATTATTACAAGGTGCTACATCAGCTGCTGCAGGTACTGCTTTAACCTTCCAAATGGGTGAAACTAGTACTGATACTATTGAAACAACTGCTGGTGTTCAAGCTACAGTTACAGGGTTAACATTAACTAACCTAAAA
The DNA here is from genome assembly GCF_049472155.1 of Arcobacter rhizosphaerae. NCBI lineage: Bacteria > Pseudomonadati > Campylobacterota > Epsilonproteobacteria > Campylobacterales > Arcobacteraceae > Arcobacter > Arcobacter rhizosphaerae. The sequence goes on along the minus strand of NZ_JBMOVW010000018.1, from coordinate 870 downwards.
ACTGCAGCTGCAACAGGTACATCAGCTGCATTTGGTGCATCTGCAGCTAGAAGTTCATTAGCTGTAGTAGATAGTGCATTAAATACTCTAAATGGATGGAGAGCAGACTTCGGTTCTACTCAAAACCAATTAGAATCAGCTATTAGAAACCAAATGACTCAGCAAACTAATATTAGAGCTGCTGAATCTGTTATTAGAGATGTTGATTATGCTGCTGAAAGCGCTAATTTCAACAAACAAAATATTATTGCACAAGCTGGTACTTATGCTATGAGTCAGTCGAATGCTACGCAACAAAATGTTTTAAGATTACTTCAATAGAAGTAGTCTTAAACATACTATTTAAATAGGTAGAATTAATACCGAAGAGGAAAAACCTCTATGCTCATCTAGGTGAGAATGTCTTAAGGCTCCCGTGTCAGGGTAAATCTTTAATAAAAAGGATTTATTATGAGAATTAATACAAATATTGCTTCCCTAAATGCAAGAGAAGCTAATACAAATACAAATAAAAATTTAACAAATTCATTAGAAAAACTTTCTTCTGGTTTAAGAATTAATAAAGCAAGTGATGATGCTTCTGGACTTGCTATTGCTGATAAACTTAGAACTCAAGCTAGTTCATTAAGTCAATCAATTTCAAATGGTAACTCCGCTGTTGCTTTAACACAAATCGCTGATAAAGCTATGGCTGAGCAGTCTAATATTTTAGATATTGTTAAAACTAAACTTATCCAAGCTGGTACTGATACTACTTCTGATGAAGGTAGAAAAGCTATTGGTAAAGATATTTCTAAACTATTAAGCCAGTTAAATAATATTGCTGAACAAACAAATTATAATGGTACTAAACTTTTAGAAGGTGCTAAC
>NZ_JBMOVW010000017.1:0-10966 GCF_049472155.1 Arcobacter rhizosphaerae | reverse complement strand
AAAAAGCAGATGAAGCGAAATCCATATTCCTAGCAAATATGAGTCATGAAATTAGAACTCCTTTAAATGCTATTATTGGTTTCTCTGATATCCTTTGTAAATCTAAATCTTTAGATATTCATGGTGTTAAACAAGCTAGAATTATTCAATCTAGTGCTAACTCTTTATTATCTATTATTAACGATATCCTTGATATCTCTAAAATTGAAAGTGGTAATTTTGATATTACTATTGATAATACTGATTTATATTTTATCTCTGAACATGTTGTTGAGCTTTTCTCTAAAAATGCTATTGAAAAAAATCTTAAACTTATTTTTAATATTGATCATAAAATACCTATGTGTATCCTATCTGATGGGGTTAGAATTAGGCAAGTCCTTTCTAATCTTTTATCTAATGCTATTAAATTCACTCCTGAGCATGGTAAGGTTGAACTTAATATATCTTTACTTAATATATCTGAGGCTAAGGCTACTATTAGTTTTGAAGTTAAAGATACGGGTATTGGTATCCCTAATGATAAACTTGACAATATTTTTAAACCTTTTATTCAAGTTGATCATAAATCTACAAGGGAGTTTGAAGGTACTGGTTTAGGTTTAAGTATTTGTTCTCATATTATTCAAGCTTTAGATTCTAAAATCAATGTTAAGAGTTCTATTGGTTTAGGTACTATTTTCTCTTTTGATCTAACTTTTGATATTTGTGATGATTCTATTCATACTAATAAAAACTATTTACATCATTTAAATTTCAAAGTTGAGAATACTGACAATGATTTATATCATTATATTAAGAGGTATTTATCTATTTTTGGTACTATTAATATTAATAAGTCTTCTTCTAATGATATTTTTGTTTTTAATTTCAATAAAAATTCTAATTTAGATGAGCTTAGAAAAGCTCATAAAGACAATCCTATTTTAATTTTATTTGAGTATGAAGAGGATTTAGAGTCTTTTTCTTTAAATTCTAATGAGCAAGGTTTAGCTTTACCTTTTTATGCTTCTAAGGTTAATGATGCTTTACAAGAGTTACAGAAAAAGTCCTCTTCTGTTCCTTCTATTCAAGAAGAAAGTTTAGGTGAGTCTTTTATTGGTAATATTTTAGTTGCTGAGGACAATTTAGCTAATCAGGAGTTAATCTCTTATATTTTACAAAGTTTCAATCTTAATTATACTATTAAGCCTAATGGTTGGGAAACTTTAGAAGAGTTTATTTCTAATCACGAATCTTATGATTTAGTTTTAATGGATATTAATATGCCTGTTATGGATGGTATTGAGGCTTTCAATAAGATAAGGGAGTATGAAAAGAATAATGCTTTAGGTAATATTCCTATTATTGCTTTAACTGCTAATGCTATTAAAGGGGATAGGGAAAAATTCTTAAATCTTGGGATGAATGAGTATTTATCTAAGCCTGTTAATACTAATGAGTTAGTCTCTTTATTTAGTAAGTTTTTAAAGAAGAAAGATATTAATCTTTCTTTACTTCAAGATGATAGTAATTCTACTGATGATAATTCTCAGGATATTTTATCAGTTGATATTGATATTCAGAAGGTTGTTAATAAGCTTGGGGTATCACAGAATATTGCTATTATGATTATTGAGAAGTTTAAGAAGGAAATTCATAAGGATTTAGATGAGTTAGAATCTTTTATTCAGGCTAAGGATTCTTCTAATATTATTTCTAAGGCTCATTATATTAAGAACTCTTGTTTAAATCTTGCTTTAGATGATATTTGTTCTTCTCTTCAACTATTAGAAAGTGAAAATGTCTCTATTGAAAAAAAATTTACTCTCTTCTCTTCTATTAAAAATGCATTTACTTACATTTAAGAGGTCTAAAATAGTCTTATTTATTCACTTTATTATATTTTAACTAAAAAAATAAGACAATTTCATCTCAACAAGAAGTAAATAAGATATACTTTAAAAAATTGAATAAACTATAAGGAATAAAAATGTCAAAAATTGGTATTTTAGTTGCAAGTGCAAATAATAATAGAAAATTAGGTGAAAAATTAAAAACTTTAGCACTTGAGTTAAACTGTGAAGTAGAATTAATAAATCTAGTTGATTTAAATTTACCTTTATATAGTACAGTTGAAGAAGAAAAAAACGGTATCCCAGAAGTGGCTTTAGATTTAGCTAACACTATTTTAGATTTAAAAGCATTTATTGTAATTGCTCCTGAATACAATGGTGTTATGCCTCCTGTATTAAACAATGCAATGGCATGGACTTCAAGAGCTACAAAAGACTGGAGAGATGCATTTAATGAAAAGGTTGTAGGATTAGCAACTCATAGTGGTGGAGGTGGAGCTAAAGGGCTTCAAGCAATGAGAATTATGTTTCAACACTTAGGTGCAAATATTTTAGCTAGAGAGATTTTAACAACTTATGAAAAACAGTTAAATGAAGATTCTGCTAAAAATATGATTCAACAATTAACAAAACTTACTAAAATCTAAAATATAGGCAAAATGCCTATATTTTAATACCATGCTATTGATTTGTAAATAAATATCAGGGAAATTACTTAAAAAATAGAGTGCTTCTAAATCTTATTGATAAAGTTATCACACTAAAATGTATTTATAGTTTTAAAGTCAAACCTTTGTAACCTCCTTATCGAAATAAAAAAGTATACTTTAGTTTTAATGACTAAAGTTAATGAAAGTATAAACTTTAAAAACTTAAATTTCAATAAAATTTAGCACTTAATTAGCTAGACTGCTAAATATTACTTTGGAATTTTAATTATAAATTCTGCACCACTATATTTTGATTCTTCATACATAAACTCTTTATTTGATACTTCAATAAAGCCTTGCATGTGTTTCTTTACAATTGTTTCACACATATATAACCCTATTCCTGTACCTTGAGACTTATGTTTAGTTGTAAAGTATGGTTCAAATACTCTATTAATAATTTTAGGATTTATTCCATCAGCATTATCTAATATTTTTACACATAAAAATTCTTCATCTTGATATGTTTCAATCATAATGAGTTTTCTTTTTTTATTTATCTTAATTAATTCATCACTAGCATTATTTAAAATATTAACTAAAACTTGAATTAGTTCATTTTTAAAAGTATGTACTTTTAAATCCAATATATTTTCTACTATCTTAATATTATGAGATTTAAAATTTGTTTTTGTTAGATTAACACAGTAAGAGATCACTTCACTTATATTAAATGAAGTCTTTTTATAACTAGGCTTAAAAAAATCACTAAAATCATCAATAGTTTTAGAAAGATATTGTGAGCTTGTATTTATATCATTTAAACCATTTGTTAATGTTTCTTTATCAAGAGTGCCTGTGTCATTTTGAATTTTCATACCAGTAGATAATACTGAAATCATAGATAAAGGTTGACGCCATTGATGAGCAATATTTTCAAGCATTTCACCCATAGCAGCCATTTTTGCCTGTCTTTGCATTATTGTTTCATATTCTGTAAGCTCTTTTTTTATTTTTGAAACTTCTTGTTTTAATCTATTATTATAATTTTCTAAATCTTTATTTAGTTTTTCTCTTTGCTTTTCAATTTCTAGACGTTCTGACATATCTCTTGATATAGCCATAATATAATCTTTTCCATCATAGTTTTTTAAACTAAGTGAAGTTTCTACATATACACTATTATTATTTTTCCCTACATATTTTCCATAAGTTATAAGATTTTTTTTGTCTTTTATTTTATTAAATATAACGGACATATCTTCTGAGTCTAAATAAGATTCTCTCAAATCAGATATTCTTAATTGTCTTAGTTCATTTATAGAGTATTCAAGAGTATTACATACTTTTTTATTTGCAAACTCTATTTTTTGAGTTTCAAAGTCTACTAAAAATATCATATCACTTGATTCATTTATAAATTCAAAATAAAGTTTTAACTCTTCTTGTTGCTTTACTTTATGAGAGATATCTAAAACATAAGATATTAAGTGTTCAGTTCCTTCTATATCTATGATTTGAGAACTTATTTCAACAGGAAATGTAGTACCATCTTTTCTTTTATGTATTGATTCAAAAACAGATGCATTATTTAAGTTATTTTTTTGAAATTCATTAAACTTCTTTTGATAAGCTTCTTTACTAATAACTAAAGCATCTAAGTCCCAAACATTTAAGCCTGATACTTCTTTTTTTGTATATCCCAAAGAGTCACATGCTGTTGTGTTAGCTAGGAGTATTTTACCTTCTGAGTCTATCAAATAAATTGATTCTTTCGCTAATTCTAAAGAAGTAATTAAAAGATTTTTAATGTTGTTTTTATTAATCTTAGTCACAAAATAACCTATAAATATTTATTTTTCTTAATATTATTTTTAATTGATTATATCTAAAGTATAAAAAATATGCAACTGTGTTATTGTCTTGTAACTTTAGTGTGTTAAACTTTTTTTATGAAAGATAAAGTATATGTATTAGACACAAATATCATTTTACAAAATATTCAAAATCTTTATAAGATATCTGACAATAAAACAAATCATATTGTAATCCCAGAAACTGTTTTATTAGAGCTTGAAGATAAGAAAAAATTAACAAATGAACTAGGGTTTTATTCAAGAGAGTTTGCTAGATTACTAGCCAAAATGAAAATAAAAGAAGTTGATTATAAAGCAGGTTTTAAAGTTGTAAAGTTTTTTAATGATGAACTTAACTTACATATCATTTCTAAAGATAACTATGATACACAAATTGAACAAATTCATATAAGTGAAAGCAATGATAAAAGAATAATTGAAGTAGCTTCAATAGCTCAAGAATATTATAAAGGTTATCAAACTATCTTTTTATCCCTTGATGTTTATGCAAGAACTTTTGCCTTATTTAAAGGTCTTAAAACAGAAACACTCCATGAAGACAAATCAACTGTACCCACTTTTGAGTTTATAAAAAACTTAACTTTAGATTCAAGTTATTTTAATACTTTAGATAAAAAAGATATTACAAATATAGATGAAAACTATTTATATGAAAACTTTTCATATAGTTTTGAAAGTCATGATGGAAATAATACTTATGCAATTATTTATAATAATAAAATAGATACTTTAAAAGAGAATGATTTTAAATCTTTGACTGTAAAACCTGTGAATCTAAAACAAAAACTATTCACTAAAGCAATTTTATCAAATATGTATGAACTCTTAGTAATAGATGCAAAAGCTGGAAGTGGGAAAACTCTTATGTCAATAGTAAGTGCCATGAGACTTATTGATATAGGATTATACGATAAAATCGTATATGTTCGAAACTCAATAGAATCACTTGATAAAGGTGCTGATATTGGATATTTAGCAGGGAATGATGAAAAATTTAGAATTTATAATATGGCATTACAAGATACTTTAGAATTTATAGCTAAAAAAAAGCTAAAAAAAAGTGAAAATACAGATAATAAAGAATCAATTGAGTCAAAAATAAGTGAACTTCAGTCAAAATACTGTATTGAAACTCTATGGCCAGGAGAAGCTAGAGGCCGAACTCTTTCTAGTGCAATTGTTATTATGGATGAGTGGCAAAACTCAAGTGAAAAAACAACACAACTAATTCTTTCAAGACTTGACGAATCTTGTATGGCTATAGTAATTGGTTCAAATAGACAAATTGATAATTTATATTTAAATAAATACAATAACGGTCTTACAACTTTATTGAAGCAAACAAATTATAAACATGAAGAACTTAATATGTTTGCCATAGAACTTGATAAAGCAGTAAGAGGAAAATTTGCTCAATTTACAGAACGAATTTTTGAAAAGAAAAAAGAGAATTAATAAGGATTTAAAATACAAAATAGATTAATAAATGATACTATCTATAATCATATAGAGTATACAAAGTTAGAAGATAAATTATTACAAACAAAAATAGTAAATAGATTACAGTTTATTACACAAAATGCTTTAGCATATTTTTCTTACCCATCTATTACGACAAAGAGATTTATACATTCTTTAGGAACTATGCATTTAGCTTCATTTATGTTTAAGAACTCACTTTTAAATGCAAATAAAAAAACGAAAAATGATTTTTTGGACTCACTTAAAGATGTAATATTAAAAATCATAGAAGAAGAGGCATTATTACTTGATTTTAAAGATATGGAGTATTTTGATAACAAAGCTTTATATCAATTTAATATTCCTACAAAATCCAAAGCTCACAGGGTTTCATATTGTATTGTTTTACAAACAATTAGAATAATTGGATTATTACATGATGTTGGACATCTTCCTTTTTCTCATCAAATAGAGTATGCCTTAAAAAAGGTCTATCACAAAATACTAGAAAAAGAAATAAACAAAGAAGCTTTATTAAAAAAAGAACTTGAATTCAAAATCAAATATGAAGAGATTACAGAAAACTCACAAGAAGTACTTCATGAAGCCATAGGAAAAAATCTTTTAACACTTCTTTTTGATTATGAAGTTGAAGATTTACTAAAAAAGACAGTTGATAAAGAGTACATAAAACTTATAAAAAAACTATGTTTACTTATTTTAGAAGAGAAAGTTTATAATGGTTTTGATTTTAAAGTTTTACATAATTACATAGATAGTACAGTTGATGCAGATAGACTTGATTATGTAAATAGAGATATGCTTGCTAGTGGTTATATTACAGGCCCAAGTGATCATATTAGAATCACAAAACAAACTGTTTTAGTAGAACAAAACAACAAGTTTTATTTAAGCTTTTTTGATATGTCTTTAATTGATATTGAACACATGTTAGAAATGAGATTTAATCTTTATAAAAAAGTAATCTACAATCATGGTATTGCAAAAACAGATGCTCTACTGGAAAATGTAGTTCTATATTTATCAAACAACTATTTTAATGATAAAATAAAATCAGCTAATAACGAAGATAATATTTCTATGCTTTGGAATTATAATGAAGATAAAGATGTAGAAAAGCAACTTGATACAATCTCAATGTTAGATGAAAACTGGCTAATATCACTATTTAAAAAAGAGTATTTTTATATAAAAGATAAAAAAGTTTTAACAGCTCAAGATAAAAAATATCTTTATTGCTTTGAAGATGTACTTTTTGGGAAAAGAAGATTTAATTCACACTGGAAGAACCTTAATGAGTTTTATAAAGAATTAGGTTTTCAAACTGTACAAAGATATAAATTTAGAGAAAGTTTTGGTTATATTACTGAGAATCGAGCAAAAACTTTACAAAAAGAGCTTGATGCTTTTATAAAAAAATGGGAAAATGAAAAAGAAGAACTATTCTTTACTTATCAAATTGTATCTTTTAAAATAGGTGTTCAAAAAGACTTTTGCTTATATGATGGAGAAACACTAATCAATTTAGATGAAATTTCAACACTTAGAAAAAGACTTAAACACTCTATGTTAAATACTGTACCTTTTTATATTTATTCAAATAAAAAAAATTTAAGTGAAGCAATGAAAAAAGAACTTAAAGAGATTATATTAAAGATATTCTCTTAAGTTCTTTGAACTTTTTTATTTGATCAAACAACCAACAATCACTAAACATTATTTTTATACAATATAGACTATTTTTTTGTAGGGGATTTAATTATGTTTAATAATTTAAGTTTTAGTAAGAAGTTATTATTTAGTGTTTTAGGTGTATTAGTATTTTTATCTGCTATTTCAACTTTTCTAATTTCAAGTAAAGTATTTAGTGAAACCCAAATGATTTCAAAAGATTATATGAAAGAACTTGGATATAAAAATGCCCTTGAAATTAAAGCAGATATTGAGAAATCTGTAGTTCTAATCAAAACATTTAGTGCTTCTTTAGAAACTGCTTTAAAAGAAGATGTAATGTATTCAAAACCTGTCCTTGTAGAACTTATGAGTTCTATTTTAGAAAAAAACCCATATATTGTGGGAGTTTGGACTTATTTTGAACCAAATACCTTTTATGAAAATATCCCATCTATGACAAATAGATATGCCCATGATGAAACAGGAAGATTCTCACCTTATGTTATGAAAAATAACGGAGAAATAAACCTAGTTTGGCAATATCCTGTATTAGAAAACAATATATGGATTACAAAACCTAAAGAAACAAAAAAAGAGTATATCACTGAACCTTACAAATTTAATGTAAATAAAAAAGAAGTTTTAAATACAACAGTTTCAGTTCCTATGTTTAATAATGGAAAATTTGTAGGTGTTGTAGGAATTGATATTTCTCTTGATAAAATAGTACAAAGAATTTCAAAGCTTAAGATTTTAGATAATGGATATGGATATATATTAAGTTCTAAAGGAACAGTTATTTCTCACCCAAATGAAAAACTTTTAGGTAAAAATCTTTTAGAAATTTCAAAAACAAACAATAGTAAAAAAATCATAAAAAGAATTAAAGAAAACCAAGATTTTTTCTTTGATGAAAAGTCTTTACATAATAATCAAGATTCATTTAATTACCTTACATCATTTATGATTTCAAATTCAGATGTGAACTGGGGATTTGGACTTTCTGTTCCCAATAGTGAATATTTACAAAGTGCTTTTATTATCAAAAACTTCTCCATTTTTGCAGGTATAATAACTACTATTTTAATAGGTTTAGTTGTATTTTATGCTACAAGAGTTTTAAATACTAAACTAAATACTATTCAAAATGGACTAGATGACTTCTTTAAATTTTTAAATAAAGAATCAAATAGTGCAAAACAAATCTTTATAACTCAAAATGATGAGTTTGGTCAGATGGCAAAAAACATTAATGATAATATTTCAGAAATAAGTAAAAATATAAAAGAAGAGAACATTTTAATTAATAATGTAAAAGATGTAGTAAACAGTGTAAAAGAAGGACATTTAAATAAAAGAATTCATAAAGAGTCTAATACTCAATCTTTAAACGAACTAAAAACACTTATAAATACAATGCTTGAAAACTTACAAAAGTTTATGGGTAATGATATTAATCAATTATCAAAGGTTTTAAATAGTTATTCTAAAAATGACTTCACTCCTAAATTAAATGAAGAAAATAATGGTGAAATTGGTAAGCAAATTATTTCTATGAATAAAATGATTACAGATATGTTACTTTCTAACCAAGATGATGGAGTGATTTTAAAAGAAAGTTCATCAAAATTAACAACTGATGTAAGAGTATTAAATGAAAATGCTCAAAAACAAAATAATGCTTTAAATGAAACAACAGAAGCAATAAATGATATTTCAACAACAATCTCACATACAAGTACAAGAGCAAAAGAAATGTCAGATATTTCTTCTTTTACAAAAGAATCATCATACAAAGGTAAAGATTTAGCTTCAAAAACAGCTACATCTATGGATGACATAAACGAAAAAGTAAAAGCTATAAATGAAGCTATTACTATTATTGATCAAATTGCTTTCCAAACAAATATTCTTTCACTAAATGCGGCAGTAGAAGCAGCAACAGCTGGAGAAGCAGGAAAAGGATTTGCTGTTGTTGCCCAAGAAGTAAGAAACTTAGCTAATAGAAGTGCTCAAGCTGCAAAAGAGATTACAGCTTTAGTACAAAGTGCGTCCTCAAAAGCAGATGAAGGTAAACAAATAAGTGATTCACTTATAGAAGGATTTGAAGACTTAGAAGAAAAAGTAACACAAACAAATCATCTTATTGATGATGTAACAAATGCAGCAAAAGAACAAGAGAGAAAAATAAGTTTTATTGATGACATAGTTAAAAAACTTGATTCCTATGCACAAGAAAACACAAAAATTGCTCAAAAAACTAACGATATTGCTAAACAAACAAATAACATAGCTTCAAAAGTAGTTCAAAATGTAGCTAAGAATAAATTTGAAGGTAAAGAAGTTTAATTCTTTTCTTTCAAATTGAAATACTTTTTTTAATCTAACAAAAATTAAGATAAAATCTCAAATAAAAACAGGATACTAGATGATATTAGGAAACTGTCCATATTGTGATGGGATTGTAACTTCAAAAAAAATTACAGTACAAGGTAAAAGTACAAAACTTTATTCATGCCAAAATGCAAAAAAAGAATACGATGAGAGTGAACAGTATGTTTTTACTGCTGACTCTACATGCAGATTTAGAGTCTATTCAAATGCTTTTTTAAGATGGAATAAAAGAAGTTTTAGTGAAAGAGAAATGAAAAAACTTTTAAAAGATGGTCAAATAGTAGTAAGACTTCATGGAAGAAAAGGAACAAGTGAATATTTTAAATATGTAATTAGTGATGAAGAGTATGGTGTATCTATTTTATGGGATGAAGAGGTTGATGAAAAAGATACTTTTTAAATCAATTTTAAAAAAATACTAAAATAACATTTTAAATTAAAGAATATAGAATATATATTTATATATAATAATATCTTAAAAAATTATTAATAAGGTATATTATATGAACTATCTAAAAAAATCCATTTTACTTATCTTTGTACTACTAACTATAACTGCTTGTAGTGAAAGTAAAAGTGTAGAAATAAAAAAAAGTAATTATGATATAAAGCAATGTAATAAAGAAAGCTATACAAAAGAAGATTTAGAAGATTATAAAAGACTTGTAGAACAAGGAGAGATACAAGGGTATAACTGTATTGGTATTTATTATATGAGAGCAAAGGATTATAAAAATGCAAAAAAGTATTTTTATAAAGGAAAAGAAAAAGGAAGTTTAGAGTCTTATGCTCAAATAGGAAGCTTATATAGACACTTTTTAAATGATAATAAAAAAGCCGTAGAGTATTTTACAATAGCAGCAAATAATGGACATGGAAAAGCTGCACATAATTTAGGTGTATATTATGATAAAAACTTTGCATATAAAAAAGCTTTAAAATGGTATGAGAAGTCTTTTAATAAAGGTGACACCTATTCTCTTTTAGCAATGGCTCATGTTTATAGAAAACAAAAGAATTATGAAGAAGCTATAAAAACTTTTAAAAAAGCTGG
>NZ_JBMOVW010000016.1:0-18388 GCF_049472155.1 Arcobacter rhizosphaerae | reverse complement strand
TGCGTAAGAGTCTAATTCATTAAAATATGATACTCTCATAGCTAGGTATGTATTTGAAAATAGTTTTATTGCTTCTGCTTCTGTAGAATCAGTATACAAAATATCTATATTCTCTTTTATTGCTCCTTGAGCAAGTAGTTTTGCAAAAGTCTGAGCTCTATCACTTTGTTCACCTACTATTATTCTTGAAGGGTATAGATTATCATGTAAGGCTTTTCCTTCTCTTAAGAACTCTGGTGAAAAAATAATATTACTTGTTTTAAATTTTTTTGATATTTCTTTTGTATATCCTACTGGTATAGTTGATTTTATTACCATTGTTGTATTTGGATTTATTTCAAGTACATCTGATATCACATACTCTATTGATTTTGTATTAAAATAGTTTGTTTCTGGATCATAATCTGTTGGTGTTGAAATTATTACAAAGTCTGCATTTTCATAAGCTTCTTTTTTATCTAATGTTGCTTTAAAATTTAAATCATCCCTTAGTAGGTATTCACTTATTTCTTTATCTTCTATTGGTGATTTTTTATTATTTAGAAGTTCTACTTTTTCAGGGATTATATCAAGTGCTATTACTTCATTATGTTGTGCTAATAATACTCCATTTGACAAGCCTACGTATCCTGTCCCTGCTATGGCTATCTTCATTTATTTCACATCCTCATTTCTAAACTTATTTTTCAAAATAATTTTACCTTCTTCAACACCCGGTTGATTATATGTATTTATTTGCATAAAACTTCCAACTATTGATGTTAATAGTTGATATGAGTACATAAGTTTTCCTATATTAAATTCATCTACTTTCTCTATTGTGATTACATCTGTTGGGATGTTAGCACTCTTTTGTACAGCTTCTATAGTTGAGTCAGCTTGCATGTTTATTAAGTCTTTAAACTTGATATTATTTATATAGTCTAACTCTTCTAAGTGAGGTATTGATATATCAGGTATTACTGTTTCTTCTTCAAAGTCATCTACTTTGATAAATGTAACTGTTTTATCTCTTACACCTTCCATTATTAGTTGTAAAAAAGAGTGTTGATCTACTGGACCTATTAGTCCTATTGGAGTTAAAGCTTGTCTTGTCCCATTAATATTTATTTTTCCTAAACTTTCACCCCATAATTGGATATACCATTTATTAAAGCCTTCTAAAAGAGAAGAGTATGAAAAAACTACATTTATATTAAATCTGTTTTTATTTTCTACCATAAATCTAGCTTTTTCAAAGATAGAGTCAAAATACTCTTCTTTTTTAAAAAAGCTTTCATTTACTTCTTTACATCCATCTAACAGTTTTTCTATATCTATTCCCATGATAGATAAAGGTAAAAGGCCTACAGGAGAAAATACTGAAAATCTCCCACCTACATCTTTTGGAATTTCAAAGGTTTTTATGTCATTAGCTTTTGCGTAAGAGTTTAGTTTACTATCATTTTCTGTTATACATACGCAGTTTGATTTATCTATTTTTACTAAACTATGAAGATACTTAAAAACTGAAATAGTTTCTATTGTAGTACCTGACTTTGAGATGATGATAAATAAAGTATCATTTATATCTTCTATATATGAAACTCTTTTTTTAAGTTCCAGAGGATCTGTTGATTCTAAAAAATGAAGTTTTTTATCATTTGCTTTATTTCTTAAAAAGCTATTTATTGCATAAGTTCCTAAGCTACTTCCACCTATACCTACTACAACAATATCTTTTTGATTCACAGTTTCTGAAAGACTTAATATCTCTGAAATATCTTGGTAAGGTAGGCTGTAGTAACCTATACTTTTTTTCTCTTCTACTATCTTTTCAAAAATCTCATTGTTTGACTTGATTTGATAGAAATTCTTTTCATATTTCAAAGACTAGTTTCCTCTTGGCAATTTTAAATTTTAACTAATATTATACTCTAAGATTATTTTGTTATAACTTAAAAGAAGTTGATTAATTCACTTCTTTTGTTTTATCATAAAAATAATTAGTTGCTTCCACAAAGCCATCTACACTTCCACAATCAAACCTTTTTCCTTTAAACTTATAAGCTATCACTTTTCCTTGGTTTGCTTGTTCAAGTAAGGCATCTGTTATTTGTATCTCTCCACCTTTCCCTGGTTTTGTTTCTCTTAAAATATCAAAAATATCAGGTGTTAAGATATATCTTCCTATTATTGCTAGATTTGTAGGAGCATCTTTTGGTTCTGGTTTTTCTATCATATTTGACACTCTAAAAATACCTTCTTCTACTTCTTCCCCATCAATTACACCATACTTATCTGTTTTATCTTTTGGTACTTCTTCTATAGCTACTATTGAACATTGATATTTTTCATATAATCTTGTCATTTGTTTTAAAACTGAACCTTCACTAGAAGTATTATCACATAAATCATCAGCTAAGATTACTGCAAAAGGTTCATTTCCGATTAGAGTTTCACCTGTTAAGATAGCATGACCTAAACCTTTCATTTCTAGTTGTCTAGTATAAGAAAAAGTTGTAGTTTCAATAATATTATTTATATCACTTAGAAGTTCTTCTTTTGAAGAACCTTTTATTGAGTTTTCTATATCAGTATTTGTATCAAAATGATCTTCTATTGCTTTTTTATATTTAGATGTAACTATTGAAATAGTACTACATCCTGCGTCTAGTGCTTCTTCAACTCCATATTGAATAAGTGGTTTTGTAAGAACTGGCAACATCTCTTTAGGAATTGCTTTTGTAGCTGGTAAAAATCTTGTACCATAACCTGCTGCTGGGAACAAACATTTTTTAATCATTTTTATACCTCTTCTTTTATTTGCTCAAAAAGTCTCATAAGTGAATCTTCATATAGTTTTGCATTTTCTTGAGATTTTGCTTCAAATCTTGTCACAAGTTTTGGAGTAGTATTACTAGCTCTAACTAATCCCCATCCATCTTCGAAGTTTACTCTTATCCCATCAACTGTAATAATATCTTTTATCTTTGGCATAAAACTTGGTGGATTTTCAAGTGAAGTTTTTAGTTTCTCAACTAGAAGAAATTTTGTATCCTCAGTTACTGTGATATTTATCTCATCTGTGCTGTATACTTTTGGTAAAGCCTTATACTCTTTATCAAAATTAAAACCATCAGAAATAAGTTCTAAAGCTCTAAATGTAGAATAAATAGCATCATCATATCCAAAATATCTATCATTGAAGAAAAGATGACCTGATACTTCTGCTGCAAAAGAAGCTTCTAACTCTTTGATTTTTACTTTTAGATTACTATGGCCTGTTTTATACATCACAGCTTTTCCATAAGTATTGATAGTATCATACATGATTTGACTACATTTTACTTCACCAATAACTGTAGGATTATCTATAAATCGTGAAAAGAAAATAGCTAAAATATCGCCTTTGAAGTTATATTTTTTTGATAAAAGTGCTATTCTATCTGCATCTCCATCATAAGCAAATCCAAAGTCATATTCACCAGTAGCTAAACTTTCTTTTATATCTTTTAATGTTGATTCATCACTTGGATCTGGATGATGATTAGGAAAGGTTCCATCTGGTTCCTCATATAAAATATCATAAGAAATATCAAGTCTGTCAAGAATATCTCTTAAAACAACACCTGCAACTCCATTTCCACAATCAAAAATAAACTTTTTATCTTTTAAGTTTAGATTTGAAAAATGTTCTACTATATAATCTATATATTTATCTTTTGCATTTATATTTATAGTTTTAGTATTATCTTCTATAGTTTGAGTATCTTCTAAAATTTCTCTTCCAAGAGCATAAATCTCTTCTCCAAAGAAAGGAGCTTTATCAAGAGTGATTTTAAAACCATTATATTCAGGTGGATTATGTGAACCTGTAATCATTACAGAACCATCAACTTGCTTTTCTTCAAACTCTATATAGTTTGAAAAATAGTTTGCAGGTGTTGGAACAAGTCCCAAATCAAGTACTTCAAGTCCTGCTTTATTTATACCACTACTAAGCCAAGTTTTAAGAATAGGTGAATGTGTTCTTGCGTCATATCCAACAGCCATGTATTTAGCACTTGATACTTTTTGTTTTAGTTTATTTGCTAGATGAAAACCTATTTTTTTTACTATATCTTCGTTTAGTTCTTTCTCAAAGATACCTCTTATATCATATTCCCTGAAAATTGATGCAGGCATTTTTATTTTCCTATATATTTATATTTTGAAGGAAGTATATCTAAGTTTTTATAAAGCGTTATTTAAGTTATTAGTATAAATTTTGTAGTTTAATTCTCTACAAAAGTTTAAGTTAAAAAAAGCAGAAACCCAATAATGGGTTTCTTAACTCTGATTAATGGTGAGAAGTTGCAGAGTGAGAAGGAGTTGTATTATCATCTCCTGCTACAGCAGCAGCAATACCAGCAGCAGCTGCAGCAGCTGCTGCAGTAGCTGCACCAATTCCAACACCTGCTCCAGCAGCAGCTCCACCAGCGGCAGCAGCTCCACCAGCAGCTGCTCCTGCTCCACTAGCTCCAGCACCCGCAGCACCTGCTCCAGCAGAACCTGCACCTGTTCCAGCACCTGCACCAGCTGCACCAGAAGTTTGAGCTACTGCACTAGCTACAAATAAAGAAGAAGCGAAAACAATTGATAATAATTTTTTCATAAAAAATATCCTTTTTTTAATTTTGCATTATTCTACCATAATTTTTTTAAAAATAAAAATTTTCTTTTATTCCCTTAGATTATTTATGTACTTTTTCATAATTTGTGTGTTATTTTCACTACTATTCATAGGGAATAAAGAATTAAATGTTCCAGCAACTTGCCCAACATCTCTTGTCCATGGGCTAAGACCAAATGAAACTCTTTTCTTTAGATTTTTATATGTAAATACTTCTAATGGAACTATCAAATAAATACCTTTATCGATATATCCTTTATTTTCTTCATTTTCAAAAACTTTTCTTGAATCAGTTACAGTAGCATAAGCTCCTAAGGTAAAGTTTTTATAATGTCTTTCAATATTAAACTTTATACCTTTATCTCCTGCTAAAAACTGACCAACTTTTGCTCCTAAATGTAAATCATATTTTTGATTTAGAAGATAATATATATTTAAAAATTTTGCATCATATCTATAATCATCTTTTATAGCAAACATATCTTCAATTTCTCTTTTATAAACAGATTGATATTGAAGTCCTATTCCTAATTTTTCAGCAAATAGAGGTTTATACCATTCTACATCTACCCCTGCAAAAGCATATTCTAAATATCCTAAATCCACTTTAAACAAAGAATCAAAAGGAGCATTAGTTTTATATCCTAAATTTAAATATGACATTTGTGTGTCATTATACACAAAATGTTTAGTTATATCACTTCTTAGAGATAATCTATCATTTTCAAGAGGCTTACTAGAAAGATTTTTTCCTGTGTGATAAAAAGGTTGTTCAAAAGAAGTATCTAAACTAAAGTTATCATTAAATTCATAACCTGCTTTTGCCCTAAGTGTTAACTTCATAGCAAAGGGTTTATCTTTATGATTTAATACAGTTCTAACCTTTGGCTGAAAACTATAAGTAAAACCTTTTTTATTTATAGAATCACTTATATATAAATCTTTTCCTTTTGCAAATTTTTCATACATACCATCAATATCATTTGAAATAACAATTGAATCTTTCATATAAGAATCACTTACTTTTTGCTTTTCATACATATCAAATTCAGCTCTATTTACTTTGATAGTTTTCTTTTTGATTTCTTGATCTTTTAAAGTAAGATATATAGTATCATACTTTTTAGGTGCGACTTCATCTATAGTTGAGATTGCTCGACCTGCTGCTTTTAACTCATTATAATATCTTGGGTTATCTATTTCTGTCCAAATACTATTGTCATTTACAGCTGTTTTTACATACTTAAATTTTTCGGCTGCTACTTCTTTTGATAATCTATCTGACAACTCTTTTTCATTTAGATTTTTATATTCTGCTTTTTTTTCATCATCTGCTTTCCATTTTGGATCAGGAATATGATCAAACATACCAGTTCTATCAAAGCCAAATTGATAGGTATAACCAAAAGATATGGTATTTCCTCTCTGATATGATAAATTTAAAATAGAGTTATTGCTATACTTATACTTAAGACCATAGTTGAACTTTGATTTTGGAAGTTCGTATTTATCACCGGTAGTAAAAGGATTTTTTTTATCTTTTGTATAATCTATAGGAGCATACTCAGCCATCAAAGAAAAAGATGGACTAGCATTAAATACTATTGAACCAAAAGGTTTTCCACCACCCCAATCTGTATTTTTGAGAAAGTTTATAGAGTTATTATCAAAACTTCCTGAGTTTGATGAATTTGATTCATACTTTTTAAGATCTTCTCCTCCAAGTCTACCTTTTGCATAACCAAGTGAAAGGTCAAAATAACCTATGTTCTTAGAAAGTACTAAATACTTTGAAGTATAAAGTGAAGTACCCCAAATATCATCAGCACCTATGGCAAGAGATGGGGTGTATTCTCCCTCTTCTTTTAAAAGAAATTTTACACTTAAAGATTTATCTTTATAGCTTCCATATCCTTCAGTATCACTAATACTTTTTAATGTAGTCATATGGAAATTAGCTTCTACAAAAGGAAGAGGAGTAGCAGTAAAACCATAATATCTATAAGGTTTATCTTCATTTAAAAATAACCTCATAGACCAATCTTTCATGATTCTGGCATTTGGTGTTTCAAAAACACCTGTGTTTCCACTATATGTAGCTGTGATATTTTCAGGAGTTTTAACTGCAAAAAGTAAGTTTGCACTTAAAAGAAAGAAGCTAAGAGTTTTTAACTTCATCAGTTTTTTCACTTCTTATAAACTCATAAAAAAATACTAGAAAAATACCAAGAATAAAAGAAGTAACGAAAGATACAACAAGTATTAAAGCTCTTTTAGGTTTACTTTTTTCTTTTATATAAGATACTCTGCTATCAACTACTTTTGATACAAAGTAATAGTCATTTGCTTGAGAAAATACTTTCTTTTGATATAGTCCTGATAAAGACTTACTTAATTGTTCTTTTAAAGATACATCATAAGTTGAACTCAATTCTTTATTATAATATTTGATTTGTTCATCTATTTCTTTCATATCAGAAGTTCTAACCTTATGAACTATCTCTTTTAAATATATATCTACAAGCTCTTTTGCTAAATATCTATCTTGAAGTTCAGCACTTAACGTAATAAGTCCTGATTTTTTATCGATTGAAATAGAAAGAACTGAATTCAAAGTATTTATAGTTGAGTAAACTTTTTCTTCTTTTGATCTTTTATCTTCTGTATTGTCATCTTTTGAATTAAAAATATTATAAACAGTATCAAGACCTAAGGCAAATACTAAATTCTTTTGACTCTCTAGTTTTGAAGTAAGTTTATATTTTTCTATCATCATTTTATTAAAACTATAATCTCCTAAAACTGTTTGCATCATAACAGCTGGATCTTTAGAGCTTGCTCCACCAAGACTAACACCTGCTAAAGAAGCTAAAGAAGACAAACCTCCTCCAACTGATTTTTGTTCACTTTGAGGAGACAAGACTACACTTGATTTATATGAATTTGGGATACTTAAAACATATATAAACGTAATAGCAGTTACTATAAATACAAAAAATAATATTTTGTATTTATATTTTAAAATAGTATTAAAAAGCTCTTTTATATCTATTTCATCTTCTTCTATGTATAAAGCTTGATTATTCACACTATTATTCTCACTCATTCTAGATACCGCCTACTGTTTTAAGTGAAGCAGCTGTAATAGCAAACTGATAAAGAATACTTGATACATCTTTTGCAAATTTCATATCAGAGAACATATCAAACTCCATAGGAACAACAATAGTATCACCTTTGAATATTTTCTTATCATTACCCCAGAAATAATTTGATTCATATTTTACTGTTTCACCATTTGCTTTAACAATATATATATAATCTTCATTTGCAAGTTCAGTTACACCACCTGCCTTTGATAAATAATCATCTGTATCTAAATCACTATTAAATACAAAAGTATTTTGATTTAAAACTTCTCCAACAACAGATACTGTGTCACTAATAGATGGAATATATAAAGTATCTTCATCTTTTAAAGTTATATCATAAGGTGATTTTTTAAATCTATTTAAATCATAATATAGATTTAAAGATACTCTTCCTATAGGTTTATTTCTTTTTGCTTCATTTTCAAGTTGCTTAATTGCCTGAAGTTTTTTTGATGTTTCATCTTTTTCTTCACCTAAACTCTCACTTGATGTACTAGCTTTAAGAACTTGATTCCCAAGTCTATCAAGTGTTTCTTGAAGTCTTTTTTCTTGTAGTTCTCTAACTTCTTCCCTTGTAAATACTGCACCTTCTACAAAAGCATTTGGTAAAAAACCACCAGCTCTTAAAATCACACTTGAAAGTTTTTCACCCTCTTCTATTGCATATTTACCAGGATATCTAACTAGCCCTTTAATATTTACATATTTTTTATCATTCCAATTTGCTATTGGAAAAATAGTAATTTCATCATCTGGGAAGATTTTAATTTTTAAATTTAAAGCCTTATTCATATCTAAAGCTAAAACTTTTCTTTTTCGTTGATAATCTTCTGTATAATATCTAACTACTTCAAATCTAGCTTTTAAAGCTTTTTTTGTAAGTCCACCTGAAATATTTACGATATCATTTATAGTTGTATTTTCATTTATATCATAAGTTCCAGGAATAAATACTTCACCTTTTATAGTTGCACTCATTTTATCATTTACAGCAGAAAAATCGAAAAATCTTACTTCATCATATTTTTTAAGTTTAAAGTTTTTGTTTTCGCTTAAATTTACTAAAAAAGTAGATTTTTTATTTTCATGAAGTCTAGTGATTTGAACCTTAGTTTTATCAACTCTTACAGCTTTTCTTAGCTTACCATCTTCATCTAAAACATCATTTTTTGAAAGATTACTATTTTTTTCAACTTCTTCAAAGATTTCACTATTAAATTTCACTAAACCAAAAAGATCAGCAACACTCATCCCATCATAAAAGTCATACTTTCTTTTACTGTCATCTACAACTTCACCTTTTGCATAAATGTAAGGTTTTTCTTTTAAATCTGAATTTTTAAAAATAGTGATTTCATCACCTGCTTTAATAGTATGATCTTCTTTTTTAGTAAGTACATTTTTAAGGTTGAAACCTTTTATGCTATTGTCATTTTTTATAACTGCAAAATTATAGTTTGTATCCTCTTTAAAGTATCCATTTTCTCCAAATTGTTTTAGTTCATTATTTAAAAGTGTTGATAGTTTATTATCAGTTGGAAGTTCTTTTTCACTAGGTGCTATAATATTTCCAGATATTTTAACTAGATTTGCACCTAAGATACTAGTAGAGTATACATGAACTTCATCACCATTTTTTGGAGTAAATCTATATAGTTTTTCTTTACTTAAAGTATAAACTTTAATAGTATCATTTTCATATCTTTTAAGACTTATTGCATTTTGGTTTGCTTTTGCTTTAAAACCTGCTGCAAAATTAAATAAAGTTTTAAACCCTTCACCTTTTTTTAGTTCAAAAATTGCATTGTAGTTTACATCACCTGTTAGTTTAATCTCTTTGCTAATAGGTTTTACTAAAATAATATCACCATTCTTTAAGATAGTATCACTACTTAAATCTCCATATCTTACAAGAGAATATAAATCAAATGATTTATAAATTTTACCTGCTCTTTTAAGTAAAATATTTCTATATGACCCATTTTCTAAAATGCCACCACTTGAAATAAGTGCATCTTTTATAGTAGAAAATGATGAAAGGTTATAAAGTCCAGGTGCATTTACTAATCCTGAAATAGTAACTTGAATAGATGAAAATTCTGAAATATCAACTAAAATATTTGTACTATTAGGGTATGCTTTTTTAGTCTCTTCTTTTATAAGTTTTTTTGCTTCTTGAAAATTTAGACCTATAACTTTTAATTCTTTTACTTGAGGAATATTGATATTACCATCTTTATTTACATCTAAAACAAAATCTTCATTTGCACCACCATAAATTTTAAGTGATATTTTATCCCCATAATTTAGAGTATAGTTTGATGGAGTTGGAATACTATAAGGGTTTAATTTATTCTTATTTTTAAAAAATAATGAAGCAAATCTATCTAACTTTTCTTCTGATAAATATTTATTTTCAGATTCTTTAGTTTCGTCACTTTCTTTAACTTTATCACTTTCTTCTTTTAGCTTACTATTTTTTTCATCTATTTCAATATTATTTTCAATAATTTGTTCTTTTTGAACTTTCTGTTTTGAATTATCTTTTTTTAATAATTCTTTTTTGATATCACTTTCACTATAACCAGCTGCTTTTGCTAGTTCCAGTTGAGTAGGTGTTAGTGTAGCTGAAAACAAAACACTACACATAAGTAGTAAACTGTATATAACCTTCATTAAAGATTCCTCGTAAATTTTTTAGGGATATATTATCATAAAATGATAAAAATTTTCATTAAGAGGGAATAGAGTTTTTATTGTAAATAAACCCTTGCCTTTTTTAGATAAAAAAGTGGATTTATTTACTCTTTTAAAAGACTATAATTTGTAATCAATATCTTCTATTCCATATTTATCACTTAATAGTTTTTGACATACAGAACCTGTTGATGTATCATCAATATCAATTTTTAAGGTTTTACTTCCAGAAGCATCTGTTTTTACTTCAATTGTGACACAAATTTTACTGTTTTCTTTAAAAGTAGCTTTACTTGAAACAACAGTCCAATTTGCTTTACTTAAAACAATAGCCTCATCAATATTTGATAAATTATCATCAAGCATAGCATAGCTTTGAATCGCAGTTGTTGCACTTACAATATCTCTTTTTATGGTTGAAGCTAAAGCTTCATCTTTTGAGTCAATAAACTTTGGAACAGCTACAGAAGCAATAATTCCAATGATTAAAATTGCAAAAATCAATTCAAGTAAAGAGAATGCATTTTTCATAATATAATCCTTTATAAAGTAATATAAAAGATTATATTGTTTGTTAGTTTAAATTATAATAAAATTAATTATATTTTTATAATATATCAGGAACATCCACATTAGTTTCTTTTTCTACATCAGCTACATTTTCAAATACAACTTCTACAGGAGCACCATGATGGCTATCATCTGGTTTATCGACAAATTTTGTTAAAGCCTTATGGAAATCAAGTTTTACAGTACCTATAGGACCATTTCTTTGCTTACCTATAATTATTTCAGCTTCTTCAACAGGCTTATCAACAAAATTGGATTTATATTCTTCACCCTTATCTTTTGCTTCTTTTTCTTTTCTAGCTTCATCTCTTTGTTTATATACATCATCTCTATAAACAAACATGATAATATCTGCATCTTGCTCAATAGCTCCTGACTCTCTTAAATCAGATAACATAGGTCTTTTATCAGGTCTATTTTCTAAACCTCTATTTAACTGAGAAAGAGCAACAATAGGTATTTTCATCTCTCTTGCTAACATCTTAAGTCCTCTTGAAATATCAGAAACTTCTTGGTGTCTATCTTTATTTCCAGTACCTTGCATAAGCTGTAAGTAGTCTATCACAACTAAGGAAATATTATTATCTTCATTTTGAGCAAGTTTTCTTACTCTTGCTCTTAATTGATTAATATTAATACTCCCACCATCATCAACAAATAGTTTTTTAGTATTTAAATCATCAAAAGCTGCACTTAAATTAGACCATTGTCTATCATCTAAGTCACCTTTTCTTAAATTTTGTAAAGGTATAGAAGTTTTAGCTGCTAGCATTCTTAACATCAGTTGTTCAGCAGGCATTTCAAGTGAGAAGAAAATAACACCTTTATTAGCTTCAACATTTGCTAAAGCCATATTTAAAACAACGGCAGTATTATGTGTAACAGTCATATCCTCAAGAAGAAATAGCTTATTTCCATCAATCTCAAAACCATAGTAATCATCAACTATATCTTTTTCAATAGTTATTCCTGTTTGATTCCATGTTCTATTACATGTCCAAGCTTTTGCTTTTTTTCTTTCAATTTTAACAGGAATAATATCAATATTACCAAAAATTCTTACTCTAAAAACTTGACATTTATACCCAATATCTTTAATTGACGCTTCTTTTTCAATAATTGAAGTTCTAAAGCCCAATGAATCACTTAAAAACTTAATATCTTTTGCTAAAGCCTTATCTTTTTGAGTTATTTCAAAACCATTTGCAGCTTTGTCATAATGTCCATCACTATCTAAAAGTCCAGCTAAAAGTTCAAGTCTTTTTTTTGTTGAATTAACTAAATAGTTTTTAGGAATATGTTTATTTTCAAGTAAGTTTTCTTTTCTTAAAAGTCCTTCTAAAGAAAAAGTTGTTTTACCATCTACTTTTCCTTCATTTCTTATTGAGTATTCTGGGCACTTACCCTCAGCTATATATTCTTTTAGTTTTAAATCTAAATTTTTAGCATAAAAATCTAAATAATCTATGATTTCTTTATCTTCTGTATAAATAGCTGGTTTTCTACTTGCTCCATCACCTAACCATAAACCTAAAAAGTATGGATCTAAAATAGTATCATTTTCCTTAAATTCAACAGCAACTTTATAGCCCTTATAATTGCTTTTAAATTTATCGCTTTTTTCTAAATACTCTTTTACATTTATATTTAAAACATCACCATTTTTATGAGGTCCTTCAGTACGACTTCTTTTCAAAGATAAAATATGAGACTCGTTTACCCTATAATCAATTCCTTTATTCTGTCGAACCCAATACATTTGTTCTTTTCCTGTAGTAGTTGAAAGTACATTTCTAGGAGTAGAATCATCTCCCATTAACTTATCTCCAACCTTTACATCTTCTACATTTTTAAAAGAACCATCATACATTAAAACTTTTGTACCTTTAGCTAAACACTTACCCATCGCAGGCCTTGCAGCTATAATTACTAAATCTCCTTCATTTAATCCTGTTGTTCTTCTATCAAGTGCATCAAAACCTGTTGTTTCACCTATTAGATGAGTATTTCCAAGTTCTTTCATTCTTTTTATATATGAAAGTGTATCACCTGTAATAACATGCATATCTTTTAATTCACTTGTAGCACTATCAGTTGAAATTTTATATAACTCACCTTGAATAGTATCTAAAGCATCATTTGCAGGTATTTCTTCTTCGATTGCTACTTTTTTTATAGTAGTTGCAAGAGTTGAAAGTTCTCTTTTTATAGAACCATCTTTTATCTCTTTTACATAAGCAATTGTATTTGTAATTGGGTTTGCAGAAAGTATTTCTATTAAAATAGAATCATCTACTTCTTTTTGATCAAGTCTTTTTCGAATAAACTCTTCATCAATAGGCATATCTTCTTCATGAAGTTTTATCATTACTTCATAAATTTTTTGATGAGCAGGAAGATAGAAGTCTTTTGCTTTTAAAACTCCTAAAATCTCTTCTAGTTCATCTGGATTAAATAAAATAGAGCTTAATACAGCTCTTTCTATATTTATACTATATACACTATCCATTATTTTCTTTTTTGTGCTTCAAGTTCAACTTCTTCAACAAACTTATTTATTAGTTCATCACCTTTTAGTTTAGCTAAGATTTCACCTCTTTTCATAACTAAACCACTTCCTTTTCCAAAAGCAATAGCCACATCAGCACTTTTTGCCTCTCCAATTGCATTTACAACACATCCCATAACAGAAACATCTAAAGGTGTTTTTATATGATTTGTTCTTTTTTCTATTTCTGCTACTACACTTACTAAGTCAGCCTCAATTCTTCCACAAGTAGGACAAGATACAATATTTAGTCCCTCTTTTGCAATTCCTACATCTTTTAAAATTGCTTTTCCTACTTTAATCTCTTCTTCTAATTCACCTGTCATAGAAACTCTTAAAGTATCTCCTATTCCATCAAGTAAAAGTGAACCTAAGGCAATTGAAGATTTGATTGTTGAATGAAATTGAGTTCCAGCTTCTGTAACTCCTAAATGAAAAGCATAATTATTCATAGGTCTTAACATTCTATAAGCTTGTACTGTTCTTTGAACATCACTTGCTTTTAATGATACTTTTAAATCTGTAAAACCTAAATCTTCTAAATACTTAATATTATAATCAGCACTTGCCACCATTCCCTCAGGAGTTTGTCCATACTTATCTTCAAACTGTTTTTCTAAGGATCCTGAATTAACTCCAATTCTAATAGGAATTTGTCTTTCTTGACAAGCTTTCACAACCTCCGCTACTCTTTTCTTATCACCTATATTTCCTGGATTAATTCTAATACAGTCAACTACTTCTGCTGCTTTTAATGCTAGTTTGTATTTAAAATGTATATCAGCAACTAAAGGTAAGTCAACTTGACTTTTTATATCTTTTAAAGCATTAGCAGCATCCATATCAGGTACTGCAACTCTCACAATATCAGCTCCTGCAAAATGTAAAGCTCTTATTTGTTCTACAGTTGCATTAACATCACTTGTTTTTGTAAATGTCATTGATTGTACAGGAATTGGTGCATCACCACCAACTAGTACATTTCCTACTTTTATTTGTTTTGTTGGGTATCTTTTTATCATAAAAAGATTTTATCTAAAAAAGATTAAATTTTGACAAAAACTTTTTAAAGTTTTCTTATGAATTGATTAGATATACTATCGCATATTATGTAAAGGAAATCTATGCAAGAGTTTACTATTTTTGATATGGTAATACTTGGTATTACTTTAGTACTAGGTCTTAAAGGGCTTTTTAGAGGTCTTATCAAAGAAGTTTTTGGAATTATTGGAATTATTGGTGCAATTTTTGTTGCCTCAAGAATTTCAAAAGATATCGGAGACTTAATAGCTCCATTTTTAGCTTTAGAAAATGAAACAACTATTAAATTAATAGGTTTTATAGTAGGACTTATAGGATTTTGGGTTCTTGTTTATCTTTTAGGAATGATTGTAAGTAAAATATTTAATGCTAGTGGACTAGGAATATTTGATAGAATTTTTGGTTTTATTTTTGGAGCAGGAAAAATTTTCCTAATTTTCTCTGTTATTGCTTATGCATTATATCAAGTTGAGTCATTTAAAAAGGCTATCGATGATAAAACAAAAGGTTCTATTGTAATGCCACATTTAATAAGTGTTGGTTCATATATCATCAAATTAGATACAACAACAATAACAAATTCAGTTGGTGGAGCAGTTGATAAAGTTGTAGAAACTACAAAAGAAGTTACTTCATCTCAAGGAAAACCAACATCACAAAAAGTACAAGAAGCATTAGAAGAAACTAAAAAAGAAGTTACTAAAAGTGTTGAAGAAACAGTAGATAATGTTAAACAAACTGTTGAAAAAGAGATTATCAATAAAGTTGAGAAATCATTTGAAGAGACTAAAGAAGCCACAAAAGAGCAAATAGACACAGCAAAAGAAAAACTTAAAAGCATAGCAGATACAGAAAATACAGAAGAAAATAAATAAAGGGATTTTATATTGTTTGAAAATAAATATATACAACAAAGAATTGAAAAAGCAGATAAATTAAGAGATTTAGGAGTTAATCCTTATGCAAATAACAGTGAAAGAAACACAACTATTAGTAAATATTTAAATGTAAATGCTGATATTTTTAATCATGAAGATAAAAGAGATGAAAATAGACATTATACAGTTGCAGGAAGAATTAAATTTTTCAGACTAATGGGTAAAGCTTCATTTCTTAAAATTGAAGATGAATCAGGTATTTTACAAATTTATGTAGCAAGAGATAATCTTCCTGAGGGATTCTATAATGATATTTTCAAAAAAACTGTAGAAGTTGGAGATATTATTGAAGTATCAGGATATCCATTTATTACAGGTAAAGGTGAGTTATCACTTCACGTTGATGGATTAAAAATATTAACAAAAGCCATTTCTCCATTACCAGAAAAATACCATGGTATTCAAGATAAAGAGTTAAGATATAGACAAAGATATTTAGACTTAATTATGAACTCACAAGTAAGAAAAACTTTCCATATTAGATCAAGAGTTATTTCTTTAACTAGAAGATTTTTTGAAAATAAAGGGTTCTTAGAAGTTGAAACTCCAATGATGCACCCAATTGCAGGTGGAGCAAATGCAAAACCATTTGTTACTCATCATAACTCACTTGGAGTTGATAGATTTTTAAGAATTGCCCCTGAATTATATTTAAAAAGATGTATTGTTGGTGGATTTGAAGCAGTATTTGAAATAAATAGATGTTTTAGAAACGAAGGTATGGATGCAACACACAATCCTGAATTTACGTCAATTGAGTTCTATTGGGCTTATAAAACATATAAAGACTTAATTGAACTTACAAAAGAGTATTTTGAATTTTTATTTGAGCATTTAGAACTACCTACAACTTTACCTTATGGAGATTTAGAAATTGACTTTACTAAGTTTAGTGAAGTTCCATTAATTGAATCTCTTACAACTATTGGTGGTGTTCCAGCTGATATTACAGAAGACAAAGATAAAATCATTGCTTTCATGAAAGAAAAAAATTTAGAAGTAAATGAAGCTATGAATTTAGGACAACTTCAAGGTGAACTATTTGATGAATATGTAGAAGATAAACTTATCAACCCAACGTTCATCACAGAATATCCAGTTGAAATTTCTCCACTTGCTAGAAGAAGTGATGAAAAGCCACACTTAACTGATAGGTTTGAATTATTTATTGCTGGAAAAGAAATAGCAAATGCCTTTTCAGAACTTAATGATCCATTAGATCAACTACAAAGATTTGAAGGTCAAATGGCTGCAAAAGAGTCTGGTGGGGATGATGAAGCACATGAAATGGATGAAGATTTTGTAAATGCATTATCTTATGGAATGGCACCTTGTGCTGGTCAAGGAATTGGAATTGACAGACTAGTTATGATGCTTACAAATGAGCACTCAATTAGAGATGTATTATTATTCCCAGCGATGAAACCAATAAAACATGAAATTGATCTTCACAGTGAAGAAGAAAATTAAAAGCTAAAATACTCATTTTTAATAATTGAGTGAATAAATATATAGGAGAAGTACTATGAGCTACATATCAAGCGCAAACTTAGAGACAGCAGATAAAGAGATATTTGATATCGTTGAGCAAGAGTTAGAAAGACAAACAACACACTTAGAAATGATTGCTAGTGAAAACTTTACTTCACCAGCAGTTATGGAAGCAATGGGTTCTGTATTTACTAATAAATATGCAGAAGGTTATCCATACAAAAGATATTATGGTGGATGTGAATTCGCAGATAAAGCTGAACAATTAGCTATTGATAGAGCTTGTGAAATTTTTGGATGTAACTATGCAAATGTTCAACCTCACTCAGGTTCACAAGCAAATGGTGCAGTATATGCAGCATTATTAAAAGCAGGTGATAAAATCTTAGGTATGGACTTATCTCATGGTGGGCACTTAACTCATGGTTCTAAACCTTCATTCTCTGGTAAAAACTACCAAGCATTCTACTACGGAGTAGAATTAGATGGAAGAATTAACTATGATAAAGTAATGGAAATTGCTAAGATTACTCAACCAAAAATCATTGTTTGTGGAGCATCAGCTTACGCAAGAGAGATTGATTTTGCTAAGTTTAGAGAAATTGCAGATGCAGTTGGAGCTATTTTATTTGCTGATATTGCTCACATTGCAGGACTTGTTGCAGCAAATGAACATCAATCACCATTCCCTTATGCAGATGTAGTTACTACTACAACTCACAAGACTTTAAGAGGTCCAAGAGGTGGTATGATTATGACAAATGATGAAGATATTGCTAAGAAAATTAATTCAGCAATCTTCCCAGGATTACAAGGTGGACCTTTAGTTCATGTAATGGCTGCAAAAGCAGTAGCATTTAAAGAGATTTTAGCTCCAGAGTGGAAAGACTATGCTAAGCAAGTAAAAGCAAATGCAGCTAAGCTTGGAGAAGTATTAGTTTCAAGAGGATATGATATTGTATCAGGTGGAACAGATAATCACTTAGTATTAGTATCATTTTTAAATAAAGACTTTTCAGGTAAAGATGCAGATGCAGCATTACAAAATGCAGGTATCACTGTAAATAAAAATACAGTACCAGGTGAGACAAGATCACCATTTGTAACATCAGGGGTTAGAATTGGATCACCAGCATTAACAGCAAGAGGAATGAAAGAGCAAGAGTTTGAATATATAGCAAATAAAATTGCTGATGTATTAGATGATATTGAAAATACTGATCTTCAAGCTACTGTTAAAGCTGAATTAAAAGATTTAGCTAACAAGTTTGTTATTTATAATCAGTCTACTTACTAA
>NZ_JBMOVW010000015.1:0-24723 GCF_049472155.1 Arcobacter rhizosphaerae | reverse complement strand
TTAGCTCATAATCTAAATTCAAAACAAATAATAGAAGGTGTAGGATTAGATCCAAGAATTGGAAATCATTATAATAATCCAAGCTTTGGATATGGTGGATACTGCTTGCCAAAAGATACAAAACAACTAAGAGCAAACTATGAAGATGTACCACATAGCTTAATATCAGCAATAGTAGAAGCAAACTCTACAAGAAAAGATTTTATAGCCCAAAGTATAATAGAGAAACTAAATCTAATACCTTCAAATCCTGATAATATAGAGACTGCAAAAAAAGTAGGAGTATATAGACTTATAATGAAAGAAGGAAGTGATAACTTTAGAGCTTCAGCAATTCAAGGAATCATGAAAAGAATAAAAGCAAAAGGTATAGAAGTAGTAATATATGAACCCAATTTAGAAGATGAAATGTTTTTTAACTCAAAAGTAGTAAAAGATTTAGATGAGTTTAAAAATATATCAGATGTAATAGTAGCAAATAGGTTATCTCAAGAACTTTTAGATGTAGAAGATAAAGTATATACACGAGATATATTTAATAGTGATAGTTAAGGTAATATAAAAAATGAAAATACTTGTAACAGGAACAGCAGGATTTATAGGATACCACTTAGCTTTAAAACTTCTTGAAAGAGGTGATGAAGTAGTAGGACTTGATAATATAAATGACTATTATGATGTAAATTTAAAATATGCGAGATTAACTAAACTTGGTATCTCTAAAGATGAAATATATTCAAATAAATTAGTTCAATCTAAAATATATTCTAAACATAAATTTATAAAAATGGATTTGTCAAATACAAACGATATATATGCATTGTTTGAAAAAGAGAAATTTGATGCAGTATGTAATTTAGCTGCTCAAGCAGGAGTTAGATACTCAATAGAAAATCCACATGCATATATAGATTCAAATGTAAAAGGATTTATGAATATACTAGAAGCTTGTAGACATAATGATGTTAAAAACCTATCTTACGCCTCAAGTTCTTCTGTATATGGATTAAATAAAAGTCAACCATTTAAAACAAGTGATCATACTGATCATCCAGTTAGTTTATATGCAGCAACAAAAAAATCAAATGAGATGATGGCACATACATATTCACATTTATATAATATTTCCACTACAGGATTAAGATTTTTTACAGTTTATGGACCATACGGACGTCCAGATATGGCACCAATGCTATTTGCAGATGCTATTTTAAATAATAGAGCTATAAAAGTATTTAATCATGGAAATATGAGTAGAGATTTCACTTATGTAGAAGATATAGTAGATGGGATTATAAAAGTTATAGATAATCCAGCGAAAGCTTCACAAGACTTTAATCCTGAAAATCCAAGTCCAGACATATCAAGTGCTCCATATAGAATATATAATATAGGGAATAATGCACCAGTATCACTAATGGAGTTTATAGAGACATTAGAGGATAAGCTTCAAATAGAAGCAAAAAAGAATTTTATGGATATGCAAGCAGGAGATGTAGTATCAACTTATGCAGATACAAATGATTTAATCAAAGATTTTGATTATAAACCAGATACAAAACTTGCTGATGGAATTGAGCAGTTTGTTATTTGGTATAAAGAGTTTTATTAATGAATAAACTTTCAGTCGTAATTATTACCAAAAATGAAGAAAAATTTATTACTGATGCAATAAACTCATCTTTATTTGCAGATGAAGTTCTTATCTTAGATAGTGGCTCATCTGATAAAACATGTGAAATCGCTAATACTTTGGGTGCAAAAGTTTATACTCAAGAGTGGTTAGGTTTTGGAGCTCAAAAAAACAAAGCTGTAGAATTAGCTTCAAATGATTGGGTTTTTGTTTTAGATAGTGATGAACGTATTACAAATGAATTAAAAGAAGAAATATTAAAAACTATAGAAAATCCAGAAGCTGATGGTTATTTTATTGCTAGATTAAATAATTTTTTTGGAAAAGATATTAAATCATGTGGTCTTTATCCTGATTATTCTATTAGATTATTTAATAGAACAAAAGGTGCTTTTAATGATGTTCCTGTACATGAAAGTGTACAAATGAAAACAACACCAAGCCATTTAAAAAATCATATGATTCATCTAGCTTATGAGAGTATTGAAGAGTTTATTCAAAAACAAAATAGATACTCATCTTTAAATCATAAGAAAAAGTCGTTATTTAAAGCTATTGTTAATCCATACTGGACTTTTTTTAAGCTGTTTATAATTAAAAAGGGTTTTTTAGATGGTTATTATGGTTTTATAATTGCAAAATTATATGCTCAATACACATTTTGGAAATATATAAAATGAAAATAGCTAATCCTAAAAAAATATTAATTATGAAATTTAGAAATATTGGGGATGTGTTATTAACAACTCCTTTAATTAAAAATTTGAAGTTGGCTTACCCAAATGCTTTAATTGACATAGCAGTTAATAAGGGTTGTGAAGATATGGTAACTTTAAATCCTAATATTAATGATGTAATAATTTATGATAGAAATAAAGTAAAAAAAAATCCACCCTTAAAAAGAATGTTTGAAGAAGTAAAGTTTGCTTTATCTTTTCGAAAAAATAAATATGATATTATTATAAATACGACTAAAGGAGATAGGGGAGCACAGTTAGCATTATTAAGTGGTGCTAAACTTAAAATTGGTTACCCTGGAAGTAAAAATATTTTAACTAAAAATGTTTTTGATATATATTTACCTTCTCAAGAGTTTAGACATACCTTGGAGATGGATTTAGACTCTTTAAGAGAATTGAAATTAGATATAAAAGAAAAAAAAGTAGAGATTTTTTGGTCAGATCAAGATGATAAAAAAGTATCTGATAAGTTAAAAGATTCTGAGTTGAAAGAAAAAGATTTTATTCATATTCATGCTGTTTCTAGATGGATGTTTAAGTGTATTAGTGATGTGACTATGGCTAATATCATTGATTACTGTGAATTAGAATTAAATAAAAAAGTTGTTTTAACAGCAGCACCTGTGAAACATGAGCTAGATAAACTTGAATCAATTTTAAAATTATGTAAATCAAAACCTGTTACTTATGCCGGTGAATTTACATTAAAACAAACAGCATGTTTAAATAAAAAAGCTTTAGCCTTTATTGGTGTAGATACATCAATAATGCATATAAGTGCTGCAAATGATGTACCTGTTTTAGCTTTCTTTGGGCCAAGTGGTACTGATCATTGGGGACCTTGGGATAATGACTGTATGGAAAGTGGTTACTTAAAAAGAAATGGCTTCCAACAAATGGGAAAACATAGGGTAATAGCAGAATCTAGGGAGTGTCAACCATGTGGAAAAGATGGTTGTAATGGAACTAAAATTAGTGATTGTTTAATGGAACTAGATTTTGAGTTTATTAAGAAAAATATTGATGAGATGGTAAATGGTAAATAATATGAAAGTTTTGCATACAGAATGGTCTGATGGCTGGGGCGGTCAAGAGATTAGAATTATTAATGAAATGATTGCAGTTAGAGAACAAGGTGTTGAAGTTTTTTTAGCATGTAGAGACCATTCAATTATAAAAGAAAAAGCAATTGAGAATAATATTAAAGTTTTTGTATTGCCTTTTAGAGGGAATGTTGATTTTAAAACAATGTTTGCTCTTGTAAAAATAGTAAAAGATAACAATATTGATTTTATAAATACCCATAGTGGTAAAGATACTTGGGTAGGTGGAATTGCTGCTAAAGTTTCTGGAGCTAAATTCATAAGAACAAGACATCTTTCGAATAGAATCAGAAGTTCTAGATTAAATTTTATTAATGAAATTGCTGATTATGTATTCACTACTGGTGAAAGTGTTCGAGCTGATATGATTAAATATAATAGAGTTAGTCCTAATAAAATTATATCTATTCCAACAGGTATTGATGATACTATATTTGATCCTAGTAAGTATGATAGAGGATTTTTCCGAAAAAAGTACAATATATCAGATGATGAAATTGCAATAGGTATAGTTGCAGTAATTAGAAGATTTAAAAGACATGATTTATTTGTTGAAGCTGCAGGGAAATTAATTTCAAATAATAATAAACTAAAGTTTTATATAGCAGGAGATGGTCCTATAAAAGATGATATTGTAGAACTTGTAAAGGATAAAGGTTTAAAAGATAATATTATATTTTTAGGTCAT
The DNA here is from genome assembly GCF_049472155.1 of Arcobacter rhizosphaerae. Classification (NCBI taxonomy): domain Bacteria; kingdom Pseudomonadati; phylum Campylobacterota; class Epsilonproteobacteria; order Campylobacterales; family Arcobacteraceae; genus Arcobacter; species Arcobacter rhizosphaerae. The sequence continues at coordinate 20,559 of NZ_JBMOVW010000015.1, read as the reverse complement.
GTTTCTAATCCTGCAGAACTATTATCAGCACTTGATATATTTACTTTAACATCTGATTCTAAAGAAGGTGTACCTCAATCTGTAATGCAAGCATTATTAATGAATAAAAAAGTAGTAGCAACTGATGTTGGAAGTACTAAAGATCTATTTTATAATGATAACTTTAGATTAATTCATCCAAATAAAGTTGATGAAATTGTTAATGCTATAAATAGTTTATTGACAGAAAAAATAAATTTGAATAGAGATTACGTAGTTGATAATTTTTCAAAAAAAGTAATGGTGGAAAAAACACTTAAAATTTATAAAGAATTAAGAAGATAAATTTGAAAATAATCAAGTATATAAATAAAATCCTGCCATTAGTCAAAAAAAAAAGTGATTTGACTAAATTTAAAAATATATTAGTAGTTTCTAATACGGGTTTAGGTGATACTGTCTTGGGTACTCCTGCTATGAAAACTTTAAGAAAAAGTTTTCCTGAGATAAATATTACTTTTCTTGTTAATAGAAAAATGTTCCCATTATTTTCTGATTATGATTTTATAGATGATTACTTATTATATGAAACGGGTTTTTTCAATCAAATTAAATTAGTAAAAAAACTTAGAAAAAAAGAAATTGATACTATCTTCCTTTTTCATTCTAATGGTCCAGAAGATATATTTTTTTCAATATTAAGTGGTGCTAATAATATTTTAAAAATGACAGATAAATCAAGTCATAAGTATGAAGATATATTTCTTAATAAAATGTCTAATGAAAAAAAACATATTATAGAAAGAAAAATTGATTTGGTTAGAGTATTTAATCCTAATATTATTGATACTACAATGAGTTTGCCAAGTAAGTTTGATAACAAAAAGAATGATATTTTTGCAAATAAAAAGTATAAATATATAGGTTTGCAATTAGGTGCACAAGATACCTATAAAATTTGGCCTGTATCTAAATTTATTGAATTGTCTAATAGAATATTGAAAGACAATAATATTAAAATTGTACTTTTCGGTGCATCTAAATTAGAGAAAATGATGGCTAAAGAACTTGTCTCAAGTGTATCTCAAAGAAAATTTATAATTAATATGTGTGGAAAGTCTAAAATAGAGGAATTACCTGAACTTGTAAATGGCTTAGATTTATTAATAACAAATGATACAGGATTAATGCATATTTCTATTGCTTTACATATCCCAACTATATCATTATTTGGTCCAACTGATTCGACAATTTTTGGTCCATATCAAAACCTTTCTATGCATACAGTTATTCAAAAAGATGGTTCTTTTGTTAATAATGTTCCTAAAAAAAAGAGAACACAAGAAGGTATTGATCTTATATCTGTTGAAGAAGTCTATAAAGAATATTTACAAAAAAGGAAACTTGATGAAGATTGATTTATTTAAAAGTAAAATTCTTTTAGTCCGTAATGATAATATTGGAGATTTAATATGTACTACTCCTTCTATTGAAGCATTACGAAAAAAATACCCATCTGCACAAATAGATATTGTTGTTAATTCATATAATTTTGAAGCAATAAACAATAATAAATTCGTAGATAAAATATATTGTTACACAAAGCCTAAGCATAAAAAAGGTTTTTTAGAAAAGCTTAAAGCAGGGATAGGAAAGTTAAAAATATTAATTGATATAAAAAAAGAAAAATATGATGCTGTTATTGTATTAAGGTCAGATTATTCAAAATCAGCAGAACTTTTTTCTAAAATTACAAATGCAAAATATAAAGTCGGTGTTAAAAATAAAAGAGGTAAAGATGATTTTAATTTATATGTAGATTTTGATGGAAATATGAACGAAGTCGATTTTTGTTATTCATGTCTTAATTTTTTTGGAGTTAAAAAAGATTATGAAAAAACTACATTTTATATACCTTCTAATATGATTAATAGTCATTTAAAATACTATGGATATTCTGCTTTTCATATTTCAGCTCGAATGAAAAATAATCAGATGTCTTTTAATAAGCTTGTAGACATTGTTAATTCTTTACCTTCGGATAAATTTATTATTACTGCTGAGCCTAAAGATTATAAAATAGCAAAAATGATTTCGAAAATGTGTAATATAGAGTTTAAAAAAACCGCCTCTTTTTTAGATTTAGGAGCATTATTTTGTAACTTGAAACTTTTAGTAACTTTAGAAGGTGGAGCTATGCACTTGGCACCAGCTGTAGGACTTAAAACTATTGCATTATTTGGTGTTTCTCCACTAGAAAGATGGTTTCCATGGGGATATAAAGAACTTGTTATTCAAGATAAGTCTTTAATTGCTGAAAATATTGATAAAAATTTGATTATATCAAAAATTAAGGAAAATATTGATGATTGAAAATATTAAAAGAATTAATAGTAGATTTTTCTTAGATTATTTTTTTCTTTTTATTTTTTTGCTTACACTTCCTATTTCTAATGTAACTGCAATTCAAAATATTTCAATTTTTATGTTTATTTTATTAATAATAATTACTAATAATAAAATATATAAAAATATTATAAAAATAAAGAAGTACTTATATCTAATTTTAGGAATCATATTTCTTGCTTTAATATCTATTCTCTTTTCAATTGATCCAAAAGAAACAATAAGTGAAATACGAGGTGAAATATTAAAACCTTTTATTATTTCCCTGTTTATATTTATATTTATGCTAAAAAGAAATATTAAGGAAATATATACTGTAATTTTATTAATACTTATATCTTTATTTGTTCACTCAGTAATTAATTTATTTATGTGGTATGAAGGTGGCTTATGGCCATTTAGAGCAGGTGGATTAGTTGATAGTGGAGGGGGAGAAAGATTTGGTATTTGGGCTACTTATGCACTTTCTATTTCATTTGCTTTATTTTTTACAAAATATAGAAATATTGGAATAGTTTTATTTGTAGTATTTTTATTGTCCATTATTGCTAATAATACAAGGGCAACTTTTGTCGGTACAATATTAATATTTATTTTTTATTTTATATTCTTTTACTCAAATAAAATAATTAAATTTGCATCTTTATTTATGCTTTTACTTTTTTTAGTTATTTTTACCTTTTATTCTAAGAATTTTGATACAAGATATAATGTTTATAATATGATTTCTAAAATTAAACATTTAGATAACTATAGTCCGAATGATTATGATAAACTTGTAAAAGAACATTCTTTAGGAAGCCCTTCTATTGCAAGATTAGCTATGTGGAAGTCTGTTCTTTTATATAGAGTAAATGAACCTTTTATTCCTCTTGGATATGGTAGATTTTTATTTGACAAGCAAATAAAAGATATATGGATTAATAATTCTCAAAATATTCCGTATAAGATATATAAACAAGCCCATAATGATTTTTTAAGTATATTTTTAAGTTTAGGAATATTTGGTTTAAGTTTTTTTATTGTTTTCTTATATTATCTTTTGAAAATTAATTATTTTATTTTTAAATATAATAAGGAATTTAAATTTGTTGGTGTATTTATCTTTCTTGGAACTATTGGATATATTGCATCTATGATGTTTGGTAGTTTCTTTGGTGATAGTGAACAGTTATATTTCTATGCTTTATATGGAATTTCACTAGCATTATATGTTAAAACAAAAGAAGAACTTTATGCAGAAAATTAAATTTATAAGAGCAAATAAAACTAAATTTGGTGGTGCAGAAGTTTACCTTTTAAGGTTATCAGAGCAACTTAAAAAACTTAATATAGAACATGAATTAGTATTCTCTAATATTCCTAAGTTCTTACCTTCTTGGTTTAGAGTTATATTATTCAATATACAAGTATGCAAAAAGAAAAAAGATTCTTTATATTTCTCACTAGAGCGAATTTCATGTCCTGATATATATAGAGCAGGGGATGGAGTACATAAAGTTTTTTTGTCCATTGAAGACAAATCTAAATTAAATCCTTTGCATGCAGTTTACTTATATTTAGAAAAAAGAACTTTCAATAATGCAAAAAAAATAATTGCAAATTCTAATATGGTTAAAAATGAAATTATTAAAATATATGGAATAAATGAAAATAAAATTAAAGTTATTTATAATGGATTTAAATTAGAAAAAACAAATTATGTATTATCTTATAGTAATTTAAAAGATGAATTTTCTTTGGGTTTAAAAAATAAAGAAAAAATAATTTTATATGTTGGTAGTGGCTTTAAAAGAAAAGGAGTTAAAGAGTTTTTAGAAGTTTTGTCAAAATTAAAAAATCAAAACTTTAGAGCTTTTGTAGTTGGTAAAGAAAAAAAGATTAAGTACTATAAAAATTATGCTAAAGAATTAAATATTGATAATAAGGTAATCTTTACAGGTCCAAGAACAGATGTTAAAGACTTTTATTCTATTAGTGATATTTTTCTTTTCCCTACAAAATATGAACCCTTTTCAAATGTAGTATTAGAAGCAATGAATTATGAAAATGTTGTTATTACAACAAAACAAAATGGTGCAAGTGAAATTTTAAATAATAAATATACTATGCTTACACCTAATGATTATTCAATAGTAGAAAAAATCGATGATTTACTTGCTAATAATGATAAAATAGAAAAAATAAAAAAAGAAAATCTAAAAATTGTTCAAAACTTTTCAATTGAAAGAAATGTTCAAGAAACTTTGGAAGTTATAAATGAAGTTATTAATTGAAATACCTACATGGTTAGGTGATGCTATTATGGCTACACCTGCTATTGAAAACCTTTTAAAGCACTATAGAGGTGCAGAAGTTACTATTGTTGGTTCATACGTTGCTACACAACTTTTTGTTAATGATAAACGTATTAGTAATATTATTGTTGATAATACTAAAAAAAGTTTAGTTAGATTATTATCTGTTTATCAATTAGCAAAGAAAGTAAAAGATTTTGATTATGCTATATCTTTTAGAAGTTCATTTTATTCAAAGTTATTATTGAAGTTTTTAGATACAAAAGAGAACTACAATTTTGAAAAAGAAAAAATCACTAAACATCAAGTTTTAAAATACAATGACTTTTTAAATAAGACTTTAGATACAAACTTTAAAGCAAGAGATTTAATGCTTAGATTTAAGCCTCAGTGGTACAAAAAACCAACTTTAGGTATTAATCCAGGTGCTACTTATGGGAGTGCAAAAAGATGGTATCCAAAAGAGTTTGCTAAGCTTGCTATAGAACTATCAAAAAAGTATGATATTATAATATTTGGTGGTCCAAATGAGACTGAGATGGCTGCTGATATTGAAAAGATTTTAATTGAGAATGATGTAACTAATTATAAGAATTTAGCTGGTAAAACAACAATTCCAGAATTAATAGAAAAAATTGCTGCATTAGATATTTTTATTACAAATGATAGTGGTCCTATGCATATTGCAGCTGTTTACAAAGTAAATACATTTGCTATTTTTGGACCGACTAGTTTTAAAGAGACAAATCAATGGAATAATCCACTTGAAACAATAGTTTCTAAATACTTAGAATGTTCTCCTTGTATGAAAAGAACTTGTCCTTTAAAACACCATGATTGTATGAAAACAATCACAGCTGATGATGTACTAAAGCTAATTAATAAATAATTAGCTTAGTTCATTATCAATTATTTGACAAATAGTATGTCCAAATAAGATATGCATTTCTTGAATTCTGGGGGTATCATTAGATGGGACTACTAGATTAATATCACACATTTCATTCATAGCTCCACCATCTCTTCCACTAAAACCTAAAGTTTTACAACCAAGTTCTCTTCCTAGTTTTAATGCACTTATTACATTTCCACTATTTCCACTTGTACTAATTCCAATAATTAAGTCACCTTTATTAGCTAAAGATTCAACTTGTCTATCAAATACTCTATCATAACCATAGTCGTTTCCAATAGCAGTTAAAGCACTTGTATCAGTAGTAAGAGCGATTCCTGGAAGTCCTCTTCTTTCAGTTTTATATCTACCTGTAAGTTCTGCTGCAATATGTTGTGCATCTGCAGCACTTCCACCATTTCCACATAAAAGGATTTTATTTCCAGCTTTTAATGTTTCAACAGCTAAAGTAGAGGCATTTAAAAGTTCATCCTCCATATTATTTATTACATTATTGATTGTTTCTAAATGTGATTGAAACTCATTACTTATTGTTTGCTTCATTTTCTTTTATCCTTTGAATAGTTCTTGTAGTACTTCTTCCTTCTACAAATTCAACAAGTTTTAATTCCTCAACTAAGTCTTGTCCCACTACATCTTTACCTTCATAATCTCCACCTTTTACAAGGATATGAGGGCTTACTGTTTTAATTAAATCATAAGGAGTATCATCTTCAAATAACACAACATAATCAACACTTTCAAGTGCTGCTAGAGTATATGCTCTATCATCTTGTGTATTTACAGGTCTAGATGGACCTTTTAATCTTTTTACAGAGTCATCAGAGTTTAATCCTAAGATTAATACATCTCCAAAACTTTTTGCAGTTTCAAGATATTTAACATGTCCTACATGTAAAATATCAAAACAACCATTAGTAAATACAACTTTTTTACCTCTTTGTTTTAATTCTTCTGATAATTTAGCTATTTCATCTACTGTTTTTATATGGCTATATGAATTTGATTTATGTAAGCTTGATTCATATTCTGTTATTTCATCAATTGTTGTTGTTGCACTTCCAATTTTCCCTACAACTACACCTGCTGCTAGATTTGCAAATTCTATAGATCTATATATATCATTTCCTAAACTAAGTGCAAATCCTAAAGATGCAATTACAGTATCTCCTGCACCTGTTACATCATAAACTTCTCTAGCAACTGTTGGTTTTATTGTTACTTCATCATTATCTAAAATTGCTATTCCATTTTCACTTAATGTAATTACAGAAAGTGATAAATTAGCATCTTTTTTTAATTGAACAAGTGATTTTTTTAATGATATATCATTATAAATTTCGATTTTAGATGCAAGCTCTGCTTCTTTTTTATTTGGAGTTAAAAGATAAGCACCAGAATATTTACTATAATCTTCACCTTTTGGATCAACTAAAACTTTTTTATTTTGTTTATTTGCATAATCAATTATTTTTAAACATAAGTTTTCAGTTAATACACCTTTCCCATAATCAGAAAGTATAATTAATTCATATCTATTTAAAATTTCTTGGTATTTAGCAAAAACTTTTTTTTCTGACTCTAAAGAAATTGAGTTTTTACTCTCTTGATCATATCTCACAACTTGAGTTTTAGAAGCCATAATTCTAGACTTTTTAGAAGTTTTTCTTCCTTCTTGTTCAATTAGATATGATTGAGTTCCTGTTTTTGTAAGTAACTCTTTTAATTCAATAGCAATACTGTCTTTTCCTACTACAGAAATAGCACCAACATCACTACCTAAACTTCTAAGATTATTGATTACATTTCCAGCTCCACCTAATACAGTAGTCTCTTTTTTGATATCAACAACTGGTACAGGTGCTTCTGGAGAGATTCTTTCACTACTTCCCCATAAATAGTGATCAATCATTAAATCACCAATTACTAATATACTTGGTCTTTTATCTATATTAATCATTATTTAACCTCTGTTTCAAATAATCTTTTAATTTCTGGAATATAAGCTTTTATACCAGCTTCCATAGAGTATTTTGGTTCATAGTTTAGATTCTCTTTTGTAGATTCAATATTTGCTTGGGTAAAAAATTGGTACGAACCTATAAAGGGATTAGGAATATACTCTTTTCCATTGTCAATTTTTAATTCTTTTTGTAAAATATTTACAATATCTTCAAATGATCTAGCATTTCCTGTTCCCACATTATAAACTCCAGATTTTTTAGGAGTACAAGCTTTGATATTTGCTTGAATAATATCTTCGATATAAATAAAATCTCTTAGAATTTTATCGCTACCTTCGAATAGTTTAGGAGTTAAACCTTTTAATATTTGATGCCCAAATTGAACAACCATTGAAGCTGTACTATTTTTGAAGAATTCTCTATTCCCATAAACATTAAAATATTTTAATCCAACAATAGAAATATTTAAATCTTTTTTTAGATATTCAGCTGTAATATTATCCATCATTACTTTTGAGAACCCATAAGCATTGTTTGGTTGTTCATATCCAACTTCAAATCTATCACTATCTCCGTATGTTGCTGCTGAACTTGCATAAATCATATTCGCATTATGTTTAATAGCTAATTTTAATAAATCTTCATATGCATTTACATTTGTTTTCATCATTACATCTTGTTCTAATACTGTTGTATCAGAAATTGCTGCTTGATGAAAAATATAATCAAATTTGTAGTTCTCTTCTAACTCTTTTAATGCTACTTTATCATTAATATCACCACTTACTACAATTCCTTTGAATCCAAATAAGTTTTTAAAATGCCCAAAGCTTTTAAGGTTTCCATTAGAAAATGTTTCCCCTGATCTAAAACAATCAAATGCAACAATTCTTGCATCTGGGTAATTCTCTTGAAAATAAAATGCAAGATTACTACCAATAAATCCAGCAGCTCCTGTAATTAGAATAGTTTTTTTATTAAAATCAATATCTGTATAACTCATATTATTCCTTGATTATATTTATAGTTTCTTCTATTGTTGTTACAATATTTTTTGTTTTTATTTCATCTTTGTTATTTGTATATTCACTATTAATTAAAATAGAGTTTGAAATCCCTGCATTAAAAGCTACTTCAATATCAGATAGTTTATCTCCAATCATCCATGAATTATTTAAATCTATTTCATATTTTTTACAAGCTTCATTGATCATGCCGGGTTTTGGTTTTCTACATTCACAATTATTATTAGGTGTATGAGGACAATAAAATACATCTAGAATATCAATATTATTATTCTTAAATTCTTGAACCATCCATTTTGTTAATTTATTAAAATCATCTTCACTAAAATAACCTCTTCCTATACCCGATTGATTAGTAATTACAATTATTTGGTATCCTAAAGATTGGAAGTGTTTACAAGTTTCAAATAGTTTGTTCGTAAATTCAAAGTCTTCTATTTTATAAAGATAATGTTTGTCAATATTTATTACACCATCTCTATCTAAAAAAATAGTTTTTTTATTATTCAAAGTTTTCATTCCTTATTATCATTATAAAATGGATATTATATCATAATATATTTTTAACTGGATTAAGAAATAGTGAAGTATTATTTTTATAATCTGCAAAGATTAATTTACAAAGAGTTCCTATGAAAAGTACAATACATTCAATTTTAATTTATCCTCTAGTTTTTATGTTTTCATTTATGCTAAAAGGTAAAAAAGAGAGTTATGATAATTTTTTTAATCCTAAAGAAGAGAATAAAGATATTAATATATTAAATATTGTTGATAATAATAAAGAAGTATCTTTATTCTCAAAGATTAAACTATTTTTTGACAAAGAGTCGCCTTTATATGATAAAACATTGGTTGATATAAATATTAAAAAAGTTGATATCCCTGAAAAGAAAAACTTCGGTATGTTTAATTTTCCAAAGAAAATTGATATGTATTACTCTTTATCTATGTTAAGTAAAAGAATTACAAATGATAATTTATATTTCAAATTAAATTTCCAGGATAGTATTTCTAAAGATGAAGAGTTAAACTGTTATTTAAGATATTGTCTATTTGTTTATGCTTCTAGAAAGATTGATAAATTTTCTATTAATTATACAAGTTTAATATTATCAAAAGAATTAACTAAACTTAATGAAACAATGATAAAATTTTTATCAAATAGTAAATTTATAAATTTTACAGTTGCAAAAGACTTACATGTTTTAACTTGTGAAAAGAAAAAAGAGAAATTTGATATTATTTGGTCTAGTTCAAAAAGAGAGATAGACTTAACAGATTTTAATAGAGTTTTTGATAAATTTGGTCAGGAATTAAAAAAAGATATAAAAATCACAAATAGTCCAATATACGCTTATCATTAATATAAAGAGTTTAAATGAATCAAATATCAATTTCATATAAAACAAAAAGTAATCTTATAGATGCTTTACTAAAACAAGAAAATATTATAGAAGTACAAAATACTGGTATTTTAAAGAAACTTTCTTTTTTAAAAAAAGAGTATGCAGATATATATTTTCATTCAGGGAGTTTAGATGAGAAAAGTAAAAGTGAAATACTTAATTCTAAAAAGGTTATAGTTAATTCAAAAACTTTAAAAACAGAAATACTTAAAAGTTTAAATGAGCTTGATCCTACAAAAATTGAATGTATATATCCAAGTATTGATATAAATTATGAAAAACCTAAACTTATTAAGAAAAAAGTTTGTGATACTTTAAATATTAATTCAAAAAAAAGGATCATTTTTTTTACTGCTAAAAACTTTAAAAATTCTGGTGTAAAAGAGTTTATAGAAACTTTATTTTCTTTAAATGAACAAAATATTTTAGGAATAATAGCAGGTGATAAAAAGCAAATTAATAGTTTAAAATTTCAAATATCAAAGTTTGATTATTCTTCTAAATTGCTATTAGTTGAAGATTATGAAAATATAGAGGAACTTTTTTTAGCATCTGATATTTTCTTTTTGCCCACATATAATAAATATTTTGCTTCTAGTATTCTAAAAGCAATGTATTGTAAAAATGTAGTTTTTACTACAGTAAATAATCATGCAAGTGAATTAATAGATGTTTTTTCAACTATGGAGAATCCAAATGATAGATCAGCTTCTTTTAAAATTGATGCTGTTCTTATGGAAAAAGATGAAATGAAAAAAATTAAAAAAGATAATAGAAAACTAGCAAAAAAATTTACCTTAAATATTAATTTAAAAAGAGTAAATGAAATTATCAATAATTTAAATAAAATTTAAGTCTATTAAGATAAAATACGCAAATATTTTTCACTATATAAGGAAGACAAATGTCAAGAAGATGTGCAATATCAGGAAAAGGACCTATGGTTGGGAACAACGTAAGTCACGCTAAAAACAGAACTAAAAAGAGATTTTTACCAAACTTAAGAACAGTTAGAGTTACTTTAGAAGATGGTACAACTAAAAAAATCAGAATCTCAGCTAAAGAGTTAAGAACTCTTAAAAAACACTCATAAGAGAGCACTAGAAAAGTGCTTTCATGAGCATCTTTAGAAGAATCAAAAAAGCCCTTGGCTGGGAAATTAGATCAGTCAAACCAGAATACGACTTAAATCCATTAATATACTCACAATTAAAACCATTTAGATTACCATTTGTATTAGTTCAAATCATTATGATGATAGGTACATTAGGTTACATTATCATTGATGACTTTTCAATCTTAGACGCAATATTTCAAACAGGTATTACATTTACAACTGTTGGATTTGGAGAAATAGCTCCTATTTCACCTGCTGGAAGATTTTTTACTATTACGCTTATTATATTTGGTTTTGCAGTATTTACACTTTCTACTGCTGTTTTAATTGATACTGTAGTTAAAGGAAGGTTGTTTGACCTATATAAGGAAAGAAGTATGTTATATAAGATTGCAAGACTTAGAAGACATTTTGTTATTTTCTATCATAATGAGTATACTTCACAGTTAGCAAAACAGTTTAGGGAAAATCATATTCCTTTTGTTGTTGTTGATCCAAGTGAGGATATAGAACAAATAGCTAAAGAGAATGGTTATCCATATTTTGTAAAAGAAGAACCTTATAAAGAGGTTGCATTTTTAAAGTCTCACTTAAGTTCGGCAAAAGGTGCAATATCTTTATCAAAGAATATTTCAGACAATATTACTTTAATTGCATCAGTTAGGCTTTATGAAAAAGAGCTTGGAAGAAGTCCTTTTTTAATTATTTCAAATGCAGAAACGCAAAATGAAAAAATTAGGCTTAAAAAACTTGGAGCTGATAAAGTTGTTGCAACTCCATCTTTAATGGCAAAAAGAGTATCTGCTATGGCTATTAGGCCAGATATGGAAAATGTGCTTGATGAATTTTTATATAAAAGAGATACTCCTATTGATATGGAAGAAGTTTATGTAAATGAAGAGTCTTGGGTTGTAAATAGAGAGATTAAAGATTTACATTTAAGAGATAGACTTAAAGTTTCAGTTATAGGGATAACTGAAAAAAAGGGTAAATTTATTCAAATGCCTAAAGGAACAATACTTATTAGTGCAAACTGTAAGCTTTTACTTGTTGGTTCACAAAAAGGTATTTCAAGAGCAAAAAGAATAATAAATTTAAAAGAGAAACCAGAGGATATATAAGATGTTTACAATATTACCAATAAAAGGTTACATTGATCAAATTGATGGCTTTAATTGTGATGGTATAAGTGCAGGACTTAAACCAAATGGAAATAATGATTTAGGTTTTATTTATACAAATGAACCATCTAAAGTACAAGCTATATTTACAGAAAATAGATTTCAAGCAGCACCATTAAAACATTATTTACAATATGAAGAGAATTTTAAGACGAACTTTGTACTTATTAATTCAAAAAATGCAAATGCGATGACAGGAAAAAAAGGTATAGAAGATATTAATACTATTTTTTCATCATTAAATTTTGATTTAGTAAATCCTATCATGAGTAGTACTGGTGTAATTGGAAACCCTTTACCAATTGAAAAAATAGTAAATGGTGCAAATTCTTTTGATTTAAATGCTAAAAATGGTGAGAATTTATCAAAAGCTATTATGACAACAGATGCTTATTCTAAAACTTGTATGTATGAAGTAAAACTTGAAGATGGAAGTTCATTTAAAATAGGTGCTGTAGCAAAGGGTGCTGGAATGATAAATCCAAACTTAGCAACTATGCTTTGTTTTATTTGTACAGATGCAGCAGTTCCTTCAAATGATATGAAAGAAGCATTAAAAGTAAATAGTGAAACAACATTTAATGCAATATCAGTAGATGGAGATACATCAACAAATGATACAGTAATGATATTAGCAAATCAAAAATCAAATGCTTATGACAAAGAGGCATTTTTTGAAGCTGTAAGATTAGTAATGCATGATATGGCAATGCTAATGGTCGCAGATGGTGAAGGTGCAAAAAAGGCAGTTGCATTTGAAGTTAAAAATGCAGCAACAAAAGAAGAAGCACAAATAGCTGCAAAAGCATTATCAAATTCATTACTTGTAAAAACAGCACTGTTTGGTGAAGATCCAAACTTTGGAAGAATTGCATCCACAATAGGAGCATCAAGAGTAACTAGTGATGAAGAAAAGTTAGTTATATCATATAATGATGTTGTTGTTTATAATAAAGGTGAAATCTGCTTTGATGAAGAGCAAGAAGTAAAAGCAGCAAAAGTACTAGAAAATGATAAATTTAAAGTTATTTGTGATTTAGGAGTAGGGGAGTATAGTTTTACAGCATACGGATGTGACTTAGGTTATGAGTACGTAAAGATTAATGCCGATTACAGAACTTAAAATACAATAATTTCTGAAGTGACTAGATGTCACTTCTGTACGTACGAAAATGTAAAGATTAATGCCGATTACAGAACATAATAATAAATTTAAATTATCTTAAGTTCTTGGGTTGTATAATTATTTTATAAATCAACAAGAGGATGATAAAATGTTTCATGAACATAGAGAACTAATCGCAGAGTTAAAACAAAAAGATGCACATTTTCATAAGTTATTTGATAAGCATAATGATTTAGATGAAGAAATTACAGAAATGGAAAAAAATCATGCTGATCAATTCGAAATTGAAGCAAAGAAAAAAGAAAAATTAAAATTAAAAGATGATGTTTATAATATGATCATCAAATATAAAAACGAAAAAGCATAAATAACTTTTATATATTAAAAAAGAGACTATTTTTGGTCTCTTTTCTTTCATAAATAACTTACTCAACTTAGCCTAAGCCCACTTTAGATATAATATCTAAATTTTATATTACAAAGGCCTTTTTTTATGGAAAACCTTTTTGAAAACCAAGATATTATTGATATAAATATTGAAGATTCTGTAAAAGCTTCATATTTAGATTACTCAATGAGTGTTATTATTGGTAGAGCACTACCAGATGCAAAAGATGGATTAAAACCAGTTCACAGAAGAATTTTATATGCTATGCATGATTTAAATATTTCTTCAAAATCTGCATATAAAAAATCTGCAAGAATTGTTGGAGATGTTATTGGTAAGTATCACCCCCATGGTGATAGCTCAGTTTATGATGCACTAGTTAGAATGGCACAAGATTTCTCAATGAGAGCTCCTTTAGTTGATGGACAAGGGAACTTTGGTTCAATTGATGGTGATAATGCAGCAGCAATGAGATATACAGAAGCTAGAATGACTAAAATATCTGAAGAGGTTTTAAGAGACATTGATAAAGATACAATCAATTATACTCAAAACTATGATGATACGTTAAAAGAACCAACTGTTTTACCTACAAGAGTTCCAACTTTATTATTAAATGGTAGTGAGGGTATTGCTGTTGGTATGGCTACAAAAATTCCACCACATAATTTAAATGAATTATTAAATGCAGTTTTATATACTATTGACAATCCAGAAGCAACAGCAGAGGATTTAATGCAATTTATTCAAGGTCCAGATTTCCCAACAGGTGGTACTATCTTTGGTAGAAGAGGGATCATTGATGCTTATAAAACAGGGCGTGGAAGAGTTAAAATAAGAGCTAAGCATCATATTGAAACAAAAGGTAAAAAAGAAGTAATTGTTTTAGATGAACTTCCATATCAAGTAAATAAATCAAGATTAATTGAACAAATAGCAACACTTGCTAAAGACAAGCAAATTGAAGGTATTTCAGAAGTAAGAGATGAATCTGATAGAGAAGGTATTAGAGTTGTAATTGAATTAAAAAAAGATGCTATGGGTGAGATTGTATTAAATAATCTTTATAAATCTACACCAATGGAAACTACATTTGGTATTATACTTTTAGCAGTTCATAATAAAGAGCCAAAAGTATTTAATTTACCACAACTTTTAAATATTTTCTTATCACATAGAAAAACTGTAATTATTAGAAGAACAATTTTTGATTTAGAAAAGGCAAAAGCAAGAGCTCATATTTTAGAGGGATTAAAAATTGCATTAGATAATATTGATGAAGTAGTTCAAATTATTAGAGCTTCTGCAAATGATGCTGAAGCAAAAGAAAAACTTCAAGATAGATTTGGACTTTCAACAATTCAATCACAAGCTATTTTAGATATGAGACTAGGAAGATTAACAGGTCTTCAAAGAGACAAATTAGAAGCTGAATATCAAGAGTTATTAGCTTTAATTGCTGAGTTAGAAGCTATTTTAAAATCTGAAGAAAAATTAAATGAGATTATTAAAGAAGAATTAGTAGAAATTAAAGATAAGTATTCTGATGAAAGAAGAACTGAAATTGAAGATTCTTATGATGAAATTGATATGGAAGATTTAATTCCAAATGAGCCAATGGTTGTTACTATAACTCACAATGGATATGTAAAAAGAGTTCCAATTAAATCTTATGAAAAACAAAGAAGAGGTGGTAAAGGTAAAGTAGCAGTTACTACTCATGATGATGACTTTATTGAAAAATTCTTTGTTTCAAATACTCATGATACTTTAATGTTTGTAACCAATATGGGACAATTATACTGGTTAAAAGTTTATAGAATTCCAGAGGGAAGTAGAACAGCAAAAGGTAAAGCAGTTGTTAACCTAATTAACTTAAGACCTGATGAAAAAATTATGGCAATTATCCCAACAGATGATTTCGATGAGTCTAAATCATTAGCATTCTTTACTAAAAATGGTATTGTAAAAAGAACTTCATTATCAGAATTCAGTAATATTAGATCAAATGGTGTAAGAGCAATTGTACTTGATGATTTAGATGAAATAGTTACAGCTAAAATTACAAACGTTGAGTCTGAATATATTATGATTTTTACTAGTTTAGGTCAATGTATTAGATTTGAAATAGATAAGACTAGAGAACAAGGTAGAAGTACTAGAGGAGTAAGAGGTATTAAGTTTAAGCATGATACTGATTATGTTGTTGATGCTGATGTAATTGATTCTATAGAACAAGAATTATTAACAGTATCTGAAAAAGGTATAGGAAAAAGAACACTTGTTGAAGAGTATAGACTTACAAATAGAGCAGGTTCTGGTGTTATTTCAATGAAATTATCACAAAAAACAGGAAATGTTGTAGGTGAAGTTTTAGTTGATGAAAGTATGGACTTAATGGCATTAACTTCAATTGGTAAGATGATTAGAGTAGATATGCAAACTATTAGAAAAGCAGGAAGAAATACTTCTGGTGTTATCATCGTTAATGTTGATAAAGGTGATAAAGTTGTATCAATTGCAAAATGTCCAAAGCAAGATGAAGAAATTGAAGTAGATGAAAATGGTAATGTTATTAGATATAACGAAGATGGAGAAATAATAGAAGAAATAGCAGTTGAGGATAAAACTCAACAAAATATTGAAGAATCTTCAAATGATAATTTAGAAGAAAAGGAAGAGTAATATGAGAAAATTTAATGTCGCAGTTGTAGGAGCAACTGGTGCAGTAGGTGAAGAGCTTTTTAGAGTTATGGCAGATTATGACTTTCCAGTTAATAATATTGTTCCTTTAGCAAGTGCTAAAAGTGCCGGCTCAAAAATAGAGTATAAAAATAAAGAATACACAGTTTTAGAACTAACTGAGACTGTTTTTGAAGAAAATGAAGTTGATATAGCATTTTTTAGTGCAGGTGGAAGTATTTCAGAAAAGTTTGCTAAATATGCTGTAGAAGCAGGTGCAGTTGTAATTGATAATACAAGTCATTTTAGAATGAATCCAAATGTTCCTTTAGTGGTTCCAGAAGTAAACCCAGAAGATATTGCTTTTTGGAGAGAGACAGGAATTATTGCTAATCCAAACTGTTCAACAATTCAAATGGTATTATCTTTAAAGCCATTAGATGAGTTATATGGAATTAAAAGAGTTGATGTATCTACTTATCAAGCAGTTTCAGGTGCAGGTAAAGCAGGGATGGAAGAACTTGTAAAACAAATGCAAGATTTCTTTGCTTTTAAATTAGATGAGAGTAAAAAAGATGCATTTGCACACCAAATTGCGTTAAATGTAATTCCTCAAATTGATGTTGCACAACCAAATGATTTCACTAAAGAAGAAATGAAAATGGTAAACGAAACTCAAAAAATTCTTCATAAAGAAGTTCAAGTAGCTGCTACTTGTGTAAGAGTACCTGTATTAAGATCTCACTCTGAATCAATTACAGTAACATTTGACGAAAATGTAGATGTAGATGTAAATGAAGTTAGAAATGCTTTAGAAAACTTTGAAAATGTTGAAGTTATTGATGATTTAGAAAATAATGCTTATCCTATGCCAATTGTATCAACTGATACAGATATGACTTATGTAGGTAGAATCAGAAAAGATGTTTATGCTCCTAATATCGTACATTTTTTTAATGTTGCAGATCAAGTAAGAGTAGGTGCAGCAACTAACTCTGTTAGAATTGCATTAAAATGGATTGAAATGGAGAGTGACATTTAATGATAGAAAAGCTTTTTGAAAGTGCAATGTGGAAAACAAGATTTCTTGTACTTTTCGCTGTACTTTTTGGCTTATTAGGAGCAGTAGTATTATTTATTATTGCTAGTATGGATATATTTAGTATCGCAAAATATGCTTTTGATACTATTATAGTTCATGCTCATCCTGAAAATTTTCATGAAGATGTAGTAAGTGGCATAATTGGTGCTGTTGATTTATATTTAATAGCAGTAGTTATGCTTATATTTTCATTTGGAATATATGAACTTTTTATCTCACCTATTGATCATTGTGAAGAAGCACAAGATGATTCAAAAATCTTATCAATTACATCTTTAGATCAATTAAAAGATAAAATAGCAAAAGTAATTGTTATGGTTTTAGTTGTAAATTTTTTTCAAAAAGTATTACACACTGAATATAATGGTGCTTTAGAAATGTTGTATTTTGCTTTAGCAGTGACTGCTTTAGCTATTGGACTTTTCTTTTTAGGAAAAGTTGGAAAAAAATAAAAAGGTAAATTATGTCAAAAATTTTTGTTGATGCGTGTTTAAGAAAAGAGACTCCTTATACTCCTGTATGGATGATGAGACAAGCTGGTAGATATTTACCAGAATATATGGAAGTTAGAGCACAAGCTGGAAACTTTTTAAACTTATGTCATGATCCAGAAAAAGCTTGTGAAGTTACAATCCAACCTTTAGATATTGTTGGTGTTGATGCTGCTATTTTATTCTCTGATATTTTAGTTATTCCAAATGAAATGGGAATGCACTTAGAGTTTGTAAAAGGTGAAGGACCAATCTTTAAAGAGCCAATTAAAACTGAGGAACAATTAGATGCTTTAATAGGTGGTGAAGATGCAGCTTCAAAATTGACATACGTTTATGAAACTATTAAATTATTAAAACAAAGATTACCAGAAGATAAAGCACTTATTGGATTTACTGGTGCTCCTTGGACTTTAGCTACATATATGATTGAAGGTCAAGGTACTAAAACATATAATGTATGTAAAAAAATGATGTATTCTAATCCTGAATTTTTACATAAAATCTTAAGAAAAGTTACTGATGTAGTTAAGTTATATATGGAAAAACAAATAGAAGCTGGTGCAGATGTTGTTCAAATCTTTGATTCATGGGCGGCTGCAATTGAACCAGGAAGATATGATGAATTTTCATGGAAGTATATGGTAGAAATTGCTGAGCACTTAAAAGAGAAATATCCTCATATTCCAGTAATTATGTTCCCTAAAGGAATTTCAGCATTTATTAACATGGGTGGAGTTTACGGAAACTTTGATGTATTAGGTATTGATTGGGGAACACCAATGGCTATGGCAAAAGCTAAGCTTGGAGATAAGTATGTTCTTCAAGGAAATATGGAACCTTGTAGATTATATTCTAAAGAAGAAACTACTAAATGTGTGGAAAAAATTCAAGAGACTATGCAAGGTGAGGGTCATATCTTCAATCTAGGACATGGTATTTTACCAGATGTACCTGTAGAAAATGCAATTCACTTCGTAAAAGAGTGTCATAGAGTCTCTAGAAAATCTTAATAAAAATCTCAAAATAAAATAAGTAGCTTTTGCTACTTATTAAAGAAAGCCAAACAATGCCTTACTCAAACTCAATAACTTTTGGACCAATTGCTTCAAGAAGATTTGGAATTTCACTAGGAATTGATCTTTCTCCTAGTTCAAAACAGTGTAATTTTGATTGTTTATATTGTGAACTTGAAGGTGCAAAAACTGTTTCAAAAATGACAGAGTACCCAAGTATAGAAGATGTAATAGCAGAAATAAAAACAAGTTTCTCAAAAAACGAAAAAATAGATGTTATAACACTTACTGCAAATGGTGAACCTACACTTTATCCTAAATTAGATGAACTAGTTGATGAAATCAACAAAATAAAAAAAGATACAAAAACTTTAATTTTATCAAATGGTAGTACAATTTATAAAGAAGATATATTTAATACACTTATGAAAATTGATACAGTTAAATTATCTTTAGATTGTGTAAGTGAAAAATGTTTTAAAAAATTAGATAGAACAGATAAAAGTATAAATATAAAAAAAATTATTCCTTCAATGATTGAATTTTCAAAAAAAACTAAAAATGATTTTGTTTTAGAAGTACTTTTTGTAAAAGATTTAAATGATAAAGATGATGAAATTACTTTATTATATGATGCAATAAAGCAAATTAATCCCAAAAGGGTAGATATTGGTACTATTGATAGACCACCTGCATATAAAGTTAAACCAGTAAGTTATGATACTTTAGAAAAAGTAGCAAATATATTTGAAGGTATTAATGTAAATATTGCATATAAAAATAGGCCTAAACATTTAAGCTTATATTCAAAAGAAGATATAGTTCAAACATTAAAAAGAAGACCACTTACAATTGAAGATATTGAAAATTTATTTGATGAAGAGTCTAAGAATAATTTAGAAGAACTAGTAAAAAATAGTAAAATATCACTTGTTGATAGTAGTGGAGTTGAATTTTACAAAAATTTATAAATTTTTGTAAAAAAGTCTTGACAAAGAAAATATTTTTTACTATAATTCCACTCCATTAAAAAAATGGTTAAATAATCCGGCATAGCTCAGTGGTAGAGTAGATGACTGTTAATCATTTGGTCCCTGGTTCGAATCCAGGTGCCGGAGCCATTATTTTAATACATTTCAAATTTATAGATTCCGGCATAGCTCAGTGGTAGAGTAGATGACTGTTAATCATTTGGTCCCTGGTTCGAATCCAGGTGCCGGAGCCATTTATAAATTATTCAACAAAATCCGGCATAGCTCAGTGGTAGAGTAGATGACTGTTAATCATTTGGTCCCTGGTTCGAATCCAGGTGCCGGAGCCACTAATAAGCTTTTATCTAAAAGAACTTAAGTTCTTCTAGCTAAAAGCTTTTTTTTTGCCAAAAATTTATCTCACTAAATACTAATATAAATCTAAAAACCTAAAAAAACTAAATAGTTACTAAGATAGAAATCATATAAATA
>NZ_JBMOVW010000014.1:0-38142 GCF_049472155.1 Arcobacter rhizosphaerae | reverse complement strand
ATAATAATAATGTTATAGTGTCTGTTATATATATAATTTTATAATTATATACAAAGTTTTAATAATATTTTATGTAATATGTAACTTTTAATATAAACTTTAAATAAGGAAAAATAAAATGAAGTTATTAATCATGCTTGTTTTACTTTTTTTAAACATAAATGCTTCTAATATAATTCAAATAAATGATAAAAAAGTAAAATTAAGTAATTTTGAAATTTTATATTATATAAATGACTCAAATAATATAGATATTAATAATATTCACGAAGTAAAGTTTAAAAAAGGAAAAAATAAAGCTTCACTTGGTAGAACTGTAAAAAATACATGGATAAAAATAGTATTAAGAAATAATACGAAAGATAAAATGCAATTATCTCTTCATCAAAGTATGGCATTTACTCTCAATAAAATATTATATTTTGAGAAAAATAAAGAAGGAGAACTTCTAAAAAAAGAAGAACTTAATATACAAAATCCAAAAAACTCAACATTACTTAAAGGATCAAATGCAATTTATCCCATATCAATTAATCCAAAAGAAATAAAAACACTTTATATTAATCAAGAATCAAGTGCTTATCACTTTTATAACTTTTCAATTTTTGACAATATAGAATCCATAAAATACTTAATTTATGAAAAAGCTGATGGTTTATTTTTCTTTGGTTTATTGCTTGCTTTAGCATGGTATAATTTTTTATTCTATATTTCAACTAAATATAAAGAGTATTTATTCTATTCATTATATCTATTTAGTGCCACTATCTGGATTTTTTATATGTATGGCTCTTTAGCTCACTATTTTAATGTATATGGAGAAATTGCTACTAAATTCAATTTTGCTTTAATGTTAATACCTATTTTCTTAACTTTATTTATACAATCAGTTTTCGAAACAAAATATAAGTATAAAAAAGAACATTTATTTTTAAATAGTGTAATTACATTACTATCTTTAAATTTTCTATATGGACTAATTAATTATAATCATTCATTAGTCTTATTAAGTATTACCTTAAATTATTCATTAATTGTATTTTTATTAATAAGTATAAGTATTTATAAAAAAGGTAATCAAGTTATAAAAATATTTTTAATAGCACATATCTTTTATATTGCATTTACTTTATATGGCATCTTATTTTATATAGGAATGGTTGAATTTAACTACATATCTTCGCATAGTATAGGAATAGGTATTATAATAGAAGCATTAACACTTTCTTATTTAATATCTTATAAATATAAAAAAATTGAAAACGAAAAAATAAATGCTTTAAATGATAAAATAAAAGCACAGTCTTTATTAAATGAAAAAAATAAACTTCTAAAAATCACAAATGAAAAATCAGAAGAACTTAAAGTCTTAAATAAAAGGCTTGAAGAACTTTCTATTACAGATAAATTAACAAGCTTATACAATAGAACAAAAATAGACGATACTCTACAGAGACAATTAAAATATACAAAAAGATATAATGAAGATTTTAGTCTGATTTTAATAGATATAGATTTCTTTAAAAAAATAAATGATACTTATGGTCATCAAGTAGGAGATACAATCCTAAAAGAGTTTGCTCAAATTCTAAAAGATAATATAAGACAAACTGATACTGTTGGAAGATGGGGAGGAGAAGAATTTATAATAATATGCCCTAAAACGAATTTAGAAGAAGCAAATATTGTATCCCAAAAGATTAAAAATAAAATTGAGAAAACTAGTTTCTCAACTATAAATAACTGTACTGCAAGTTTTGGTATTAGCACTTATAAAAAAGGTTTAGATATAAAAGATATTGTAAAAAATGCTGATGAAGCTTTATATAAAGCAAAAAGTAATGGAAGAAATTCTATATGTTATAAAATATAAAGTGGATGGGATAGCAGGATTCGAACCTGCGAATGCTGGTACCAAAAACCAGTGCCTTACCGCTTGGCGATACCCCATTATGAGTTCAAAAAAAATTGTATAGTTAAAATAAAGTGGAGCTGGTGAAGGGACTTGAACCCCCGACCTGCTGATTACAAATCAGCTGCTCTAGCCAACTGAGCTACACCAGCTTCCAAAAATATTAAGTATTATTCACTTTGTGAATAATGGTGTCAAGAGAGAGACTTGAACTCTCGACCTCCGGCTTATGAGACCAGCGCTCTAGCCAGCTGAGCTACCTTGACACTGACTAATTGGTTGCGGAAACAGGATTTGAACCTGTGACCTTCGGGTTATGAGCCCGACGAGCTACCTAGCTGCTCTATTCCGCGTTAATAAAAAAGTGGAGCGGGAGACGAGACTCGAACTCGCGACAATCTGCTTGGAAGGCAGAGGCTCTAGCCAACTGAGCTACTCCCGCTCTTATGGTAAATGAAATAAAAATAAATAGTATTACCAAACTATTTATAGTGGAGCGGGAGACGAGACTCGAACTCGCGACAATCTGCTTGGAAGGCAGAGGCTCTAGCCAACTGAGCTACTCCCGCATTGTAAGTGGTGGGTCTAGAAGGACTCGAACCTTCGACCACTCGGTTATGAGCCGAGTGCTCTAACCAGCTGAGCTATAGACCCTCACTTCAATGGCGGACAGAGAGGGATTCGAACCCTCGGTACCGTTGCCAGTACGCATCCTTAGCAGGGATGTGGTTTCAGCCAACTCACCCATCTATCCGTCTAAATTCGATACGTTGTACCAAATTTGGATGGGAATTATATACCCATCCTCCTTAAAAAACACTTAATATTTTTGAAATATTTATTTTTTTATAAAAATTATTTATTTTTATAAAAAAGCCAATATATAACTAAGGTAAAAAGATTGAAAAAGTATTTTTTATTATATTTGTAAGTTAATAGCTATAAAAAAAGCCAAGTTCAAAAGAACTTGGCTTTTTTAAAATTAAATATTTTGAAGTATTTTTTCAACTACTTCTTTAGGTTTATCAGCTTTATAAATTGGCCTACCAACAACTATGAAATCTACATTATTTTCTTTAGAAAAAGGAATATCTGCTACTCTTTTTTGATCTTCTGCATCTTCTCCAAAAGGTCTAATACCTGGACATAAAGTAATAAAGCTATCAGAAGTATTAGCTTTAATATCTAAACTCTCAAAAGCTGAACATACTACTCCATCAACTCCTGATTCATAAGTATCTTTTGCCATTTTTATAACTTTTGTATCAATATCTTCATTATATATTGTTTTAAAAGCTTCATTATCAAAAGAAGTTAAAGCTGTTACAGCTAAAACTAAAGGTTTATTTGGAATATCTTTAATTCTTTGCATTACAGTACTCATAGCTTTGCTTCCAGAACTTGCATGAACATTAAACATATCAACTAAACCAAAATTAGCTATCTCTTGAGCTGCATCAGCCATTGTATTTGGGATATCATAAAGTTTTAAATCTAAAAATATTTTAAAATTTGGATTAATAGTTTTTAATTCTTCTAAAAACTCTTTACCATCTCTTATATATGACCTAAATCCAACTTTTAACCATACATCAAAATCTTTTATTTGTTTTACTATTTCTAAGTTTTCTTTTGCTGTAGGTAAGTCTAAAGATATACAAAGCTTCATAGAATTACTCATAAAACTATACCTTTTTAACTTTATCTAAAAGCCCATTTATAAACTTAGGTGCTCCATCACTTGCCAATTTTTTTGATAATTCAATAGCTTCGTTAATTACAATAGCTTTATCTAATCCATCAAAAATTTCATATATCGCAAGTCTTAAAATAGATTTTTCAACAGAACCTATATCAGAAATACCACCTTGTTTTAAATGACCTTGTATTTCTTCATCAATTTTTTCAAGATTTTCAACAGTTCCATTAAAAAGTTTTAATGCAAACTCTTTTTGTTTGTTTCTAATTTTTTTATCTTCTAAAATTTCATCTACAAATTTAGCAATACCTTCATTACCTAAATCATAAGCATATAAAAGACCAATAACAGACTCTCTTACTTGTGTTCTTGTAGCCAAATTATTTCTCCATTTCTGAGTAAAGGTCTAACATTTCAATGATAGTAATCATAGCTTCAGCACCCTTATTTCCAACTTTTGAACCAGCTCGCTCGATTGCTTGCTCAATTGTATCAGTTGTTAAAACTCCATTAGATACAGCTTTTCCATATTTTAAAGCTACTGTTGCTATACCTTTTGTTGCTTCTGATGAAATATAATCAAAATGAGGTGTAGCACCTCTAATTACAGCACCAACGCAACATATAGCATCATATTTTTTAGAAGCTAAAGCTTTTTCTAGGGCAAATGGAATTTCAAATGCACCTGGAACTAATAATAAATCTAAATTATCTTCATTTCCACCATGTCTTAAAAAGGCATCTTTTGCACCTTCAACTAATCTATCAGTAATTATGTGATTAAATCTACCATTAATAATAGCAATTTTTTCATCACCTTTTAATCTTAATTTTCCTTCAATAACGTTCATAAAATTTCTCCGAATTTCTTATAATATTTTGCGATTATATCTAAAATTTATTTAAAGCCTAAAAATATAATTTTTATTTATTAAAACCTAATACTTCTTGAATAGCAAAAATATCATCAATTACTTTGTATAATTCATCTACTTGTACCATATTAGGTCCATCACTTAAAGCAACACTTGGATCTGTATGTGTCTCAAAAAAGAACCCATCAACTCCAACAGCTGCTGCTGCTTTTGCTAAACTTGGAACTACTGCACTATTACCACCAGTTGTACCACCAGTACTTGGTACTTGTGCAGAGTGTGTTGCATCAAAAATAACTGGAGCATACTCTCTCATAGCAATTAAGTTTTTCATATCAACTACTAGTGCTCCATAACCAAATGTATTTCCTCTTTCACAAAGCCATACACCATTTTCATTAGAGTTTTTATAGTTTACTTCTTCAACACCTCTTGTCTTAAGAATCTTTTCAACTGGATGTTTCATAGCCCCTGCTGCTAAAAATTGACCTTTTTTGATATTAATTTTACAGTTTGTTTTTGCAGCTTCTACTAATAAATCTGTTTGTCTACATAAAAATGCAGGTATTTGTAAAATATCTAATACTTCCCCAGCAGGTTTTGCTTGACATGATTCATGTATATCTGTTACTAGTTTGTATCCAAACTGTTCTTTTATTTCTTTAAATAATTTTAAACCTTCTTCAAGTCCTGGCCCTCTATATGAGTCTAAACTTGTTCTATTTGCTTTATCAAAAGAAGCCTTGAAATAAAACTCTATTCTTTTATCTTCACTTAAAGGCTTTAGCTTTTCAGCTATTCTCATTACTGTATCTCTATCTTCTAAAACACATGGTCCAGTTAAAATTTTCATTTAATTCCTTTTAAAAATTGTTTCTTTTTCTGTACCTGTTAAGGCATAATGAAACTCATAAATATTTTGACATATATACTCAATATCACTTTTTGCATATTTATCAGATGCAATTAGTATCTTATCTTCTAGTTCTAGATCAAGACTATAATCAGGTAAAAGAGTGTATTCATCTTTTCTTTTAAGAAGTAATGGTACCACATTATTACTCTGTTCTTTATTATGTAAAGATCTAAATAAAAACTCTAATCTTATAGGTTTTCCACTTTTTAAATGTTCATAAATCATCGGAGATTCATATTCATCTAAAGAAATCTCATATACTAAAGGTGCTTCATCTATTACAGTAATTAACTTTTTTACAAGTTCACTTGCCCATTTTTCATCTTTTTTTAGCATCAACCTAATAAACTTATCTGATAATGGTTTTATTAAAGCATTCGTTGTTTTATTAATTAAAATTTTTGATGGTAAGAAGATGTGATCAATATTTGCATTTTTAAAAATAGAAAAGTCTTCCATTTCATTTTCACGAACTATTGTTTTAATTTCAGGGTTTAATTTTTTTGCAGTCGCTAAAATAGAAAGATTTGTTGTATCATCATTTGTTGCAGCAATAATAGCACAAGCTTCTTTGATTCCAATATTAAGCAACATTTGTTTATCATCAGCATTTCCAAAATTTACATGAGAAATTTCTTGATTAGTATAAGTTTCAGCTTTATTAATATCTAATTCAACTAATTCAATTTCAATACTATTTTTATCTAATTTTTCATATATCTTTCTACCAAGTCTTCCATATCCACAAATAATATATTTACCTTTAGGAAAAGTTGGTAGTTTTGCATGTAAATTATCTAAACTATATAACCATTTTTCTAGTCTAAAAATATTAGGGGCTGTAAGTGCAATATTTATTTCAGAAGAAATAATAGAAAAAGGGTTAGCTATTATTTCGACATCTAGATCTTTCAAGTTTTCAGTTTGATTAGAAGTTGTTGATTTTGCTACAATTTTTACATGTTTATTTAAAAGTTTTACAGTTAAAGCAATTCTTAGATTAATACTATCTTCCTCAAATAAAGATACTATTGCTTTACAATTTGACTTTTTTATTCCTGCTGCTTCTAATTCCTTAATAGAATAATTATCACAATTTAATACAGGAACAGTAGGAGTAAAACTTTCTAATATAAGATCGTTTATTTTCTTTTTATCTTTTTCTATTACAACTGTTCTAGTACCTTGCTCAATTGCTTTATTTATTATTTCTTTAGTAATTTGGTTATAACCTAAAATAATTATAAATTTATCTTTTAAATTTGCTATTTGTCTTCTAAATTTTGATTTTTGAATTTCTTGTAAAAAAAGTTGATCTTGAAGAAGTGAAACTAAAGACCCTATTCCATAAAACCACCCTAAAACAGTAAGATAAATGGAGAAAGTAACCCACATTCTTTGAGGATATGTAAATTCATAAGGTGTTTCACCAAAACCAATTGTAGTTGCAGTATAAGTTACAAAATAAAAAGCATCAAAAATACTCATATTATAGGGCTTGCCATTTGAATCAAGCCCTTCAATTAAAACTAGCCCCGTAATTGCTATTGTATAAGTAATAACAATTACTAAAAAAGGGACTCTCATTCTTTGAAGAATGATAAAGAGTGAACTATTTTCCAAAGCTCTTCCTAAATTATCTTTTTGATTTTAGTGTATCTCCAACATAAAGTGTTACAGAAACAAAATTTGCCAATAATGCTCCACCAGATAAAGACACTATTGTAGCTATAACTTCTGCATCTACGGTATATGCATAAGCTGCAATAGTCCAAATAATTGCAGCAGCTATAAGCTGAATATCAGCAACTAATGAAGTTGCTAATAATACAGAGCCCATTTGAGTTTTATCACCTAATTTTAAAGTTGTAGCTATCAAATTAATTATAATTGCAGCAAAAAGTTCATATTTACTATGGCTTTCTAAAGTATACATATCCCCATAAAAAAAACCAAAATTTATTGTCATTGCTAATATTATAAAAAAACCTGAGATAACCTTATCTAGATTCATGATATTCGTCCTCTAAATCTTTTCCAATATCAAGTCTTCTTTTAAATACATTATCAATATTATCATGAACTCTTGAATCTTTATCTAAGAATAAAAGTCTATGTTTATTTAATTGATTTACATTTTTAAGTCCCATAATTGCCAACATTCCCTTAACACTTTTAAGTAAATTATTATGGTAATTTCTAACTTTTTTAGCTTGTTTATATACAAAATATTTTTGTCTTTTTTGTTTATTTTGAGTTGCAAGTCCCACTGGACAATCATGTCCTGTTGTACCTGAACAGTATCTTGCCCTAATACACCCAGCACTCATCATAAAACCTCTAGCAATTTGAATAAAATCAGCACCCAAAGACATAATCACAATAACATCATCAGGAGTTAATACCTTACCACTTGCTACTAATTTTACTTTATCTCTTACTCCAAAGTTTTCTAATACTTTGTTTGCTAAATAAATAGAATCTCTAATATTTAAACCAACTCTTTCCATCATTTCAATAGGAGCAGTTGCACTACCTCCTGAACCACCATCAATAGAAATAAAATCAGGATATCTACTATCACCTGCATCTATTCTTCTTTTTATTTCTTTAGCATAAGGTTCAATATTTTCAATATCAGAAATAACAATTTTCACACCAACTGGTTTTTCAGATAATTCTTGTAGTGTACCTATAAAATCAAATAACTCCTCAATTGTATTAGCATAAGGAAATCTATTTGGTGAAAACACGTCAGTATGAGGTCTTACGTTTCTATAATATGCAATAGCAGGAGTTACTTTGTGAGCAGCTAATTTACCACCTGTTTGTTTCGCTCCTTGGGCTATTTTAATTTCAGTCATTTTACAAAATCTCATAGTTTTTTGATATCTTTCTGGATCAAAGTTACCATCTTTATCCCTAGCACCATAAAGTCCAGAACTTAACTGTAAAATAATATCAGGCATATCACTTGGAACTTCTGTTGGAAAGTTTTCTAAAGGCGCATCCCAATTTACTCTATGAAATAATTGTGACTTTAAATCAAAAACATAAGTTTCTGCTTCTGGATCTTTTTTAAATATAAGTTTTCTATAAACATCTGCTGCCATTGCACCATTAAAGAAGAAATTTACAACATCTTTTATTTTTTTAGAAATAATTGTACCATGTACAATTTTCATATAATCTTCTTTATATGTTTTATGAGTTACAAAAAAGTTTGATGTCACACCACCCTCTCCTGAGTTTATAGGGAAACCTCCCATTTGAGCACCTCTTACAAAGGCTCTTGTACCCTCAGGAGAAATAGAACCATCACTCATAGCACTTCTAGCAATAATTGTCTTTGCAGTATAAGGATACTTTCTTCCTTCCCCAAAAGTTACTTCAAAATCATTATCAACTTCATCTTCATTTAAAACAATATTTGCATGTCTAATCATAAACTTTGGCTTAGGAAGAGGTTGAGCTGGTGAAAATGCAGCATAATTTGGCTTGTCATTTGCAGCTTTATAAACCCAATCAAGTTTATCTTTTGATTCGTAAAACTTCTCATCTCCAAAATATTGTCTAAAAGGTTCTCTCGCTTCCTCTAAAACATATCTTAACCTACCTATTATTGGGTAGTTAACCAATAGTTGATGATCTCTTTGCACATATTTATCATGAACATACCAAGCTGTTATAATAATAAAAAATATAAGTAAAAAAATCTCAATATATAATAAAAACACATCCATAATCTAATCCTTTTTCATGGAAACTAATACACCACTTATTACAATCAAAAGTATACCAAAAGTAATCCAAATATCAGGTAGACTATCTCCTAAAAATAGTCCTAGTAAGATAGAAAAAGCAATATTGCTATAACCAATAGTACCTATAATACCTGCTTTTGCGCATGAGTAAGCTTTTGTCATAAAAACTTGAGCGAATGTAGCGAAAATTCCCAATAAAATAATAAATAACCAATCAATACCCTTTGGCATAACAAAAGGAGCAAATAAGAAATCTAAATTCTCATTTGTATAAAACTCTCCAATTATTAAAAGAATCAAAGGACCAATTGTTCCAATAGCCATAAATGACAACACAATAGCTCTATTATCATAATACTTCCTAAGTTCTCTAATAGAAGTATATGCAAGCCCTGCTCCCACACCACAAAGTATCCCAAGATAATCCGTTTTATCTAAAGACGAACCATCAAACTTTGTTATAAATAAAATACCTATAAAACCTATAAATACCCCAAACCAACCTTTAATTCCTAATTTTTCTTTTACAAAAACATAAGCAAATATAGCTGTAAATATTGCAGAAGTTTTTGAAAATGTCATAGCTTCACCCAAAGGAATATTTGCTATGTTATAAAAAAAGAAAAGTAATGCTATAAATCCTGCTGTACCTCTAAATATTAAAAGCCACATCTTTCCACCAATTTGGTTTAGTGGACTTTTGTATATTGATAATAAAATCAATACAACACCAAAAACATTTCTAAAAAAAACTACTTCAATCGAACTCATTGAATCACTAAGTTCTTTTGCAGTTGCCCCCATAAATGCAAACATTACAGAAGCAAATAACATATATTTAACACCTAATCTAACACTATTTTCCATTTATTACCTTTTAAAATCGCAATTGTATTGCTTATCATATTAAAAAAAGATTATTAGTGTTAATTTTTAAAGGCTTTTTTAGATAATATATTAGCTTTGTTTAGATATATAATTGTAGGAAAGACATGGAATACTTAAAAATAATAGGAAATAAAGAGATTTCAGGTGAAGTAGAAATCTCAGGTGCAAAAAATGCAGCACTTCCACTAATAGCAGCAACAATACTTGCTAAAAATGAAATTAAAATTGGAAATATGCCAAATGTTGTAGATATAAATACTTTTTTAAAACTAATAGATATGCTTGGTGGTAGTTTCCAAAAAGAAAATGACATTGTTAAAATAAACACTTATGAAATAGATAAAACAACAGCAACTTATGATATTGTAAAAACTATGAGAGCTTCAATCTTAGTTTTGGGTCCTTTACTTGCTAGATTTGGTCATTGTGAAGTTTCTCTTCCTGGAGGATGTGCAATTGGGCAAAGACCTGTTGATTTACATTTAAAAGCATTAGAACAAATGGGTGCCAAAATAGATATTAAACATGGATATATTCAAGCAACTGCACCACAAGGACTAAAAGGTTCTAAAATTGTATTTGACAAAGTTACAGTTGGTGGAACTGAAAATATTTTAATGGCAGCAGCACTTGCGCAAGGAACAACTACTATAATAAATGCAGCAAAAGAGCCTGAAATTGAACAACTATGTGAAATATTAATGAACGCAGGTGTAAAAATTGAAGGTTTAGGTACTTCTAAACTTATCATTGAAGGTTCAAATAAAGAACTATTAGAATTTAAAGACTTTGATATTATTCCTGATAGAATTGAAGCTGGTACATATATGTGTGCTGCTGCAATAACAAATAAAAAACTTAAAATAAATAAAGTAATTCCTTTACATCTTGAAGCTATTATCTCAAAACTAGAAGAAATGAATTTTGAAATAATTATAGATGAAAACAGTGTTACAATACTTCCTACAGATGAAATTAAACCTGTAAATATTATTACAAGTGAATATCCAGGTTTTCCAACAGATATGCAAGCGCAATTTATGGCATTAGCTACTCAAGCAAATGGTACTAGCACAATTGATGAAAGACTTTTTGAAAATAGATTTATGCATGTAAGTGAACTTTTAAGACTTGGTGCAGATATTCATTTAAATGGAAATATAGCAACTATAAATGGCCAAGCTCATACTTTAAATGGTACGGATGTAATGGCAACAGATTTAAGAGCTTCATCTGCATTAGTTTTAGCTGCACTTGTAGCAAAAGGTGAAACAAATATTCATAGAATCTATCACCTTGATAGAGGATATCAAAACCTTGAGGGAAAACTAACTTCAATAGGTGCTGATGTAAAAAGGTTTACAGAATAGGACACTTTTTAAATGATAAGAGAAAAAACCACACTCTTATCATTTCTTTAAGTTAAAATTCCATAAAATTTATTCAACTACAAAAAAGGTGATAATACTACTATGAAACTAGAAATATCTTTATTTAAATTTGACAAAAATTCTGATTATTTACCATACTATACAAAACATTTTATAAAAACTAAAGAAGAAAAAACTTTACTTGATATTTTAAGAAATATCAATAAAGAACAAAAACTTGGTTTTATTGACTGTGAAAATTTTGATTTAGTAGTAAATGGTGTATATGTAAAAGCAGGAATTGAATTAAAAAGATTAAAAGAAGAGTTTGGAACTGACATAAAAATTGAACCAATCTCAATAAGAAGAGCTTGTGATGATTTACTTATTAATGATGATGATTTCAAAGAAAGATTACAACTGCTAAATGATTTTGTTTCAGAAAATGATAAAACTATCTATGAACAATTAAAACCTTACTTTTATGCTTCAAACACACTAAATCTTGATAAATCATATATTGGTGATTCTCTACTTATTTTAACATCAATGATTATGGAAAGATTAAATGATGAAGATAAAAATACTATACTTAAAATAATAAATGAATATGAAGTTTCAGCTAGTTACTATAATAGCTCAAAAAATGTAATCTTAGACTTTGATACATCTTATGAAGAAAGAATCATAAAATTACAAAAAGCATTAGAGCTATATGAAGAAATAGAAAAACAAAACTTTAGATTAAATAAAACATTAGTTTTAGACTTTGGTGAATTTGAAAATGAATATGAAGTAAAACATGACTTTAATAATTTTACAATAGCTTATTATTCTTCTAATTCTCAAGAAAAATACACTAAATTAATTAATAGTTTAAAGTCAAAGAAAATAAAACTAGAATCTCAAAAACTTGACTTATCAAAAAATACATTTAATAAAAATAGTAAAATTACACTATTTTGTGCATATACTATATTATTAGAAGCTTTTGATGCAGGTGCTGATTTACTAATAGTTGATTGTGATGAAGACTTTTATATTTTTGATTATAATAGAAAAGAACTAGAAAAAATGTGTGGAAGAGAAGTAGCTATTCCTGTTCTTCATATAAATGAACTTCAAAAACTAGCAAATGGTAAACATGATGAAGTTAAGCAAACACTTGAAAAACATCAAGTTAATCCAGAAATAATTTAATTAAAAGGCAAAACTTATGGTATTAGATGTAAAATTTATAATTCTTGCTTCATTATTGACTGCGTCAATTATTCCTCTTTATATCTATAGAGAAAAAGTTTTTGCCTTTGCATATAAAAGTGGTAGTATTGAACCATTTTTAGATCTTGTTAAAAATTATATGAAACAAGAACATCCAAAAATTCCTATTGATTATTCTATTGTTGAAAGAACAAAAGAAGAAAAAGATATAAGAATAAGAGAAACTTTAATAGTTGAAGATATAGTATCCCAATATTTTAATTATGAATATGAAAAACAAACACAAGGTAGTGTTAGTAAAGATAAACTGTGGACAGGATATGATGAAAAATCTACCCATAATCATAAAACTCCTTCTGATTGGCCTCAAAGAAAAGAGTTAGCATGGGCAAGAGATAATCATAAATGTAATAGATGTGCTAAAACAACTCAACTAAAAGACTCTGTAAGTATTTTTGTAAAAGATATTGAAGAGGGTGCTGGATATAATATCGAAAACATAATTACTTTATGTAGTGATTGTAATAGAATTTTAACTTCAAAAAACTCTAAAAATACAATGTCAAATCTTTTAATTATGGATAAATTAATGGGTTTTGTTGAATCATAAGAACTTCAACAAATACTTAGGAACAAAACCCTCTTTATTTTTTATTTGTATTTTACACCAATCAAAGTTATCACACTCTAATAGTTTAACTTCTGTACCTTTTTTTATACTATAAATTATATCAGACTCAACAACAGCTTTTTCTCTTACTTGTAGAATATTTGTATTAACAACTGCTGAAGAAAAAGTATTTTCTTTTTTGTTTCTTTGTACTATTTTTTTGTTTTTTAGCTTGTTTACTTCTTCTTTTAAAATTTCTAGTTGAAGTTTTAATGCTTGTATTTCTTTATTTGAACTTGTAGCATTAGAATCTAGCAATACCCTTTTATCTTTATAAACTTCATCCATTATGATTTTAACTTTATCTTTTAAATCTTTAATATCATTTTGATTATTAGTAGCTTTGCTTTTCGTGGAATCTACATCTTTTAATAAAGATTCAAATCCTACTTTAAATAAGAACAATTCTAATTCTGAGGTTTTAACAACTCTATTATCTGATAAACTCTCTTCTTGTGAAAAAAGTAAAGAACTAAAAAATATACATATAAATAAAAACTTCAAAACATCTCCTATTTAATTAAATAAGTACTATACAATACTCTTTTTTTATCTTTTTGTTTTATAGCAAAAACATATTGTGCTTTATCTTTTTTTATATCAAAATACTCAATATCTTCAAGTAATATATCAATATAAGAATTATCATAAAACTCATAAGAAGTATCAGCAAATTTAAATTCATCTTTACTTTCAATTCTTACTAACTTATTATTTGATGATATTAAATAAGTTATATGTGAATAATATGGATTATGAAAAGTATTATTTGAAGTAAACTTCACTCTTGCATTTTTATCTTTATTATAAGAAATAATTATAGTACTTGTAGATTCAATAATATCTTCAAAAAATATATCATAAAGTTTATTGCTTTGTATTATATTTTTCGTTTGCTTTTCAAATATTATATTTGAATGTTTAGTTTGATCTAAAGTTTTATATACAAAAATAATTAACACCATAAAAAGTGTAATAGATATAATAACTTCAAGTAAAGTAAATGCTCTTTTAGCTCTATACAAGTTTTTTTTATCCTTCATTATAACTCTATTTTAAAACTATAAATATTCTTTTTAATATTTTTATCAATACTATATAAAGTTTCATAGGTAACTATCGTAAAATCATAATCATCATTTTTTACAACTTTTGAGTCTAATTGTTCATCTTTTATTTTAACTTTTATTGTTTTTAACTCTTTTCTTAAATTGTCATCTTCAAAATCAAACTTTCTACTTAAAAAGACATTTTCATTTCTACTATTTACCTCATCAAGATTAAAAGCTAATGATATATAATCTTTATACTGTATGCTTTCTTTTGACTTTTGAATAATATATATATTGTCACTTTTTATTTGAAGTAATGCAACCATAATAACACTAAGCATCATAATAGCAATAATAACTTCCATTAATGAAAAGGACTTTTTCATATTACTTAATACCTATTCTTATAGCTTCATCTACAGAGGTATCCCCTGCTTCTAGCATAAGTTTTAGTTGTTTATCTAATGAAATCATACCATTTGCAACAGCTTTTTTCATAAGCGTAGTATCATCAACATCACCTTTTAAATACTCTTTTATATCTTCATCAATTACAAAAAGTTCACCAATGGCAATCCTTCCACTATAACCTGTAAAATTACAAGATTTACAACCATTTGCTTTATAGATTTTAGTATTATTATCTAAACTAAATACTTTATGAGAACCTTCTGAGATATCTTCTTCTTTACATTCATCACAAAGCTTTCTAACTAATCTTTGAGCAAGCACAGCAAGTAGAGAAGAAGAGATTAGAAATTTTTCAACACCCATATCAATAAGTCTTGTTATTGCAGCAGGTGCTCTATTTGTATGCAAGGTTGAGAAAAGTAAGTGACCGGTAAGAGCTGATTGAACAGCAATTGAAGCAGTTTCACTATCTCTAATCTCACCCACCATTATAATATCAGGATCCTGCCTTAAAATAGATCTAAGACCTGATGCAAAAGTAAGTCCTACTTTTGTATTTACTTGTATTTGTGAAAACTCATTTGATTTATACTCAACTGGGTCTTCAACTGTAATAATATTTTTTTCATCACTTACAACTTGATGTAAAAGTGAATGTAAAGTTGTTGATTTACCACTACCCGTTGGTCCTGTGACTAATACCATTCCATAAGAGTTTTGAAGAACATCTTCAAGTTTTGAAGTGATATATGAAGGAAAACCTAATTGCTCAACACTTAAAATATCTTCACTTTGCATAAGTATTCTCATAACAACTCTTTCACCATAAAAAGTTGGTAAAATAGAAACCCTAATATCTAAAGTTTTACCTGCTATTTTAATTTGTGTTCGACCATCTTGAGGAATTCTTTTTTCACTAATATCAAGATTTGAAATAACTTTTATTCTTGAAATAACTAAAGACATGATATTCTTATCAAGTTCTATATGCTTAACTAAAACACCATCAACTCTATATCTAACCTCAGCTTTAAACTCATGCATTTCAATATGAATATCTGAGGATTTTTTCTTTATAGCTTGATAAAAAAGTGAATTTACAAACTTGATAATAGGAGCTGATTCTTCAGAAGTTAAGATATCACTACCAACTTTTAAAAAGTCACTCATAGAAAAGTCTTCGTCTTCTAAAGTTGCACCTTCTTGCTCTTGCTGAATTGCACTCATTTCACTATCTGTTTTTATTTCTAAAAACTTATTATAAAGCTTTTCATAAGATATTTCATCTAAAAAAACTATCTCATATTCATAATCAAGTTTTGATAGATAATCTAAAGATAAACTTATATGTTCTTTTGAAATGGCAATTACTATTTTTTCATCTATTTGTGTAAAAAGAACATAGTTCTTTAAAGCCGTAGAATAATTATCTACCTCAAAAGGGATAAGACTTAAATTGTGTATTTCATTTATATTCATACTAATTTCCTAAAATCTCAGCTACTCTTTTTTCATGGGCTGTTCTATTATCTATCTCTTCTTTTTCTGTAGAAGTGCTACTTTCAAATTCTGTTTTTTCCTCTAAATACTCTTTTCTTTTTTCTTCAAGTTCTCTTTCTTTTTTTCTTCTATGTAAATCTTCTTTTTCCTTTTCTAATTTTCTTTCTTTTAATCTAAACTCTAGTTCTTTTGTATACCTTACTTCTAATTGAGATAATCTTGATAATTGATTTCTTATATATGTTAAATCTTTTGATTTAGGAATAATATAAGGTGTTATAATTACTACTAAATTAATTTTATCGTTAACTCTTCTTTTATTTTTAAATAAATTTCCCAAAATAGGTATATCACTTAAAAAAGGAATATCATTATCAGTTATATCTGATTTGTTTTTAATTAGACCACCAATAATTACGGCTTCACCATTTGTAACTATGGCAGATGTCTTAACTTCTTTTTTTGTTGTATCTGGATTAGTTTGATTTTCATTTTTTATCTCTTTTGCATCTTCTAAAATAGTTTCAATTTCTAATGTAACTTTATTTTCATTTGAAATTCGTGGTTTGACCTTTAGTGTTAATCCAACATCCTCTCTTTTAAAATTAGTTGTTGTTGTCTCTCCTGTTGTTGTTCCTGTTTGAAAACTTCTTGTTTCTCCAACATAAATAGAGCTTTCTTTATTGTTAATACATAAAATTGAAGGTTCAGACACAATGTCTATAGCTTGATTTTCTTTTAGTAAATTCAATGTAGCCCCTAAAGCTAATCCTCTTGTTAACTCTTGGCTAAATTTTAAACCATCTGTTAATTGAGTTAAAGGAAGTATATTACCACCTAAACTAGAGGCTATAGAAAATATACCCCCACTATTTGAAACTCCAGCACCAAAACCATATTTTAAACCAATGTTCTTTGTTTTATTTTCACTTACTTCTATTATTTTTGCTAATACATATACTTGAGGCTTATCTTTATCCAACTCTTTTAAAAGCTCTTTTATATAAACTATTTCAGTCGATGGTCCCATTAAAACTATTGCATTTGATTCTTCATCTATTGAAGAAAGTGGTTTATCATTTTGATCTATATATTTTTTCTTTCCTATTACTCCATCAATGATTTTGATTACATTTTTTGCTTCAACATTTTTTAAAGGTATAACTTCAACCACTCTTTTTACTAATGAGTCGTTCTCATCTACGCTTTTTACATATTTTGCTAAGTAGTTTATATTTTGTTTATGACCTATTAAAATTAAAGAGTTATTATCTTTATTCGCAATAATATCTACTTTTTGTGTTTGAATTTTACTATCAAATTTTGACTTGGCAATTGCATCAAGATTTTTCTTTGCTTCAATTGCTTGAATCTTTTTAAGTTCAACTATTTTAGTATCTTTTTTTGCTCCATTTGTCATAATAGATACTACTTTTTTAACAGTTTTAATATTATCAAGGAAATCAGTTAATACAAGTGAATTTGATTCTTTATTTGTTACAAGTTTTGCATTTTTTGAGATAAGATGTCTAATTTTTGAAGCTACATAATCTACATTTGCATTATAAACTGTAAATACTTCTGTTACCATCTGATAATGAGTTTTTTGTTTAGAACCATTTAATACAGGGACATTCTTTTTTGCCCCTTCATTTAATTTTACGATTCTTAATATTTCATTATTCTGAACAAGAGTATAACCTTTTGATTCAAGTACATATATAAGTATTTTTACTAATTCGTCTTTTTGTAAAGGTTTATTTGAAATAAAATCAACATTACCTTTTATTTGAGTTGTAACTAAAATATTCTTATCAATAATTTTAGATGTAATTTTTACTAAATCCATAATCTTTAAATTTTTAAAGTTTATATTTATTTTTTCACTTGCATTTAAAGTAAAAGTGAAAATGACTCCTACTAGTAGTAACTTAATCAATCTCATAGTTTAACTCCATTATCTCATTATTTCTTAAAATTTCTATATTTAAATACTTTGTATTATTTATATTTTTATACACATCAAATGCATCTGCATAAGAGTCTAAAACTTTATTATTAATAGCTTTTATAATATCACCTTTTTTTAATCCTAGTTTTGAAAAAACTGAGTTTTTATTTACTCTTCCTACTTTAAAACCTTTTATTTTAGAACCATCTCTAATTTCATTTATTGCTATGTTTTGCCATACTTTATCTGGGTTTTTGACATAAGAGTTTAAATAATCTCTTTTTACAGTCACACTATCATCTTTTACAACAATATTTTCAGTTATATTATCTATTTTTCTTGATACTTCATAAGATATATTCTCTTTTTGTTTATTTAACTCTAATTTATATTCTTTTGCTTGTTTCTCAAAAATTACATAATTTTTAAAAAGTTTTGTTAATACATAACCATCAAGTTCTTCATATTGTGCAATGAAATAACTACTTTTATCTCTGTTATTTTCAATAAT
This sequence comes from Arcobacter rhizosphaerae, assembly GCF_049472155.1. Classification (NCBI taxonomy): domain Bacteria; kingdom Pseudomonadati; phylum Campylobacterota; class Epsilonproteobacteria; order Campylobacterales; family Arcobacteraceae; genus Arcobacter; species Arcobacter rhizosphaerae. The sequence goes on along the minus strand of NZ_JBMOVW010000014.1, from coordinate 19,402 downwards.
AGCCCAACCACTATTTGTATTTGTAGAATATATACCTTTTAGCCTGTAACTTGATAAACTTTTTATTTCCATTCTTTGTTTATTTTGAATAGGTATAGATACAGTTTTTGTATTATAAAAACCATCATATTTATTGTATTGTAAATAGGAACTATTTTCCGATATATACTCAATAGAGTTTTTAGGTAAAAATGAAGCTATTATTGACATAATCACATATACAAAAAGCGATATATAAATAAAAGGCATTAAACTTTGAAGTAATTTATTAAAACTTATATTCATACAAATACCTTCCGTCTTTTAATGTCATTTGTCTAAGCATATTAGAGTAAGAGTTTTTCATAATTCTTGAAGCGTCTATAGATATAAATACTTTTTTATTAATAAGATCAATACTACCTTGGGCTTTTCCAAATATACCATCAGCTTCTACTTGAATATTCTTGTAGTCTAAAACACTATATGTTAAATAGACATTTGAAATAGGACTTGGGAACATCGACTTAAAACTATCTAATAATCTTACATTTTTTATTGCTATTTTATTATATAAAAGATATGTAGAAACAGTTGTTTTTTCTACATTTGCTATATTTATACCTTCATAATAAATATCAGCAAAGTTTACTGTTATACCTAAAAGATTCTCTTTTAATTTTTCATTTGAGATAATAACCTTTTCTTTTAAAAGTTGTTTTTCTAAAAAATTATACAATTCCGACTTGGGTAAAAAAAACAAAGATATAAAAATAAAAAAGAAAATATATACTAAAATTTTAAATATTTTTTTCATTATTTATATCCTATTTCTAAAGCTATATAAGTCTTTTGTAGCTCTAATTTATCTATAATCAGCTGTTTATTTAAAACTCTATTTAAAAAATCATTTAAAACTTTAGAATCCATACTTTCTATTTTAAGTTTTATATTTTTTTGTGTTTCAACTTTTAGAATTTTATGTTTTCTAAATTTTGGACTATTTGTAATTTGATTAATTGTTCTAATAGTTCTATTTTTATTAGCCCAAGAGTTATTAAGTTCTTTAAACTCTTTTGCTTTTTGTTTTACACTATTATATTCATTACTTTTTTCAATAAAATTTTCTTTAGTTTGAGATAAAATTTCAAAAGAAATATATACAAAAGTAAACATCAATAAAATAAGATATAAAGGATTTATTTTATTCATACTTTAAGCCTCACTTTTATAACATTTCCTATTTTTCTAATAGATTGAATTTCAAACTTTTTAGATAAATAACTTTTAATATCATTCATACTACTATTTATATACTCCAACTCAAAATTTCTTTTTTTCATATTTAAACTTTTTAAAGTAGTTTTTTTATTTTTTAAAATATATGAAATACTTTCTCTTAAATGAATTTGTGTTTCTTTTTTACTTTTAAAAGAATCTATAATAGAATTTGTTTGAATCATTGAAGAAGGAAGTTTACTTGCCTTTTTAGTTTCATCTATTTTATTTTCAAAATTAGCCAATTCATTTTTATAATCAATAACTTTAAATATATTTACAAAACAAACAATTAACATAACAGCTAATAATGAATAAATTTGCTTTGAAGATAAAGAACTATTATATAATTTAATATCAACCTTATTTGAAGATAAATTAATTTCATCAAGTTTCTCTTCTAAATTAATTTTATCAGATAAAAGAGCATTTGGTACTTTTACTAAGACATCATCATTTGTATATAAAAAACTTTTGTCACAAGCTGTAAACTGTCTATAGTTTTTACATTCAGTTTGTGCAAAATATATTGAATTTACTTGAGAACTTGTAATACCTGCACTTTTTATTGCTTCAAAAATCTTTTTATTTATGTATGCAAAACATAAATATTTTCCATCCTCAAGTTTTAAAACTTGATAAGATAGTTCTGTTGTTGTTTCTAATACATCCTCAAATAATGTAGGAAGAACATGTCTTGCTTGAGTACTATTTTTAACAGGAATATCAAAAACCCTAACCCAATAAAACTCAGGGGAAAGAATAATGTCAACCTTCTGCTTTACATTTATTTTACTTCCTAAACATAAAAAAACTCTTTTATGCTTATTTGAAACTAAGCTCAAAATACTTTACCTCTCCATCTTTATCTAAAATATAATATGCCTTTGCCATATTTTTTAAATACTTAACTTTTAAATTTAATTCATATAATTTACTATTACTATCAGTAGATATAAAACCTAATTCATCTTTAATCTCTAGTATTTTATTACTATATGTCTGTTTAATAACAGTAGTTATTATATCATCTAACTGCTTGCTATTTTTAATATTTTGGTTACCTTTTAATAAATATACAAAATTTTCAAAACCATCAACTGAATTATCCCAAAAAAACTTTTGTAACTTCTCATACTTTTTATTATCTATTTTTTTTGTTTTATCATCATATACATTTATGTCATATTTATCATAAAGAGATAAAGACAATAAAATATCAACCTCTTTTATAGAAAAAGGAACATCCTCTAAAGAAGGAATATCATCAGAGTATTTTTTTATTACCTTTGAAGCTTCAATTTGAGCATTATTTATTATCATCATTAATTGAGCTTTGTTTAGTTTATGATTTTGTTCTTTCATATATGTATTCGTATCATCTAAATTTTTTAGAATTAATGCTGAAATAGCTGTAATAAATAGTAATGAAACTAAAAGAACAATAGATTTTTTCAATTTTTAACCTAAATTCATAGAAAAAATTGGAAGAAGCATAGAAATTACAATAAATCCAATAGTTACACCAACAAAAAGCATAAAAATAGGCTCAAGTAAAGACAAAAAAAGATTTATCTTATCTTTATTAGCTTCATTATATAAACTTGCAAGATTATTCAATATTTCTGATAATCTACTTGTATCCTCACCAATAGCAATAGAGTGAATAAAAGCTTCATCAATCTTATATGTTTTATTTGAGTGAAGTAAACTTGATAGTTTTTTTCCTTCAACAACACTTGATGAAGCATCCACAAAAACCTTTTTTATTACACTATTTTTTAAAATATTTGCACTTAAATTTATAGCTTGAACTATGGGAACACCAGATTTTATCAAGATAGAATTCATATAAGAAAATCTTGACAACTCAGCTTGCTCTATCATAGTAGAAAAAAATGGTAATTTTAAAACTAATTTATCAAAGGCATATTTAAATTTAGTTGATTTTTTCATTAGAAATACAAATATAAAAATAGTAAAAATAATCCCTGCAAGAACATAAGCATAATTATTTGAGAAAAAATCTCCTAAAGCTATTACTATTTTTGTACTTTGAGGAAGTTCTTGATCTATTTGCGTAAAAATATCAGTGATTTTAGGCACAATAAAACTAAGCATAAAACCAACCATAAAAAGTGAAATAAACAAAATAAATAAAGGATAAGCTAAAGCTTGGCTCGCTTGTTTTTTTACTCTATCTTGTTCTTTTAAAAAAGTTGCTAATTCTAAAAGAACTGACTCTAAAAGTCCACCATTTTCACTTATTTTAATTGATTGTTTATAAAATTCTGGAAGTTTTATAATACTTTGAGAATCAAGGGCAACATAAAAATTTTTCCCTTCATCAAGATATGTTCCAATTGATTCAAAAAAAGAATTTAAAGTTTTATTATTTTTATATCTTTGTTTTAATAGCTCTACAGCTGAAATCAAAGAAATACCTGAATTTAAATAAATACTTAGATCCCTACTAATATTTGATAAGCTTGATAAGTCTAAATTTTTCTTTCTTTTTAAAGAAACTTTAGAAAAATTAAAACTCTCTTCTTCTATAGCCGTATATAAAATACTTTTTGCTTTTAATTTTGCTTTTGCTTCATTTAAATTTGTAGCTTCAAGTTTAGATTTTACTTTTTTTCCATTTGAATCAAAACCCTGATATTTAAAAAGCATCTTTTACCTCAACAATATTTTTATTAAAAATTTCAAAAGCATTACTTAATTCTTCAAAAACTAATGGTTTTTCATATATAGAATTAAAAATATAAACTTTATTTTTTAATGTATCTAAAATAAACTCATTTGTCTTATAATCACTGTTTATAATAAATCTAAAAACAACATCATAATCAACATCATTTATTTTTATAGAATCGAATTCTTTTATTGTTTCAATAGCTTCATATTCATAAACTTCAGGTTTATTAGTGAAAAAATTGCTTACAAGCTTTTTATCACTGATAACTCCATCTACTTTTAAATAACAATCAAAAGTAGAGTCAATACAAATAAATTCTAAACTTTGTGAAAAATCATATTTGTCAAAAAGTGTTTGTTTTAAATTTTCTAAACTAATTTTTTTATTATTATTTTGAGTATTAAAACTATTAGTTGAAAAAACTAAAAAATATGTAGCTGAAACTATAACTATTACTATAATAAGCTCAATTAGAGTAAAAGCTTTCTTTACTCTAATATCCGTCATTTACTATTTACACTTTGAGTAGTAAAGATCATCAGCAGTACTTTCTTTTTTGTCTGCACCTTTTGATACTAAATCAAAACCATTCTCATTTGAAATATAAATAAACTCATTTGCCCACGCATCTTTAGGAAGTTTTCCATCCTCAAAATATTTTTTCTCAACCAATAAAGCTAAACCTTCTTGTGTTTGGGGATAAGAAGAGTTATCAAGTTTATACATTTTTAAAGTTTGCGCAATACTTTTCATTTGAATACATACAATCTTATCTTTTGCTTCATCACTTTTACCAGTAAGGTTTGGTAATACAAAAGCTGCTAGTAAGCCTAAAATAATAATTACTACCATAAGCTCCATTAAAGAAAATGCTTTTTTCACTACTTTCCTTTTTAATTTTTGAGATATTATAGTAAAAAAAGCTTAAAATTAGTTCGATTTTTCGGTTATATTAGCTTCAATTTATTTATAATTTAAATTAATAATCATTATTATTAATAAAAATTATTTTACTTTTATTGACAAAGGTAATTTTGGTAAAAAATCATCCCATTCATCTTTTGAAAGTTCAATATAAAGAATTACAAAAGAAGAAAACTCTTTTGATTTTATATTTATTCCATCTGTTTTTAATAAATACTCCAATTTAGATAAATCTTGATACTCACAAGCTAATTTTTTTACAATTAAATTTTTATACTCAAAAAACTCTGCTTTATCTAAAACTTCATTTACACTTGAGCCATAAGCTCTTACAAGTCCACCCGTTCCAAGTTTTATTCCACCAAAATATCTTACTATTATAACTGCACTATTTATAATGCCTGCACCTGATAAGACAGCAAGGGATGGTTTTCCTGATGTTCCTTTTGGTTCTCCATCATCGCTACTATTTTCAACAACTTGACCATACTCATTTAAATATCTATAAGCATAAACAAAGTGTCTTCCTTTTGGATGTTCTTGTTTTAATCTTTGCATAAGTACTTCAAATTCTTCGTAAGGCACTAAATGTGCTATAAATTTTGACTTTTTTTCTTCATAAGTATTTTCATACTCTTGTTTTACAAACTTCAAATAAATCCCATCATATTAAAATAGATTATAGTATATATAAACTATTCTTGATAAAAATTTAACTATAATTTCGCATGAGATTAGACCAATACCTAAAAGATAACTTTCAACTACAAAGTAGAAATAAAGCAAGTGAACTAATAAAAGCTAATAAAATAAAAGTAGATAACAATATAGTTTCAAAACCATCATTTGATGTAAATGAAAAAAATAAAATTGAAATACTTGAAGATGAGTTTTATGTAAGTAGAGCGGCATATAAACTAAAACACTTTTTAGAAGAACTTCCAAGTTTAAAATTAGAAGATAAAACAGCATTAGACATAGGGAGTAGTACAGGTGGATTTACTCAAATACTTCTTAATCAAAATGTAAAAAGTGTTACTTGTGTAGATGTAGGCTCAAACCAGTTACATGAAAAAATAAAAAGTGATGAAAAAATTTCATTTTATGAAAAAACTGATATAAGAGACTATAAAAATAAAAATGGTTTTGAAATAGTTACTTGTGATGTATCTTTTATTTCTATTTTAAATATAATAGAAGATATAAACAGATTAAGTAACAAAGATATAATCATTTTATTTAAGCCACAATTTGAAGTTGGAACAAATGTAAAAAGAGATAAAAAAGGTGTGGTAAAAGATAAAAAAGCAATAGAATTAGCAAGACAAAAATTCTTAGATACAATATCTGCTTTAAACTGGAAGTTAATCTATAACTCAAAGAGTAAACTACAAGGAAAAGATGGAAATGAAGAAGAACTTTTCTACTTTAGTAAATAAAAATACAATCACTTCTATAGCAATAGGAGGCTTTGATGGAATGCACGCTGCACATCAAAAACTTTTTGAGAAGTTAGATGAAAATGGTGCAATACTATCAATAGAATCAGGATATGCAAATTTAACTCCCAAAAGTTATAGACAAGAGTATTCAAAATATCCTATTTATTATTATGTACTTGAAAATATCAAACACTTAGAAGGAAAAGAGTTTATAAAACTTTTAAAAGAAGAGTATCCTAACTTAAAAAAAATAGTTGTAGGTTTTGATTTTTGCTTTGGAAAAGGTAGAAAAAATTGTGTTACAGAACTAAAAGAATTATTTAATGGAGAAGTTGAAGTTTTAGATGAAGTAAAAATAGATACAATTGCTGTCCACTCAAGAGTTATAAGAGAATATTTAAAAGAAGGTAATATAAAAATAGCAAATAAACTTCTAGGTAAAGAATATAAAATATATGGAAAACATATAAAAGGACAAGGCTTAGGAGCAAAAAGTTTTGTACCAACTATAAACCTTTTTGTAGAAGAATTTTTACTTCCTAATGAAGGAGTTTATGCTACAAAAACAATACTAAATGATAAAGAATACAACTCAATAACTTTTTTAGGACATAGAGTAACAACAGATGGAAGTTATGCTGTTGAAACACATATCTTAGATAAAAACATAAAAAATGAAGAGTTTGTAGTCCAAATAAAATTCTTTGAAAAATTAAGAGACAATAAAAAGTTTGATAGTTTTGATAATTTGAAGAAACAAATTCTTTTGGATATAAAAGAAGCTAAAAATTATTTTATAAAGGAATAGTAAGTTTTAGTCTTCTTACTCTTTTATTATCTATAATAACAAATGCTTTTTCTAATATAATATCTGTAGAAGTATAAGTAGCTTTTTTTGCTTCAATTTTATAATTATTTATTTTTCCTTTAATATTTTTCATAATAAAATCACCTTCTAAAAAATAGGCTTTTTTAAAGTGAAGCTTTATGTTTTCTTTTATAAAAGTTCCTTTTTCATAAAATGAAGCTTGAGAAATGATTTGTTCTTTATTAAAAAATTTAAATTTTTTAAGCTTTTTTAAATCAACATGTTTAATATCTGCTTTTATTATATATAAAATATTTTCTTGATTTATTTTAAACTCTTCAATTTTATTAAATACAATTTCAGTAGAAAAAAGAGATGATAAAAGAAAAAAAAAAGAAAAGAAGACTTTTATCAAAATAAAAATACCTTAAAAAATAGATTTGTCCTAAAAAGTATAAAATAAGTAGACTTAAAAGTCTACTTATTTTAGTTTTATTATTTAAAGTCCCTTATCTACCTTATAAGTAGAAAGCTCAGTTCCTGAAATAAAATCTTTTGAATATTTATAATCTTTAAATAATGTTGTTTTTTCTTCTACTTTATAAACTCCATTATCATTTAATACTCTTAAATAAATAATTTCATTTACAATATCAGAAGAATTTTTTAATGAAAGTTTTAGATAATTATTTGAAATATCTTTTTCCCACGTTCCAACTATATCTTCTGGTAAAGTACTCCTTTCATAATAATTACCCATAGCATCTTTTACTTCATTGGCTTTTACAACATTCCCTGAATTATTAATCATTACTGGTATTTTATTTCCCATTAGCGTATACATATTATTTAAAAATGATGATTCTAATTGATCTAAATTTTCTATAGTATACCCACTATCAGTAGGGTTCCAATCCCAAACCTCCCAAAAATAAGTAATATCTTCTGTAAGCTGAAAATTTATAGTCGTCTTAAATACATTTGTATAACCGGATAACAACTCTGTTTTAAAAGTAGTAAACGTTCCTTTTTCTCCAGTGTCTGAATCTACATATAATACTTGATTTTTATTAGATGTTGGTGTAATATCTATAGACCATGTACTTCCATTCTTCACATAAATTCCTGAGTCATTTCTATAATATTCAATTCCATCAATTGCATTCTTTGAGTTATTAAAAGTCATTTCATCATACCAACCATCACCAAGTACAAGAAAAGAGTTAGCAGTTAATTCTTCAAAAGTTAAAGTTTGAATTACTGGTTCTATATCTTTAAAATCAGAAATTATAGCATCAAAAGGAGCTTCATCAGGGCCATGAACTTTAACAATTACACCATTTGAAGGAGTATCATCAAATATATAGAAATCTACACTATTATCATTAAACATAATTTTTAACTTTCCATCTTCTATATCCCACGTAAAATTTTCACTAGATTCTTGGGTCTTATCTGAATTATATCCTACTTCAGTTCCTGTTCCATCACTTAAAACTTCGAATTTTACATAAGCTGAATTATCTACAGAAGTTACATTAAAAGACTTACCACTAATATCATCTCTACTTAACTTAAAATCATCTTTATAAAGATAGTCAAGTAATGCTTGTCCTGTTAATATTTGATTATTCTTTTTTAATTTGATATTTAAAATGATATCATCAATTTTTGAACTACTTGCAGTTGGTGATGTTTGTACTTCTATTTTAGGAGTCTCATTCCAAGTATATAGAGTAGCATCATATAGCTCATAAGAATACTCACAAGTCGTATATCCATATTTTTCAGCTGCTGTAGAGCCTTCAATTAACTTACCATTTCTACAACTATATTGCCAGTTAGAACCTAAATCACTTAATTGAAGAGGTGTAGCAAATAGTTTATTTAAATCAATAGTAACCGAAGCTTCGTCATCACTTGCATCAAAATCTGTGTAAGTATATTGTCCTTTTCCATCAAATGCTGTTTTAATAGCTTGAAGATCTGTTTTATAATCACTTTTAAATTCACCCTCATATCCAATAGGAACTCTTAAAGCAATATTTACAGCTTGTTTTAAATATTCTTTAGCAGTTAATACTCTGTCAGCAAATATAAGTTTAAAGAAATTTCCTCTATTTAATATACTTGGCCTATTAATATCAAAATTTATATATTCATTTTTACTCTCAGAAGCTTCTTGTGTAGCAAAATCTGAATCGATTCCCCATTGATAAGCTGACAGATTTTCTAATTTAAATGCAATACCTAAAATAGTAGCTCTTAAAGCATTTGCATCATCATAAGTTATAGTTTCATTTTGATAAGTATAAGAGTCATTAGCTGATTGATAGTATTTACCAAGATTATCACTTAACTCTTTTAATTTTGTAGCAATTTCATGCATCTTATTTGTAGTAACTGTTGTAAATTTTGTTGTTGAAGCATTTTCGATTAAACTATCAATATTTACAAAATCCATGACACTATTTCTAACTAAGGCATTTAAATTTGTACCATTATAATCTTTACCATCATTACTATTTTTAATACTTATTAGGTCATTTATAGTATCACTATTTGCAATTTCTGCAATAGAAATTAAAGTTGTAATAACAGTAGCTTTGTCACTTGTAAGAGTTGACAAAATATCTTTAGCCTCTTGAAGTTTTGTATCAATATCTTCTAATTCAGGATCAATACTGTCTATCTTCTCTAAAGCCTGTGTAAACTTATCTTTTTCAATATTAATAGTAAAGTTTTGGACAACTTTTTCTCCTGATTTATCTGTAGCTGTTACTTTCATTTGATAAACCCCTACATTATTTGAGGATGTAGTTGTTAAAATACCAGTGTTAGAATCAAATGCTAACCACTTAGGAAGTAATTCTCCACTATCAAAAGTAACCTCATAAGTTAATACTTCATTTCCATGTTTAAGATCAATATCATCAAAATATGGCTTTACATCTAATGAATAAGAAGAAGTATCTGTTGATATTGTTTGCTCTGCAATTGAACCAACTTTTATAGGCTTATTATTTACATTTGATACTGTTATTTTAAATGGTTCTAAAGAGTCTGATAAACCAGTATTATCTGTAACTTTAATAGTAATTTCATCAGTTATTCCAACATCATCATTTGAAGGAGTACCTGAAACTGTACCTGTTGAAGAGTTTATACTTAACCATGAAGGATTTCCAGTCATTGTAAATATTAAAGGTTTTTCACTATTATCATTTATATCACTTGATATTGGATTAAATAAATAGCTATTGCCCTCTTCAATTGTAAGAGAAGGTGTACCTGAAATTGTTGGAGGAGTATCAACATTTGAAAATTCTACAATTTCAAATGAAACTTCTGAACTTGTTCCTACTTTACCAGTACTATCTTCAGCACTTATTGTAAATTTATAAGTTCCTTTATTTGCAGTTGTTAAAGTATCTTTACTTACAAAGATTTTACCCTTTTCATCTATAGATAAGAAACTTGGAGCATTATTTAAACTAAATGTATGTGTATCATCTGATGTATCATTTACATTTGCTTGAATTTCAATATCATTATATATTGAGTATTGAGATTTTATATTTCCTAATATTACTGTAGGAGTTAAGCCTTTAACCTCTAAATCAAAGGAAGGAAGACTTACTTCACCAGAACTATTTTTAGCAGTTAATACAATATTTTTATAAACTTTTTCTAAAGATACACTATTAGGAGTACCACTAATTTGACCTGTTCTTTTATTTAAAGATAACCATGAAGGTTTATTTTCTGAAATTTCCCATTCATCAACATTATTAGCTTTAGGAGTAAAACTATAAAAAGAACCATTATAAACTTGTGTATTAAACTCATTTATCACATCTTCTAAATTAGGTATAGTTTTTTTAGTTACTGAAATAAATTTTGTTTCATATTTTCCATCTATATCATTGCCTATTGTTAAAATCGTTTCAGTTTTTTCTTCATTATTTTTAGCAGAAATATGTTTTACTCTTACTTTTTGATTATCCGCTATCATTCCAGTTGTTTGCCAATTTACACCTTCATCTAGTGAAAATTCACCATCTATAATAGAAATATTAGTTTGGGTATTTATACCTCTTATATAAACATCTTCTGAAATAACTTCTGCATTTATATCTACATTTTCAACTAAAGCAAACCCAAATGGATTAGGAATAGTATCTATAGGTGCTTTAGTATATGAAATAAATTTAGTTTCATAATCACCTACTTTCACTATTGACTCAGTTTTTTCAAGATAATTTTTAGAAGAAGTATGTCTAACTTTTAATGTATCTCCTTTTGATACAATACCATCTTCACTATTCCATGTTTGTCCACCATCAATACTATATTGAGTTCCCTCACTTACAGAAATATTTACCTCAGTATTAATTCCATCTAAAGTGATTTCATTTGATTCAATAAGTTTATTTATATCGACAGGAACAATAGGCCTTGTATCATGAGCATCCATTGAAATAACTTTTAGATTAAATTCATTAGGTAAAGTATCATCTCCATTTGCAATTGTAAATGAACTAAACTCTACAATTTTAGTACCTAAAGTCAAAAAAGATGTTGTTTTTGTGTTAAATTCACTTGAACTTAAATGTCTAATATCAACCTGTGTATTAGGAGTTATTTTTATAGGTTTTTTAAGATTTTTTAAATCTTCTTGGCTATACCATGTAGTACCACCATCAACTGTAAACTCACCATTTATAACTTTTACTTCAATTTCTCCTGTAAATCCTGTAACTGTTACAGGATTAAAATCAACATATTCTATATTTTCTTTATCAAATAAGTTTTGATCGTATTTTGTTGCTATTGTAATAAAATTAGGTGTCCTATCTTGTGCTTGAGTATATGACTTAAACTCAGCTATAACTTGATTTTGTTCTGAACCAAAAGTAACTATTGATTTTACTCTTGCATTATAATCATTAGAAGTAGTATGTTTTACTCTTACATAATTACCATTTTCTACTTGGGTAGCATTATTCCAATTATCTAGTCCATTTGATGATACTTCTAAAATACCATTTGTTACAGAGACATTAGTAATAGCATTTATACCTTCAATTTGTATTGGATCACTTATAACCTCAGTATTTAAAGATTGCTTCGTTTTTGATACAAAATCAAAAGCTTTAACTCTTGTATCATTTACTGTAAACTCAGGTTCAGTAGTAATATCAAAATCAAAATCTACTCCACCTATTGTAACAACTGTTGTAGTTTTTGTATCAAAATTAGATGATGGTACTGCTCTTAAAACTAAAGTATCTCCATTTGAAACTTTTCCTTCTTTTACTGATGAATTTATCCAGTTTTTCCCACCATCTAAGCTATATTCACCATTTATAATAGAAATATCTGCAGCTTTTGTACCTATAATTCCAGATACTAAAACACTGTTAGATTCTTCATAATCTTCAGAAGAATTACTAGGACTAACTTCCAACTTATCATTAAATACTAATGTATTATTTAAAGACATAGTTCCATTTAAAAAATCTTCACTATTAGGAATAGTATCGAGATTAATAATAGACTTTATATTCTGAGCAATTTCAGATAATTTAACTTCCGATTCTTTTTGCTTTAATTCCTCAAAAGAAGCTTCTGCCTCATCATCAACTTCCCCATCTTTTAAATCTGTAGCAATTTTTTGTAAAGTTGAGATTGGATCTATTGTGGAAGATAAAGCAGCAGATAACTTAAGTAATTGAGTATTTGCAGCTTTTTGTTCATCTGTTGCATTATCTCTATTTTCATTTGTTAAGTCTAATTCTTCAAGTTCTGTATTTTCAAGATTTATTTTAAATACCTTAGAAACAACTTTTTTAGCTGTAGATTTTGCCTCTTCTATTGTAATATCATTTGATGGATCACTATCAGCATTTGCTTTCATCTGTTCTTTTATGCTTTCAGAGGCAATATGTGTAAGAATATTAATATTAACTTTAGGAATAGTTCCTTCTTTTATATCTGTAATAGCTGATAAAAACCCTCCTGAAACATATTCACCCGTAGATTCATCTAAATATTCACCTTCAATAGTAAACTCTGTAGGCCCACTCCATGATAAACTTGAGAATTTAAATTTACCTAAAGAATCAGTCTGGGTAGTTATACTAGGTACATTTGTATCTAAGGTACCATCAATTTTTAATTTTTGGGCAGTTACAACTTGACCTTCTTTAAATGGACCTTTTTGAGCACCACCTCCTGCACCAGTTGAATTAGAAGAAGTAACAGAAGAGCCTCCTCCACCACCACAACCAATTAACATACCTGATACAATAGTTGAAAGTAATATACTTTTAACATTAGAACTTGACATTTAGTCTCCTTGACATATAATAACAATTATTATTTAAATAATATTATATTATTATTACATAATACATCTTATATTTTTTAATAAACTTTAATATTTTTTAATCTTAAATTTATAGATATCATATAAATTCAAAATATTCTTATTTTTATCTAGATTAATAATAATTTAGATAAAATATCTTCATGGTAGATAAAGTATTTGAAAAATCAATAACAAAACAATTTGAATTTGATGAAGATGTTGCATCAGTGTTTGATGATATGCTAAATAGGTCTGTTCCTTTTTATAAAGAAATGCAAAGGTTATCTATAAACTTTGCATCTAATTTTTTAGAAGAAAATGACAAAGTATATGATTTAGGATGTTCAACTGCTTCAACACTAATAGAATTATCAAAACATTGTAAAAAAAATCTAAAACTTATAGGTATTGATAACTCTGAAGCTATGTTAAATCGAGCTTCTAAGAAAGCAAAAGCTTTTGGCGTAGATATTGATTTGATAAACGCAGACTTACATGATATCTCTTATACTGATGCAAAACTTATACTTTCAAACTATACACTTCAATTTATTAGACCTCTTCAAAGAGAAAAATTAGTAAAAAAAATTTATGATTCTTTAGAAAACAAAGGTATTTTTATATTTAGTGAGAAAGTTATATCATCAAACCCAACTTTAAATAAACAATCTATTGATGAATATTATGAGTTTAAGAAAACTCAAGGGTACTCAGAATTTGAAATAGCTCAAAAAAGAGAAGCATTAGAAAATGTCTTGATACCATATACAGAAGATGAAAATAAACAAATGATAAAAGATGCAGGTTTCTCACATTGTGAGACGATATTTAAATGGGTAAACTTTGCCACATTTATAGCTATTAAAGAATAAAGGATAATTATATGTTAGAAATAGGAACAAAAGCACCTGATTTTTGTGCTCCAAACCAAGATGATATTGAGATTTGCTCAAGAGATTTAAAAGGTAAATGGATTGTTTTATACTTCTATCCAAAAGATATGACTCCTGGTTGTACAACTCAAGCTTGTGACTTTACAGAAGCTCATCCACAATTTGATGACTTAGATGCAGTAATATTAGGTGTAAGTCCTGATGATGCCCAAAAACATAGAAAATTTATAGAAAAAAAAGAATTAACTATTACTCTATTAGCAGATGTAGATAAAAAAATGTGTGAAGATTATGGTGTATGGCAACTTAAAAAATTTATGGGTAAAGAATTTATGGGAGTTGTAAGAAGTACATTTATTATTAATCCAGAAGGTAAAATCGCAGCAGTTTGGGAAAAAGTAAACGTAAGAAAGAAAAAAACTGTAAAAGGTGAAAAATTTGAGATTGTTCATGTAGAAGAAGTTAGAAAAAAACTTCAAGAACTACAAGAAGCATAAATAGGAAAAAATATGAATAAACTTTTAAATAAAATTACACTAATTAGTTCATCATTACTTTTAAGTACAGTTGTAGCTAATGCGCAAACAACAATTTGTTATAAAGATAAATGGAACACACCGTCAACAATTGAAGTAACAAAATTAGATGGTGGAGAATGTGCAAGCAAATACTCAATAAAAGATATGGAAGAAAAAGGCTGGAGAGTATTAGATATTAAAGTGCAATCTAATCAAAACTCATTAAGTTATAAATATTTACTTACAAATGATAAATTACTTAAAAAAGAAGTTAAAAAAGTTGATACAAACAATACTACAAAAAAACTTTCTTTCCAGGCCTTTGGTGTAAAAATTGAGAATATTAAAGATAATAAAACAGTAATTGATATTGGCAATTTAATAATAGGACAAAGTGGTGTTGTAATTCATTTACATGATAATGATAAAAGATTAATTGTAGCAAATGCTAAAGTAATTAGTTCTGATGATACAAGTTCAACTATTGAGTTTTCTTCATTTGATGATATAGAACAAGAAGCATTACCGACATCTAAAAGAGGTGCACAAAAAGGTGATATTTTAGCACTAAACTACTTATACACATCATCAATGCTAATAGCACCAAATCAAGAAGCATTTCAAAGAGTAAGAGAAAACTTTAAATATAATAACTTTTTACACTCAGATATTTTTGCAACACAATTAAAAATAAATGAAGAGCCGTTTCCTTCAAAAAAGACTATACAAGAATTTGCAATAAAACAAAACTTAAGAACAATATTTATAGTACTTGAAGATAAAGTATATGTAATAGATGCAAAAACATTTAAAACATTAACAAATTATGATATTAGTTATGCTTCATCAAAATCTGAACTGCCATTTTATACAAGAATAGAAAAAATTGAAGAAGCTCCATTAGACTTTGATTTTAATTTTGATTTATCAATTTTTAATTTTTTATTAGATGAAGAAGATAAATTTGAAGAAAAAAAATCGTATGATAATAATAGCTATGAAAACTATTATAAAAATATTCTAGGAATTAAATAATGATAAAACAAGAACATTTAGATTATTTAACATCCATTGTTGGAGAAGAAAATGTAAAAGCTGATAAAGCTCATTTAATTGCATATTGTTATGATGCAACAAAAGAAAGATTTGAACCTGATGCAGTTGTTTTTCCAAGAGATGAACAAGATATTTCAAAAATTTTAAAATTTTGTAATGAAGAAAAAATAGTAATTGTACCAAGAGGTGCAGGTTCTGGCTTTACTGGTGGAGCTTTACCTTCTAATGGTGGTATTATTTTATCACTAGAAAGACACATGAATAAACTTCTTGAAATTGATATGGAAAACATGGTTGGAGTTGTTCAACCAGGACTTATTAATATGGAATTTCAAAAAGCTGTTGAGGCAGTTGGATTATTTTACCCACCAGACCCAGCAAGTGAAAATTACTCTACATTAGGTGGAAATGTTAGTGAGAATGCAGGTGGTATGAGAGCTGCTAAATATGGAATTACAAAAGATTATGTTGTAGCACTTAGAGCTGTTTTACCAAATGGTGAAATTATTACAGCAGGTAAAAAAACTATTAAAGATGTTGCTGGATATAACACAGCAGGTATTTTAATAGCTAGTGAAGGAACACTTGCAGTAATTACAGAAATAACATTAAAACTAATTCCAAAACCAAAATTCAAACAAACATATATGGGGGTATTCCCTGATGTAAATAAAGCAATGAATGCTGTTTTCAAATCTCTAGCAAGTGGTGCAAATCCTGTTGCAATGGAGTTTTTAGATGCATTAGTAATTAAAGCATTAAGAGAAAAATTTCCACAAGTAGAATTGCCTGAGAATGCAGGTGGAATTTTAGTAGGAGATGTTGATGGCTCATCACAAGCAGAAGTTGATTCACAAATTCAAACATTAAAAGAAGCTTTTGCACAATATGGTTCAGTTGATTTTATAGAAGCAAAAGATGAAGCACATGGTAATTCACTTTGGTTTGCAAGAAGAAATGCAAGTCCTGCAACTATGATTTATGGAACAAAAAAATTAAATGAAGATATATCTGTACCAAGATCAAAACTTCCAGAAGCACTTGATGCGATTTATGCTATTGGAGAAAAATATGGATTTAATGTACCATGTTTTGGTCATGCAGGAGATGGAAATATTCACGTAAATGTGATGGTTAAAGATAAAACAAATCCAAAAGAAATGGAAGATGGGCATAAAGCAATTGAAGATATATTTCAAATGGTTTGTGATATGGGTGGAACTCTATCTGGTGAGCATGGTATTGGATTATCAAAAGCTCCGTTTATGAATATAGCATTTAATGAAGCTGAAATTGAATTATTTAGAAGTATTAAAAAAGCTTTTGATCCAAATAATATTTTAAATCCATTTAAAATGGGACTTTAATGAAAAATGAATAAAGAAGATAAAAAAGATAGCTTAACTAAAAAAGTAATATCAGCAATTGATTCATTTTTTAATGATGATACAACATATTATGCAGCTAGTTTAAGCTTCTTTACTATTTTCTCTATTCTTCCAATTATTGCATTACTTATTGCGATAATTTCAAGCTTCCAAGAATTTCAATCGTATATAGATATTTTTATAGACTATATTTTTAACATTATTAATCCAACTCATTCAGTAGATATTGTAAATACACTTAAAGATTATATTTCAAATTCAAATAAATTAGGATGGCTTGGAATATTCTATATGTTATTTGTATTTATTATGTTTTTTAAAGATTATGAATATATAGTAAATAAAATTCATAAATCAAAAAGAAAATCTATTCATTTTTCTTTTATATTCTATTCTTTATATTTAGTAATGCTTCCTATAATATTTGCCGCCTTAAATATAATAACAGCATTTTACGATAATAATATATTAAATATAATATTTTCATATTTATTCTCATGGTTAATTTTTTACTCTTTATTTAAATATAGTGTAAATAGACATATAAATGATAAAGCAGCATTAATATCATCATTAATAACACTAATTATTTTATCAATAACTAAAAATCTATTTATTTATTATGTTATATATAATAAAACATACACTACAATATATGGTTCATTAGCGACACTTTTATTTACTTTCTTTTGGATATATATATCTTGGATAATATATCTATATGGAATAAAAATGTGTCATAAGCTAAATATACAATATCAAGCAAAAAAGAGTACTATATGAAAAAAAAGATTTTATTAACTATTTTTATAGCAAATAGCTTATCTTATGGAAATGAAGTAGATAATAAAACCTTTTTAGATGATTTTATAGAAAATACTAAGAATATTAGAGAAACAATTCATAGCTCAATTATTAATACATCTATTAATATTGATAACTTCTTTTTTGAAGATACAGTTGATAATTTGGATTATCATAATGCTTATGGACTTATTGAATTATCTGCATCTCAAAATCAACATGAAGATATAGTTT
Source organism: Arcobacter rhizosphaerae (assembly GCF_049472155.1). Taxonomy (NCBI): domain Bacteria; kingdom Pseudomonadati; phylum Campylobacterota; class Epsilonproteobacteria; order Campylobacterales; family Arcobacteraceae; genus Arcobacter; species Arcobacter rhizosphaerae. The sequence goes on along the minus strand of NZ_JBMOVW010000014.1, from coordinate 1,004 downwards.
TAGATCAAAGAGTAAAAGTAAAACTTAAACTACCTAGACTAAAAGAAGCAATACATATAGAAATTGAAACAGATGAACAAAGAGACACAATAGACAATGTAGAAAATAAAACATCAGAAAGTAAAAAAGATGATGTTAATTTAGCATTAGGATACTACAAAGCTTTAAAAAATAATCTTAATTTAAAAACAAAAGTAGGTATAAAAATAAAAAGTAAATTAGATCCATTTATAAAAATAGAAGCAAAAAAAATTTTTGATAATGTTAACACTAATTATATTTATACATTAAATCAAACTTTTAAATATTCTAATTTAAAGGATTTAGAATCTACTAGTTATTTTAAAATAGATAGAGCAATAAATGAAAGCTTTTCAGTACACAATTTTAATCAACACTATTGGCAATCACAAAAAGAAAATAATAGTGAAATATATCACTCTATATATTTAGATCAAAAACTAACAAATAAAAACTATTTAAGGTACACAGCAAATACAAATATCAATAACATAGACTCTGATATGAAAATAAAAAGATATGCCTTAAAACTAAAATATAGACATTATATAAAGAAATGGTTGTATATAGATACAATACCAGAGAACTATTATAGTAGAGAGGAAGATTTTAAACCAAGATATGCAATAAGATTTAATCTTGGGATGTATTTTAATAAAGACTCTTATAACTAATAAAAAAGGTCTCACCTTAATAAATAAACCAATAAAATATGTTTAAAAAGATAAAAAAGAAGAGAGTTTTTATTAACTATGGTTTAAAAGAATCCCAAGCTATATTAAATATAAGAGAAAAAAAATAATGTGCGGTAAAAAAGTAATAGAATACATAAAATAAAAGAAAAATATAAATAAAAGGGCTAAAAAAAAAGCTTCTACCTAAAGGAACTGTAAAGAAGTTCAAATAGATAAAAGCTTTTAGATAAAACTCAAGAGCTGGCAGCGGCCTACGTTTCCACAAGTGAAACCTGCAGTATTATCAGC
>NZ_JBMOVW010000013.1:0-38157 GCF_049472155.1 Arcobacter rhizosphaerae | reverse complement strand
CCAGCTTTTTTAAAAGTTTTTATAGCTTCTTCATAATTCTTTTGTTTTCTATAAACATGAGCCATTGCTAAAAGAGAATAGGTGTCACCTTTATTAAAAGACTTCTCATACCATTTTAAAGCTTTTTTATATGCAAAGTTTTTATCATAATATACACCTAAATTATGTGCAGCTTTTCCATGTCCATTATTTGCTGCTATTGTAAAATACTCTACGGCTTTTTTATTATCATTTAAAAAGTGTCTATATAAGCTTCCTATTTGAGCATAAGACTCTAAACTTCCTTTTTCTTTTCCTTTATAAAAATACTTTTTTGCATTTTTATAATCCTTTGCTCTCATATAATAAATACCAATACAGTTATACCCTTGTATCTCTCCTTGTTCTACAAGTCTTTTATAATCTTCTAAATCTTCTTTTGTATAGCTTTCTTTATTACATTGCTTTATATCATAATTACTTTTTTTTATTTCTACACTTTTACTTTCACTACAAGCAGTTATAGTTAGTAGTACAAAGATAAGTAAAATGGATTTTTTTAGATAGTTCATATAATATACCTTATTAATAATTTTTTAAGATATTATTATATATAAATATATATTCTATATTCTTTAATTTAAAATGTTATTTTAGTATTTTTTTAAAAAGAGTATTTTGTTTAATATAATTTCCCAAACTTATCCATATAAACTAAGTAAACTCTTAAGTCAAATTCAACTTGATGATAATCTTCCATCATAAAAGTACATAAATTATAAAAAGCCTTGTTATGTTCTTTTTCTTTCAGATGAGCTAATTCATGCACTACGATCATTTCTAAAAATTTTTCAGGTGTATTTTTAAATAAAGTAGCAACTCTTATTTCACTTTTTGCTTTTAGTTTATTTCCTTGAACTCTTGAGATAAATGTATGCATACCTAAGGCATTGTTTATTACATTTATTTTTCCATCATATTGGATTTTTGATAATTGGTACTTTTTAAAATATTGATTTTTTAGCTCATTTACATAAGAATAAAGAGCTTTATCTGATTTTATATTATGAGCAATAGGGTATTTTGATATTAGATATTTATCAAGTTTATTTTTATCTAATAAGTCTTGAATTTGTGTTTGTAGGTTTTTGGGATAATGATTTAAATATTTCATTTGGTATTATATTTAAACTTTTTGTTATAATTCTTTATAATTAAAGAATAAGAGATAAACTATGGAAATTTTAAATACAAATAGATTGATTTTAAGAACTATGAAAGAAAAAGATTTTGATATTTTATTTGATAAAATTTTTTCAAATAAAAATGTAGTAGCAAATACTTTTGGTTCATCAGGTTTTACAAAAAAAGAAACAGAAGAGTTTCTACGTACTCATGGAAACTTTGATTCAAGTATAGGTCTTAGTGTATTACTTGAAAAGCAAACAAAAACTATTATTGGCTTAGCAGGTATTTTGTCTTGTACTTATTTAGATGAAGAAGATTATGAAATAGGTTTTATTTTAGAAGAAACTTCTTGGGGTAAAGGTTATGCTAAAGAGATAGGTTTGGCTCAAATACAACAGATTAAGAATTTAGGTAAAAATAGGGCTTTAGCTGCTGCGTCTAAAACAAATGTTGCTTCTTCTAAATCTTTATTTTCTCTTGGGTTTAGATTAGTAAAAGAGTCTAGGGATAAGATAAGAGGTGAAAGGTTAATTTACTCTCTACAATTATAATAAAAGAAGATTAGATATCTTCTTTTATATTTTTTAAATCTTTTATTTTCTCGTGATATTCATTCTCTTTTTCTCTTACAAAGTTTATTCTGTCCTTATTTATTTCTAAGTATTGTTCTTTTGAGTATTTGATAATTTTATATAAATAGTTTCTTTTTGAAGTTAAAAAATCTTCAATTTTTTCAAAACCAAAATTAGCTTTAAGCTTTGTAAGAATTTGATCTTCTCTAGGATGTTGAATTGAGAATCTTGTTGGTTCTTTTTTATATAACTCTTCTGATTCATTGATTTGCTGTTCAAAGTGTGCAATAGTGGCTTGTGTAGTTTGAATATAAGAGTATGATAATGCTCCATTAAAATAAGCAAACTTTTTTCTTAAAGCAGAGATATTTTCTAAAATTGCTCTATGGTATGATCTTAGAACATTTTCATATACTTTTGCTGCAAAGTGTCTTGTATTTGAGAACTCTAAATCAGAAGCAATTTCTCTATGTTTTCTGATTAGTTCATAAGGTTCTTGCCATTTACTAACCTCATTTTTAATTATTCTATAAACTTCTCTAAAAGCTTCATCTGTATTTAACTCAATATTTTTTAAAAGCTTAATTGATCTTTTAAACATTTTATCTATTTTTTGATCATCATAAAATAGATTCTTATAGATATTATCAGCATCTATCCAGTATGTTTCATACTCAATTTTTTCAATTTTTTCAGATTTTAAGAAACCACCTTTTGATTCTTCAAACCTATAGGCTTTTTTTCTTTTAATATTTTTGTATGTTTCATTAGCCATTTTTTCCATAATTGATTCAAGTGAATTATATATTGTAAATAGTTCTTTTGAGTATTTTTTATGAATATTATCTAAGGCTTCAATTACTTGATTTTCACAAGAATTAAGTATAGTACTTAAAGCATCATATACTCCAATAATTGTTTCATACTCTTTGATTAAAATATCACAAATACCTTTTAAGTCTTTTTTTATTGCATACTCTTTTGATTCTTGTGCTTTAGGTCTTATTGTATGTTCTATAAAATCTAAAACTTCTTGTATATTTGAGTCATGTAAAAGTTTCATATTTGAAGTAATATCTTGGTATTTAATCTCTTTTATCTCATTTTGAAATTCATCATATTTTTGTCTAAAAAATTCTAATGAGGTACAATCTAAGTTTTCATTTAATTCAGTTTTAAACTCTTTTAAAACTTTTTCTACACTATTTTCAATAAGTACAGATTTATGTGCTGCCCTTGAGTCAAGTGCCATTTTTGCAGAAATAGGAGTAACCTGAGCAAAATATTTTGAAAATTTTTCTTTCACATAATTTGTAGTAGTTTCTATTTGTTCTTGTGAAAATTTATCTTTTTGATTTAAAACACATAAAGTTTTATCTTTAAAATGACTCATATATTCATCAAGTATATCAGCCTCTGATTTTTTCCCTGCATTATCAATAAGTGTAAGCCAAATTATACCACCCACATCTCTTAAAACTTTTCTTGTTGTATCTGTATCACTTTGAGATTGAGAGTTAAGACCGGGAGTATCCACAAAAGAGATTTCTTTTAAAATATCCATAGGTGCATAAAGTGTAAGATATTTAATATCTTGCATTTCATCTTGTCTTTGATCAGTAAAATCAGCTATGGCCTCAATAGGAGCATATTCATGTGCACCAGAATAATAAGTAATTTTTAATTTATACTCTTCTCCATAGTTAATAAAATTTACTTTAGAAGTTACTGGTGTAATTCCTGTTGGTAAAATATTTCTTGAAAGTAAAGCATTTAAGAAAGTTGATTTTCCAGCTGAAAATTGTCCTGTTATTGCTACTTCCATTGGATATCTAGCTCTTCTTGTTTGCTTTTTTAGTATTCTTTCTAATTGTCTTGATGGTAAAAATTTTTCATCAAGTAGTTTGTCTTCAACTTGTTTGATTTTCCCAATTATACCACTTTCATAAACTACTTCTTTTTTAGTATAGGCATCTTTAAATTCATTGATAAAATTATCTAAAATATTTATTGCTTTACTCATTAGTGTAGTCCTTTTATAGTAGATAGCATATTATCTAGTTTTTTTATTTTTTTATGAATTTCTATTGAAAGTTCAGCTCTATTTGCATCATTTTGTTCAAAAGTTTCTATTTGATTTTGAAGTATTTTTTCATCATTTAAAAGCTTGTTTTCAAAGGCTTTTAAAGGAGCATTTAATGTTTCGAAAAAGCTTTCAATTAACATATTTGATACCTTCTTTGCCTTTGTTTTGATATCTTCTTCTATAGCTTTAAATTGAGCCTTTATATATCCTTCTATTTCCCTATCTAACTCATTTAATTTTTTTTCTTTTGATTTTGAAACTGCTTGCGTGATTTGATTTATTAAAATTTCATTATTTGAAGTTAAAAAACCTGTTTTAAAATCATCTTGGAAGAAACCTCTTGCATCAAAATTATCATTTTTATGACCTATTGAAAAACCAAAATCATGATATTTTTGTTCACTTTGTTCTCCAATAGTTTGTGATTTTTTAATGAATTTATATCTATAATCTCTAATTACATCAATAATTCCATCTTTGATAGCTGTTTCAACAATAACTTTGATTCTTGAGTTTTCAGGTCTTTTTTTTGTTTTTTCAAATGAATATCTTACATCTGATATAACTCTTTGTTTTATTACATTTTGTAATTCAATAAGTTCACTTTCTAAAAATGTCTCAAGGGAATCTATATAGCTTTTTGCATCATTTTTGTAGAAGTTTATATCTTCTTTCATTGCAGTAAATATTCTTTCATTTACTACTTTTTTCTTATTAAACTCTTCTAACTCTTTATTTAATTCTTCTTTTGATTTAGATAAAAGTTTTAACTCATAGTTTAAAGAAGCTGTTTGTTTTTCAATAGTTTTAAATAATTGTGATTTAGTAGACTGTACAATAAGTTCACTTTTTTGAGAGTTTGAACCAAATAAAGTCTCTTTTAAATAGTTTTCTATTTCTAAAATACCTGTATCTTCTATAGTAAAGCCAGCTTCTAATGCTTCTTGTTCTCTTCCTGTTCTATGAAGTAAAGCCATTTTCCCTGAAATAGGAATAAACTTAATTGTTTTAAGTATATAATCAAGTTGAGAATCTTTATTTTGAGCTTTAAGTTGTCTTTTTATAGAAGACTTTGTATATTCAATAACTTCTTGTAGTTGCTCTTTTGATACTGTATCAGCTCTTGTTATAACAATTAAAAGTTTTGAAATATTTTGATAAAGTAGGGCATCTATTATAAATTCTACATCTTTTAAAGTAGCACTTTGAGATACATTCATTAAATGAAGCATCATATCACACTGACTAATATACTCTTTTGTTATCTCTTCTCTTTGAATTACTGGATCATCAAGTCCAGGAGTATCTACTATTTCAATTCCATCTGATAAAAATTCTAAATTTGAACCTAATTCAACATATTTAACTAAATTACACTTTTTACCACTAGCTTCTGCTGATGTATAACTTGATAAATCATTTATATCAACTTCATCATATCTTGATTTATCTTTTATATAATCTTTTAATGAATCTCCAAATATTCTATTTGTTTCATTTACATACTCTTTCATAGAGTCTAATTGTGCTGCTGAGTTTTCTATTCTTTCCCACTCATTTTTGTTCCAGTAAAATACTTTTGCATTTTCTGTAGGATTGTGTTTTACGATTGTTAAGTTAGCAGTTTCTGGAACAACAGCACTACCTAAAATTTCTTTTCCCATTAAAGCATTAAGCATAGTAGATTTACCTGCGTTCATTACTCCTGTAATACCAATAGAGAATTTTTGATTGTTTAAGTACTCTTTTGATGAATCTAAATCTTTTATTATCTCTTCATTTGAACTATTTTGTTTAAGTTCTTTTATAATCTCTTCTAAAGAAGCTTTTAGTTCAATAAATGATGATTTATGTTCTTGTTCATTTTCATCTTTGTTTTTTGTAGCTTCATCTTTTATATCAAGTTCTTGGTAGTCAAATAAAGAACTAAGTTTTTTAAAGTTTTCTTGATTTAATATATTATTGTTATTTAGATGTTCAAAAGAGTTATGTAGTACATCAATATATATTTTTTGTTTATTTTCTTGAATATTTTCTATGATATTGTGTTGTAAGTGATTTAGTTCACTTATATTAGTTGGTGTTTTTACATTTAGTTTTGAACATAATTTTCCAAAGGATTTCAAAGGTAAAAATTTTTCATACTCTTTTCTTGATGCACTTAATATTAAGGCATAAATTGAAAAAGTTTCTTCATCTATTATAGTATCAATTGGTTCAACATCTAAATTTTGTTCAAATGTTATTCCATGATAAAGTAAAAAGTAGTCGTTTGCTAAGCTCATTATATCTCTCCCTAAAATACAAAAAGTTAAATATCAAAACTTGATACTTAACTTTTTCTACTTATATAATGAATAAAACAAAAGAGGGATTCCTCTTTTGTTTTTATCTTAATGCTACTAGTTTTCTTCTCAAGTAAGCAATTTTATTTTGTAATGGTAAGTGTTTTGGACAATGGTCTTCACAAGCTAATAGTGACATACAACCAAAGATACCATCATCATCACCGATTAATTCATAGAAGTCTTCAGCAGTTCTTTTATCATGAGGATCAACTTCAAATCTAGCAACTCTATTTAATCCAACAGGTCCTACAAAATCAGGTCTCATAAGTTTTGTACCACAAGAAGCAACACAAATACCACATTCAATACATCTATCAAGTTCAAAAGTTTCATTTGCTACATCTGGATCAATTCTTTCTTCCATTTTAGCAATATCAACTTCTTCACCATTATCAACAATCCATGATTGAACTCTTTTTGACATTGCGTCCATCCATTTACCAGTATTAACTGATAAATCTTTAATAAGTTCAAACGCAGGCATTGGCATTAATTGAATTTTTCCTTCTGGATAATTAGCAATAAGTGTTCTACAAGCAAGTGCAGGCTTTCCATTTACTACCATACCACAAGAACCACAAATTCCTGCTCTACATACGAAGTCAAATGATAAATCTGGATCAAACTCTTCTCTAATTTTTGTTAATGCAATGAAAAGAGTCATACCTGGAGTCTCTTCTAGTTTATAGTCTACGAAGTGAGGTTTAGAAACCTTACTTCTTGGATTAAATTTAAGAACTGATATAGTTATTTCTCTACCTTTTTCAACGCTCATTATTTGTCTCCTGCTCTTTCATTTTTCTCTTTATAGTTCATTGGTAAATCAAAAGGCATTAATGCATCTTGAATTTCATGTCTATCTTTACCTTCTGATTCCATTTTTTCTCTTATAGAATCAACTTCATCTTGTCTTTTAATAGAAAGCTCATTTTCAATAATCATACCCTTAGCACCATAACCTCTAAATGCTGGAGGCATTTCCATAGTCATAATATCTAAGTCTGCATATTCAATAGTAGGTTCTAAATCATCTGCATTTGGCCAAGTACATAATGTTCTATTTAACCAGTTTGCATCATCTCTTTTTAGATAATCTTCTCTATAGTGTGCACCTCTTGATTCAGTTCTATCTCTAGCACCTTTAGCAACACATAATGCTACTTTTAACATCTTAGGAACTCTATATGCTTCTTCAAGTTCTGGATTACCAGCTCTTTCTTTAGATTTAACACTAATATGTTTAGTTTTAACTAATAATTCTTTTAATTCTTCTACTGCTTCTTTTAATGGCTCACCTGATCTAAAAATACCAACTTTTTCATCCATTAATTCTTGCATTCTTCTTTTGATTTTGAAGATATCTTCACTACCATTGTAAGAAAGAATTTCATCTAAGTAAGCATCTTGTTCATCAATGAACTTTTGTACAGTTGAAGTAGGAATACTTACATCATTAGCTAAACAATAATCTGCAAAGTAGTTACCAATAATCATACCAGCAACAACTGTTTCAGATACAGAGTTTCCACCAAGTCTGTTGAACCCGTGCATATCCCAACAAGAAGCTTCACCACAAGCAAATAAACCGTTTAACCTAGTTGATTCACCAGTTGGTTTTGTTCTGATTCCACCCATAGAGTAGTGTTGCATAGGAAGAACAGGAGCCCAACCTTTTTTACCTTCATCTGCTGGATCAATACCATTAAAGATTTGACAAATTTCTTGAACATCTCTTAAGTTCTTTTCAATATGTTCTCTACCAAGAATAGAAATATCTAACCATACGTGATAACCGTAAGGAGAAGGAACACCTTTACCATTTCTAATATGCTCAATCATTCTTCTTGAAACAACATCTCTTGAAGCAAGTTCTTTCTTTTCTGGTTCGTAATCTGGCATAAATCTATGACCATCAACATCTCTTAAGATACCACCATCACCTCTACAACCTTCTGTTAATAAAATACCAGATGGAACAATTGGAGTTGGGTGGAACTGTACAGCTTCCATATTTGATAATGTAGCAATACCAGTTTCAAGTGCGATTGCAGCACCTGTACCTTCACAAATAACGGCATTTGTTGTTTGTCTAAATACTCTTCCGTATCCACCAGTTGCGATACAAGTACCTTTTGCAACGTAAGCTTCTAATTCACCAGTAATTAAATCTCTAACAACAGCACCATAACATCTTCCACCTTCGTGAATTAATGATAAGGCTTCTTTTCTATCTCTAATATCAACATCATGTTTTAAAGCTTCATTTGCAACACCAAATAACATAGTATGTCCAGTTGCATCAGCTGTATAACATGTTCTCCATTTTTTAGTACCACCAAAGTCTCTTGAAGTAATTAGACCATGTCTATCTTCTTCTTCTGTAATAGTTGTCTTTTTTGCATTAATCACAGCTTCTCTAGTTCCTGCTGCAACTCTTGACCAAGGCACACCCCAAGATGCTAATTCTCTAATTGCTTTTGGTGCAGTATGTACAAACATTCTTGCAACTTCTTGATCACATCCCCAGTCAGAACCTTTTACAGTATCTGCAAAGTGTAAATCTTCATTATCACCATCAGACATTTTAGAGTTACCTAATGAAGCTTGCATTCCACCTTGAGCAGCAGCAGAGTGAGATCTCTTAACTGGAACAAGTGATAATACAGTTGAACTTAATCCCTTTTTTTGTGCAGCAACAGCAGCTCTAAGTCCAGCTAGACCACCACCAATTACTAACGCATCACAGTAATTAATTTTCATTATGCAATTCCTCCAATAGTTTTATTTGGCATTTTATATTCCATTACTTTTGCAGTAGGTTGATATTTGTTTCCAACATTACCGTTGTTAACTTGTTCAATACCGATTTTCATATATGCTGCTAATGAAGCAAAACCTAAAACTAAGAAGAATACAGTTAATCCCCATTTTACTTTTTTAAGTCTAGCTCTATTTTCTTTAGGATTGTCTCCGTCAAACCATCCCCATTTTACACATAGTCTATAAAGACCAATTGTTCCATGTAGTTCAACAGCTAAAAGTAATAAAATGTATAAAGGCCACATCCATTCAGACCAAATTCTATCCGAAGATGCATAAGGACCAATATCAGCAGAGTTAGTCATAATAATATATAAGTGCACAGAACCTAAGAAGAACATAGCAAAACCAGTTCCTGCTTGTGTAAACCATAATTTTGTATCATCATGATTCATGTGTTTAGCATGTGCCTTCATAACTTGGTATTGTTTGAAATTACCAGGTAACTTTCTCATACCTAAACCTGCGTGTGCAATAAACACAATGAAAATCACTAACGCAGCAATTGTTACTAATAAAGGATTTCCTCCCTCAAAAATAAAACTAGCTTCTAAAAGCTTTGTAATTTTGTACATGAATTCTTCTGAAATTAATATCGATGATACTAATAACATGTGAGCCCACATGAATAATGCTAAGAATAATCCTGTCGCACTTTGAAGATAATCAAGCTTCGCAGGTAATCTACTTTTTCTTCCCTCAACCGTTTTACCTAAATAACCTTCTATTAGGTCACTCATTTCCTATCCTTTCTTGTGATTTAGATTATATGAATAATAGCAATATAATAGCTAAGTGGTACTTGTTTTTTGATTAGATATGATACATCATAAATTTATGATATTTTTATGATAAAAGACTTTTGAGAGTTTAAAAGCCCATTGAATGGGCTTTTGTAGGGTTAATATTAAATTTTACTTATAGAAACAAATTAACTTGTCTTGTTACAATATGATACAATTATTTTACAAATAATGATTGTACTGCTACTTGTGCAAGTGTAATAATTTGGTCAATATTAAGTGCTGGTATAAAAAATACAATAGCAGAACCAATTCCCCCTAATACAGTTAATATAGCAACAAAAGCAATTGCATAAGTAGAAACTCTTTTGTCATTAAATTCTAAAGATATACATTCTTGCTTAGTTGGATAAAAATACATCATAGCAATTAGTTTAAAATAGTAGTAAACTGAAACAATAGTCGCAATAATAGCTAAAATTGTTAGAGCAGTATATCCAGCATTTATGGCTTCTGTAAATACATAAAATTTACCTATAAATCCTATTGTAGATGGAATACCTGCAAGAGAGAATAAGAATATTGTCATCATTGCTGCTAAAAATGGTCTTTCTTTTGCTAAACCTTTAAAATCATCATAAGTTACTCTTATATTTGTTTCTGACATAATATGAGAAGCTAGTCCAAATGCTCCAAGTGCTGATAATAAATAAGCAATTAAATAAAACATTGTTGCATAGGCTGATTCTATATTTATAATTTGGCCATCTTTATAACTTAATGCTATAAATGCTAAAAGTAAATAACCTGTATGTACAATTGATGAAGCTGCTAACATTTTTTTGATGATTTGTTGAGTTACTGCTAACCATGTTCCAAATACTAATGTAAAAACAATAATAACAGACATAATTGTATCCCAAAAATCAATTGTAAATCCAAGATGTTGTAAAAATGCTCTCATAAAAAATGAAAAGATAGCAATTTTAAATGTCGATGCCATATATGCTGTAATAACCATCGGTGCACCTCTATATACATCAAGTACCCACGATTGAAATGGAAAGGCAGCAATTTTGAAAAGAAAAGTAAACAGTATTAATGTTAAACCTATATATACTAGTATCATATTTTGATCATTTGCAGTTGATATAAATGTAGATATCTCACTTAAGTTAGTACTTGCAGTTGCTCCATAAACTAATACTAAACCTAATAAATAAAATGCTCCAATAAATGAACCTAAAACTAAGTATTTAAATATTGCTTCAACTCTTTTTGAATCATCACTATTGTAACCAACCATAATATATACCGCAAATGAAGCAACTTCTAATGCTACATAAGCAGTGATAAGTTCGTTTGAATGGCCTAATAACATCATTCCAAATAATGCAAAAAGTAATATTGAAAAGAATTCACCTTTAAAATATGATCTATGTTGAAAATAGTGCTCACCAATTAAAATAGTTAAAAGTGTACCAGATATTAGTAAAATATTGAAAAAGTTTGAAAATGAATCAAAAATTAAACTATTGTGAAATAATTCATTATAAGGTTGCGCTTTATATAAACTACCTAAATCTGCTAAAGAAAATCCTAAAGCAATAAGTAAAAATATAGAAGCAACTATAATAAAATTTTTAACTGTATATTTCTCATACATACTCATTATCATCAATGATAATGCGCCTAATAGAATAGTTAATGCTGGAATTAAATAAATAAATTGACTCATTTTGTTGCTCCAATATGTAATATGTCATTTAAGTAGTGAGTAACAGTTGGCTCAAACTTATCAATAAATATTTCAGGATAAATACCCATTAAAAATACTAAAAATACCCAAGGTGCTAGACCAATTATTTCTTTGATTTTTAAATCTCTCATTTTTAAAATAGGACTATTTTCTGGTCTATCTTGTAAAATTGCTCTTTGAAACATCCATAACATATAAGAAGCTCCAATTATTACAGTTAGCGCTGAGATATAACCTAAAATATGGTTAAATTCATAAATTCCAAATATAATTAAAAGTTCAGATACAAAACCATTAGTTCCTGGAAGTCCAACGTTTGCAAAAAGCATAATTGCAAAAACAAATGTAAAGATTGGAGCTTGTTTAGCAATACCACCTAAGTCTTTGATAGTTTTAAAACCAGTTTGTTCATGAAGTAATCCAACTAATAAAAATAAAGCACCAGTTGCTATAGCATGGGCAATAATTAGATATAAGGCACCATTGATACCATATTCATTTAATGAAAAAATACCAGCAGCTATGAAACTTAAGTGTGATGCAGATGAATATGCAAACATTCTTTTTATATCATCTTGCATAAGTGCTGCAATTCCAAAGTAAATTAAACCAAATAAACCAATAGCAACAAACCAAGCAGAAAACTCTACGTAAATATCAGGAAAAATTGGAATCATAAATCTTACAATAGCATAAACCCCAAGTTTTGCCATGATTGAAGATAATAAGAAAACTGCACCAGTAGGAGCATTCTTATATGTTTCCATTATCCAAGTATGTAAAGGAAAAATAGGTATTTTAATGGCAAAAGCTGCTAGAAAACCTAAAAATAACCAAACTTTTTCACTATATCCAATAGTGGAAATTTTAGTTAATTCATCATAGGCAAACGACCAAACTCCAAATTCACTATGATATGCAACACCTAAGTATAGAATAGCTACAAACATTAGAAGTGAACCAACCATAGTGTAAACAGTTACTTTAATTGTAGTAAATACTTTATTGCCAAAGCCATATTGTCCAATAAGTAAGAAAACAGGTAATAACATAACTTCCCAGAAAAAATAGAAAAGTACTACATCAAGTGAAAGTAATGTTCCTGTTACACCTGTTTGAACTAAAAGCATATTTATCCAGTAACCTTTTGTTTTACCTTCCCAAAGTAGCAAATATGATGTTGGAATTAAAATAGCAATCATCATTAAAATAGTAAGTGAAAAACCATCTAATCCAATATAATAGTTAATTCCATAAGTACTAATCCATGGAACATTTGTTACAAATTGCATACCTGAACTTGGTTCAAACTCAATATAGATTTTTAAAACTAAAGCTAGAATAACAGTAGTTGTTAAAAATGCGATATTTCTAATTGTATTAACATCTCTTGTTGTAAGCATTAATCCAAATGCTACAACAGCAGGTAAAAATATAATAAATGAAAGAATATCAGAACTCATACTATAATCCTAGTGTATTAATTAAGTAGATAAATATACAAGTCATACCAATTAGCATAAACACTGCATAGAATCTTACGTTTGCATTTTGTATCATTGCGACTTTTTTACCAATATTTATAAATGTTTTTGAAGAATTCATTATAAAGGCATCAATAATTTTATCATCTAATATTTTATCTATAAATACAGATAGTTTTTTTGATGTTTTTACAAATATTGAATCATACATTTCATCAATATAAAATTTATTTCCAATAAGACCAATTTCTTCTTCTGGTTTCTCAACATTAAAATTAGCATATTTTTTGTATGCTACAACAATACCAGCTACTGCTACAAGAACTGAAATTACAATTAAAATCCATTCAAGAGCATGACTCATCTGAATAGTTTTTGAGTTTAGTTGAGCTAACCAAGTATCAACTTGAGCTTCTCCTCCAAAAATTGGTGCAAGATTTAAATATCCTGCAAATACAGCACCTATAGCTAATAGTAATAAAGGAATTGTAATAGTTTTAGATGTGTAAACATATTGAACTTTATGTTTTGTTGGTGCTACAAAAACAATAAAATACATTCTAAACATATAAAAAGCTGTTAAAAAAGCTGTTCCTAAAGCAATAGCCCATATTAAATATTGTCCTTCTTGGAAAGCTGCTGCTAAGATTGCATCTTTTGAGAAAAAGCCTGAAAAGAATGGAATTCCTGAAATAGCAATAACACCAATTAAAAATGTAAATTTAATAATAGGTAATGAAGCTCTATGTTGAGCTATTTTAAATATGTTTTGTTCATGATGAAGGGCAATAATAATTCCACCTGCTCCCATAAATAACATTGCCTTGAAGAAAGCATGAGTAAATACATGGAAAAGTCCAGCAGAGTAAAAACCTAGTCCAACAGCTATAAACATATAACCTAATTGACTCATTGTTGAGTAAGCTAGAATTTTTTTAATATCAGTTTGTTTTGTAGCAATAATAGCTGCAAGTAGAGCAGAAAATGCACCAATATAAGCTATAAACAATCCTATCTCTTCAGCTCCTACATATAAAAAGTGAAATCTAGCAACCATATATACGCCAGCAGTTACCATAGTTGCTGCGTGAATAAGTGCTGAAATAGGAGTTGGCCCAGCCATTGCATCTGGAAGCCAAACATATAAAGGAATTTGTGCAGATTTCCCCATTGCACCAACAAATAATAAGAAAGCTGATAAAACTAATAATTCGCTCGAAGCATTTGTAATATTACTTTCTAATGAAGCAAAAGATAAATCAACTCCTCCTAAAGCAAAAAATAGTGTTACAACTCCAAGTAAGAAACCAAAATCACCAACTCTATTTACTATAAAAGCTTTATTTGCTGCAATAATATTCTCTTTTTTACCATAGTAGAATTTAATTAATAAATATGAACAAACTCCAACACCTTCCCATCCAATAAATAAAATAATTGGATTATCTGCAAGAACTAAAATAAGCATAGAAGCTAAGAAGAGATTAAAATAGGCAAAGAATTTACCAAATCCATTATCTTTTCTCATATAACCTATTGCATAAATATGAATTAACCATCCAACAAACGTTACGAACATTGCCATAAAAATAGATAGCTTATCTCCTAAAAAAGCCATTTCTATATTTAGCTTATCAATATTCAACCAAGTGAATAAATGTTGTTTAAAAATAACATTCTCTTCTTTCATTTGTAGGAATAAACTAAGAGTTATTAAAAAAGAGATTAGAGGTGTGATACATCCTATTAAACTAAAAGTTAATTCTGATATAGCTTTTCTTTTTACATGATAAAAATATAAAGCTCCAAGTAGAATTGAACCTAATAAAGGAGATAAAATAATCCATACTAAAAGTGATGTATTCATGATTTTTCTCCTTGTGATAAAGATGTGAAAATATCTGAATCTAGCGATTTTCTTGATCTATATAAAAGTATAATTACTGATAAAAAAATAGCAGCTTCAGCTGCTGCAATAGCTATAACCATTATTGTAATAATTTGAGGATCCATATTAAAATGATATCTAGCAAATGTAACTAAAAATAAATTAACTCCATTTAACATCATTTCAATTGACATATAAATTACAAAAACATTTCTTCTAGCAACAACACCTATTACTCCTAGTGAGAACAGCATCATTGATACAAAGGCATAAGATGTTAAAGATATCATGATTGTTCTCCTTGATTATGTATTTTTGATTTTCTTTTTTTTGCAAGTACTACAGAACCTATAAGGGCTATCAAAAGTAGAATAGAAATAAGTTCAAAAGCAACCAGCCAGTTATCAAAAAGTTGAATACCTATAGGTTTAATATCTCCAAAATCTGTATTTGTAATATTTAAATCTTTTTTTGGTAGTTTTGATACTGCACTAATTATTAGATAATTTAGTGGAATCATGATAGCTGCACCAATAGCTATATTTTGAAACTTTTTAGGCTCTTTAGGTAAATCCTCTTCTTTAATATTTAAGAACATTAAAATAAAAAGAATTAAAGTCATTATAGCTCCTGCATAAACTATTATTTGTACTAAAAAAAGAAAAGTGGCATTTAATAAAGCAAATAGTCCAGCTACACTTAGCATAGAAATTAAAACTCCTAATGCACTATACATAGGATTTGCATAAACAATCATAGCTACAGCACCTAAAATAGCCAATAATGATAAGCCAATAAATATTAAATCAATCATCACTTAAATCCTTTGCTCTTTCATTTTTCATTAAAGCTTGTTTATCTAAAACAAAATCTTCTCTTTTTGAACCTGTGAAAGAAAAAATTCCTGTATCCATTCTAATAGCATCACAAGGACAAGCTTCAACGCAGTAACCACAGAATACACACTCTAAAAGGTCAATCTTAAACTCTTTAGGTCTTTTTTCTGCTTTGTCATCAAATCTTTCTTGAGCATCTATAAAAATACATTCAGCAGGGCAAGCTGTTGCACACATATAACAAGCAACACATTTTTCACTTCCATCTTCCCATTTTGTAAGTCGATGAACACCTCTATATCTTTCAGTAAGATCATCTGGTTGTACTTCTGGATATTGCATAGTTTTTAAATTATCAATATCTTTTAGGTTTTTTGTGAAGTGTTTTAATGTTGTTTTCATTCCACCTGCAATAGCAGGTAAAAAAAGTCTATCTTTAAATGATTTACCGTGTCTTTTTACTACTTTTATTCCCATTTTAACTTCCTAGTACTATAAAAGTTGCAGTTACAATTACATTTAAAAGTGCGAGAGGAATTAATACTTTCCATCCAAGCATTTGTAATTGGTCATATCTAAATCTTAAAACTGTCCATCTAACCCAAATATATAAAAAGGCAACTAAGAAAAATTTAACTAAAAAAGTTCCTATTTGTAATACAGCTGTTACAATATTTATTCCATTTGAACCTAAGCCAGTGATTAAAAATAATGCTAATAGAGCAAGTATAATAAAACAAATAGACCAAAATGAAATAGTTAATATTTTTGTTTCTTTTTCTCTTGATTTGTCTCCTAATCCAACTGTTTTATTGTTCTTTTTCATCCACTTAGTAAAAATGAAAATCTTAATTGGTAATAGAATCATGATAGCTACTATCACATAGTTTATATTACTATGAATAGTTTGTGTGTCTAACCATGGAATTTGATATCCACCAAAGAATAAAGTAACAATAATTGCAGATGAAGCAGACATCGCAGCATATTCACCAACTTGAAAAAGTCCAAATTTCATAGCTGAATATTCTGTGTGATAACCTGCAACAATTTCAGATTCTCCCTCGGCTATATCAAAAGGAGCTCTATTTGTTTCAGCAAAAGCACATACTATAAAAATAATTGCAGCTAAAGGTTGAATAAAAATACCCCACATTGGGATAACCCCAAAAAATGTACCAGCTTGTGCATTTACGATATCAGTTAAATGAATAGAACCATAAGAAATAACCATTGATACTACAGCTAAAGTAAGTGCTACTTCATAGGAAATAACTTGAGCACTTGCTCTAATAGAACCTAAAAGACCATATTTATTTTGTGAGGCATAACCACCTAATATAATCCCATAAATTGAAAGACCTGCAAAAGCCAAGAACCACATTATACCTAGTTCATTTGGAATAGCAGACATTATATGTGATTTTCCATCTATTATTAAAACATCAGCAAAAGGGATAGTTGCGAATGTTAAAAAAGAACATAAAAATACAATAGCAGGAGCGATTGAAAAGAAAAATTTATATTTGATATGTGATGGAGTAAAGTCTTCTTTAAAAACAAGTTTTAGCATATCTGCAAAACTTTGAATTAATCCCCCAAGTCTAAAGGGTCCTATATTACATCTATTTGGACCTGTCCTATCTTGCATTAGTCCTGACACTCTTCTTTCCCACCATACAAAAAGAGGAGTTAGTCCAACTGCAAGAAGTGAAGCTATTGATATATTTATTATTGTTATAGCTGTAGAACTCATAGCTTTCCTTTTGATATCATTTCTTTTAAGTGTTCAATTATTGAAGTTACAGTTTCCATTGGATTGTTTTTATCCATTTCTGAAATAACTTTTTGTTTAACCCCATCACAGTTTATATAAGTTCCACTTTTTTCATAGAATGAACTAATTGGAATAGCTATATTAGAATAACTGATAGTTAAACAATGATGACTAAATAAAGAAACTACTTTTTTATCAGCAAGTAATTCTTTTTTATTTTCAAAATAGTTACTATCTATAATCACAACTAAACTTGCTTCATTTAATGATGTTTCAAAGAACTCTTTTTCTTCATTAATTGATAGTTCTTTAAAAGATGCTCTATTTGCAGTTCTATCTGCTGTTTTTAAATAATCATCCTTAAATTCTTCATCAATTGTATTAGGACTATATCCTGATACTTTTGCATTTATTTTTGAAGCTAAATTATTTATATTTGTCATTTCTTCATAAGAAAGATTTGGACTTAATACAAAAAGAGTGTTTTTTGAAGTTGATAACTCTTTAAATAAATTTGTAATTGTATTACTTAGATTTGTTTGCTCTTTATTTAGAAGAGGTGTTTCAAATCTATTTTGATTTTCTTGCTTATATGAAAGTCTTCCTTCATCACAAATAAACCAACCATTTACAGCTTTATTTACTCTAGGTCTAAATCTATAGATTTTATCATCTTCATATTTTTCTTTTCTATGATCCACATAAATATTACATCCTTTAGAACAACCATTACAAATTGCATTGAAAGTTTGTAAAAACCATACACGTTGTTTAAATCTAAAATCTTTTGAAGTCAAAGCTCCAACAGGACATAAGTCAACAACATTCATAGCATAAGGATTTGCTAGTGGACGGCCTGGAAATATTCCAATTGTAGAGTGATCTGATCTATCTATTACTCCTAACTCACCTGTTTTAGTAATATCTTTACAGAATCTTACACATCTTGTACAAAGTACACATCTTTCTTCATCAAGCATTACATTTGAGCCAATATCAACTCTTTTTCTATGTTGATTTTTTGCATCTACATTAATTCTTGACTCATAGAATCCTGATTCCATGTAGTAATCTTGAAGTTTACATTCTCCTGCTTGATCACAAGTAGGACAATCAATAGGATGATTTATAAGTTCAAGTTCAAGAATATCACGTCTTACTTTTTCAATATTCTCACCTTTAGTTCTTATAACCATTCCATCTTTTATAGGCGTGTCACAGGCAATTTGAGGTCTTTTTTGACCTTCTATTTCAACCATACACATCCTACAGTTACCATCTTTACCAAGGGCTTGGTGATAACAAAAATGAGGAATGTGAATATTCTCATCCAATAATTTATCAATTAGCAAGCTTCCCTTTGAAGCTTGCATTTGGGCACCATTGACTGTAATCTCTACCATTTCACTCATAAGTATTATCCCCTTACACTAATTTTATTTTATAGTTATAACTATTAATTACCTGTATATAATTGTCTTGGTCTTGCAATTTTATGTTTAGGATCTTGTTTTAATTCTGACCATTGAGAAATCCATCCTGGAATTCTACCAATTACAAAAATAGGAGTAAACATAGCAGTTGGAATTTTAAGAGCTGTTAAAATTACACCTGAGTAGAAGTCAATATTTGGATATAATCCTCTATCTTTAAAGTAATCATCACTTAATGCTGCTTCTTCAACTGCTGCTGCTACATCTAATAATTTTGAATCTAAATTTAACTCTTCTCTTAATTTATCTTGTAGCCCTTTTAATGTTTCAGCTCTAGGATCTCTATTTTTGTAAACTCTATGTCCGAATCCCATTAATCTAAATGGGTCATTTCTATCTTTTGCTTTTGCGATATAAGTAGGTACATTTTTAACATCCCCAATTAATCTTAATTGATCCATTACTTTTTCATTTGCACCACCATGAGCAGAACCCCATAATGCAGAGATACCCGATGCAATAGATACATAAGGGTGAGCTTCTGTTGAACCAACATTTCTAACTGTAGTTGTAGAAGCATTTTGTTCATGATCAGCATGTAAAGTTAAAATAGCATCTAAAGCATCAACTTCAACTTGTTTAATTTCATCATTAATCCCATTTCCTAAATACTTCATATTTCCACCTGGATATGCTCTTAACATATATAAGAAGTTTTCTGTAAAGTATTTATTTACATCTGGATAAATTAGTGGTGTACCAATAGAATTTCTATAAGCCATAGCTGCAATAGTAGGCATTTTAGCTAAAATTCTTCTTCTCATAGTTTTGAATTCTTCTTCATCTTCTAAATGTAAATGATCTTTATAAAATGCTGATAATGCCATAGTTGCTGCACCCATAGTTGCCATTGGATGTGCTCCATCTGGTAGGGCATCAAATAATCTAATAATACCTTCATTTAAGAAAGATCTATGTCTAATTTCTAAATCGAAATCTTTTGATTCAGCTTCTGATGGTAGTCTTCCCATCATTAATAAGTGACATACATCAAGATATGATTTTTTACCAGCTAAATCTTGAATAGGGTAACCTCTATATCTTAATTCAGAATTTTCACCATCAATAAATGTGATTTTTGATTCACAAGATGCAGTTGAAGTATATCCTGGGTCATAAGTAAACATCCCTGAATCTTTATAAAAAGTTGAAATATCAACAACACTTGGTCCTCTTGTACCATCTATAATATTATATTCGTATGTATCACCATTTCTATTATCAGTTAGTGTCATAGTATTTTTTGCCATTAATTTCTCCTCTAGTAAATTGACTTAATATTTTTAGTTTTAATTTTTAAAATGTGCTTCAAACTCATGTCTGAATTTCTCAACAATACTTTTTATTATATCTTTAACTGCTGGTGCAAAAACACAAATGGTTTTACCATTCATCGTATCACACACATCAAGTATTGTTGATAAATCTTCGTTCGAACCTTCACCATCTAAAATCTTTTTGATAATTTTATCTATCCATCCACAACCTTCTCTACAAGGTGTACATTGTCCACAAGACTCATGATGATAAAACTCAATTAAGTTTTTAGCAACATCAACCATAGATACACCATGGGGAATAATCATCATTCCTCCTGTACCTAAAGTTGAACCAATATCCCACATTGATTCATAATCTAAATATGCCTCCTCAACCTCCTGTGCAGTTAAGATAGGACATGAAGCTCCTCCTGGAATTACAGCTTTTAGCTCTAATCCATCTTTAAGTCCTCCTCCTATCTTATTTATTACATCTATCATTTTATTTCCGTAAGCTAATTCATAAACTCCTGGATTTTTCACTGGTCCACTCATGGCAAATAACATAGTTCCTGGTGCTTTTTGAGTCCCATATTTTGTATATGATTCATAACCATTTAGCACAATATTTGGAACAGATGCAATTGTTTCTACATTGTTTACAGTTGCAGGGTTTCCAAAGAACCATTCACACTCTTTTCCATGTGGTTTTAGTCTTGGATGACCACGTTTTCCTTCAATTGACTCAATTAGTGCAGATTTTTCTCCACATATATAAGCACCACCACCTCTATGAACTGTAATATCCATTCTATAGTCATATTTATTCATAACTTTAGGACCAATAATACCTGCTGCATAGGCTTCTTCAATGGCAGCATTTAATCTATCAATGAAAAATTTATATTCACCTCTTATATAAATATAACAATCATGAGCTCCAATTGCATAAGAAGAACAAATTATTCCTTCTATTAGAAGATGAGGATCATATTGAAAAATTTGTCTATCTTTGAAAGTTCCTGGTTCAGATTCATCTCCATTTGCTATTAAATATCTTGGTCTATCATCAACAGGTGGCATAAGCTTCCATTTTGGACCACATAGTGCTCCACCACCACCTTTCCCTCTAAGACCACTTTTACAAACTTCTTCAGTCACTTCATCAGGAGCCATCGAAAATAGTTTATCAATAGATTCATATCTTCCATGCTTTAGTGCAACTTCTAATTTGTGAGAATTGGGAATGTCAAAATTTTTACTTACGATTTTTACTATCATATCATTAGCACTCATTTTTACACTCCTCAATAATATTTTTTAATTTATCAATTGTCATATTTTCATGATATGTATTATTTAAAGCAATCATAGGTGCTCCACCACAAGCACCTTGACATTCTACTTCTGTAAAATGGAATTTTCCATCCTCACTTGTTTGTCCTGGTTCAATACCAATAGTATCTTTTATAAATTTTTTAAGTTCAGGTGCACCCATAATCATACAAGATAAAGTTTTACATAGTTCTATATGGTAAGTACCAATTGGTTTTAAATTAAACATAGTATAAAAAGTTGCAAAACTATGTACTTCAATAGGTGTTTTACCTAACCTATCTGCCATATAAATCATTGCATCAGGACTTACCCAACCTTCTTGTTCTTGAACTAACCAAAGTCCAGGAAGCATCATTGCATCTGAATTAGGGTATTTTTTTTCTAATCTTTGAAATTCTTCTTCATTTTTCTGTGTAAATTTAAACTTACTCATTATCTGTCAAACTCCCCTGCAATAAAGTTCATACTAGCCATTGTAACAATTGCATCAGCCAACATTGTTCCTTCAACTATATTTGCATAAGCACCTAGTGAGTAAAAACATGGAGGTCTACATTTTACTTTATAAGCACTTCCACTTCCATCGCTAACTATAAAGAAACCTAATTCTCCATTAGCTGCTTCTGTTGAACCATAATACTCACCTTTTGGAACTTTTACTCCTTCAAATGTAAGTTTAAACTGATTCATTAAGCCTTCGATATTTCCATAAACATCTTTTTTATCAGGAAGTACAATTCCTTGATGATCAATATTTAATGGACCATCAGGTAATTCTTTCATTGCTTGTCTAATTATTCTTATACTTTGAGTCATTTCCTCAAATCTACACATCATTCTATCGTATACATCTCCATGACTTCCTACTACTATATCAAAGTCATAGTTTTCATAACCATAATAAGGCTTATCTTTTCTTAAGTCATGAACTATTCCAGTTGATCTTAAATTCGGACCTGAAACTCCTGCACTTAATGCAAGTTCTGGTTTTATAACACCAACATCTTGTGTTCTGTCATGAAAAATTCTATTTTTTGCTATTAAACTTAAAGCATCATCTATTGCAGTTTCTACATTTTTAAGAACTTGTTCTAAATCTTCATCAAAGCCATCATATAAATCAAACTCTAAACCACCGATTCTTGTGTAAGAGTTTGTAAGTCTAGCCCCTGTAAGTTTTGAAAGTAAATCATAGGCATTATCTCTTGGTGCAAATAAATACCAGAAGTTTGTTAGACCACCTAAATCAACCATATTAGCAGCATTACAAACTAAGTGATCAATAATTCTACTCAATTCTCCAATAACAACTCTAATAGCTTTTGCTCTAGGCGTTATATCAATGTTTAGCATTTCTTCTACAGCTTTTGAGAAACCAATATTATTTAAAATAGCACTACAGTAGTTAAGTCTATCAGTATAAGGAATAACTTGTGAATAAGTATGTGTTTCACAAGATTTTTCAAAACCTCTATGTAAGTAGCCAATTTCAGTTACACAAGTTGTGATAGTTTCACCTTCCATTGCTACAAAGTTTCTGATCGTACCATGAGAAGCAGGGTGTGAAGGTCCAATATTTAATAACATTAAATCATTTATTTCTTCTTGAGTATAGCCTTTAGAATGGAGTTTTGGTAACATCTCATCCATTAAATCTTCTGTTTCTGTACAGATTTGACCTTTTGTAACGGGATAGTCTTTTCTTAGAGGATGACCTGTAAATTGATGGTGGTTTAAAATTCTTTTTAGATTTGGATGATCTGTAAACTTAATACCATATTGATCATAAGTTTCTCTTTCAGCCCAGTTTGCAGCTTTGAATAAAGATGAAATACTTGGAACTTCGAGCATATTGTCGTTTACATAAGATTTTATGCTTATTTGTTTTTTAAAAGTTGAGTCTCTTAAAATATAAACTACTGCAAATCTTGATGGTGTCACATCAGGATATTTTAAATAGTCAATAGCTGTTATATCTAAAAGTATAGTATATTTATCTTCATTTTTAAGTTTTGAAATTGTTGATAAAATATCATTTGAGTCAATTAACATATCACATTTAAGCATCGAGGAATCCTTTATAATCTTTGACTCTATCTTTTAAAATAGATTCATCATTTGCTTTTTCTTGAATTCTCATAATTGAGTCAAGTACAGCTTCTGGTCTTGGAGGACAACCAGCTACATACTCATCAACAGGAATAATTTCATCAATTCCTTGAACTGTTGTATAGTTATCATAAAAACCACCAGAACATGCACATGCCCCCATAGAAATAACCCATTTAGGTTCACACATTTGTTCATATATTTTTTTTAAAATGGGAGCTTGTTTGTATGAAATAGTTCCTGCTACTATAAGTAAGTCAGCTTGTCTTGGTGAAAATCTAACAACTTCTGCACCAAATCTTGAAAGATCGTATTTTGCACCAGCTACTGACATAAATTCAATACCACAACAAGCAGTACCAAAAGCCATAGGCCATAATGAATAAGAACGTCCCCAGTTTACAGCATGATCCAATTTTGTAGTTACGATTGAATCACCTAATTTTGATTCTACTCCTAATCCCATGATAAAGCCTTTTTCTTATACATATAGATTAAACCTAAAAATAAAAGTCCAATAAATATAAACATTTTAATTAAGCCTGTAGCACCAAGTTCAGCAACATTTACTGCCCATGGAAACATAAAAATTATTTCTACATCAAATAGTAAAAATGATATAGCTATTAAATAGAATTTAACAGAAAATCTAATGTTTGTATTCCCCACGGGGTTAGATACACCACTTTCGTAAACAGTATTTTTCATTTGCGTATTTTTATTTCTTGGTCCTATAAAACTTGTAAGGGTAAATACTCCTACAAGAATGAGACCAATAGCGACAAAAATTACAGATGCAAGAACAAGTTCTGTTGACATATTAAATCCTATCTCTTAATATTATTTAAAGATTGTACTGTAATTTAAAATAGTTATAAAGTTTTTTACCTTTTTGTAAAAATATAATATACATTGTGAGAAAAAAGGTAATACTTTATCTCACAGTTGTGTTAAAAACAGTAACATATCTTTTCTAAAGCCTCTTGTAAAGGCTTTTTTCTAAGTGCTAAATTTAATCTAAAGTGCTGTTTTGCATTGCTACTAAATGATACACCATCATTTAATGCAACCTTTGACTGAGTTAATAATTTGTTTTTAATTTCATTATGTGAAAGATTATATTCACTAAAATCTAACCATAAAAGATAAGTTGCTTCTGGTTTAGTAAATTTGATTTTTGAATTTCTTTTTTCTAAATATTCTTTTGTGAAATCTATATTTTCTACTAAATATTCTTTTAATTGTTTTACATAAGATGAACCATTTTCATAAGCAGCTTGAGTAGCTATATATCCAAAAAAATTAACTGAGTTTATTTGTCTTTTTTGAGCTATTTTTTTAAATTTGTTTAAAAGTTCTTTGTTTTTAGATATAGCATAAGAAGTATTTAAACCTGCGATATTAAAAGTTTTACCTGCACTATTTAAAGTAATAGTGATATTTGCTATTTTTTCACTAATAGAAGCTAGAGGGGTAAACTTCTTAAAAGTAATATCTGAGTGTATTTCATCAGAAATTATTGTGATATTATTTTGTAGACAAATATTTGCTAATTCTTCTAATTCCTCTTTGCTCCAAACTCTACCAACTGGATTATGTGGAGAACATAAAGTTAAAACTTTTGTATTTTTTGTAATTTTAGTTTTTAAGTCTTCTAAATCCATAGTATAGTAACCATTAGTTTCTTTTAGTTCATTTACAACTATTTTCCTATTATTTGCACTTACACATTTAAATAAAGGTGGATATACAGGAGTTTGAACTATTATTTCATCTTCTTTATTAGGACAAAATGCTTCAATACAAGCACTATAAGCAGGAACAACTCCATTTACTACAAATATTTCATCTTTTTTTACTTCCCAATTATGCTCATTTTTTTGCCAGTTAATAATGGAATTAAAAAAATCATCGCTGGCAAAGCTATATCCATATACTGAATTTTTAGCTGCTTCTATGATTTTGTCATTGATAAAAGAAGGAGTTTTAAAATCCATATCAGCAACCCATAAAGCTTGTAAATCTTTATATCCAAAAACTTTTTCTAAAGCATCATGTTTTTCACAATTTGTGTTTTTTCTATTTATTTGTTCATCAAAATTATAAATCATATATAAAACCTCTATTATAAACTATATTTTATTGATAAAATGATATAAGATTTATACTAATTATAAGGTTATTTGGAAAAATTATGAAAGAAGCAATTGAACTATTAAAAAAACATGATTTGTTAAGAGTTATTGATGATGAATTAGATATTTATTTAGAAATACCTCATATAGCATATATTGAAGTAAAAAAAGAAGACTCTAAAGCTTTATTATTTACAAACGTTGTAGATAAAAAGAATGACAAAAAATTTGACATTCCAGTATTGATGAATGTGTTTTGTAATGAAAAAGCAGTAAAACTGTTTATAGGTGATGGAGATAAGATAGGTAGTGAAATTGAGTCATTACTTAAAATGAAGCCACCAACTACATTTAGTGAAAAACTATCAACTTTTGGAAAGTTATTTGCACTTAAAAATACAATTCCTAAGAAAAATAGAGGAAAAGGTGAGTGTCAACAAGTTATAAAACTAGGTTCAGAGGCTAAATTGTCAGACTTGCCAGTACTTACTACATGGGAGCAAGATGGTGGTCCATTTATTACAATGGGGCAAGTGTATACTACATCATTAGATGGTGAAATGAAAAACTTAGGTATGTATAGACTTCAAGTATATGAAGATAATACTTTAGGATTACATTGGCAAATTCATAAAGACTCAAATCACTTCTTCCATGAATATAAAAAAGCTGGAAAAAAAATGCCTGTATCTATTGGCATTGGTGGAGATCCTATGTATATATGGTGTGGGCAAGCACCATTACCAATTGGGATATTTGAATTAATGTTATACGGATTTGTGAAAAATAAAAATGCACAACTTGTAAAATCAATTACAAATGATATATATGTACCAAGAGACAATGATTTTATAATAGAAGGTTTTGTAGATACTTCAAAATTAAGAATAGAAGGCCCTTTTGGAGATCATACAGGTTATTATACTTTAGAAGAAGATTATCCTTTTATGGAAGTAACTGCAATTACTCATAAAAAAGAACCAACATACTTAGCAACTGTAGTTGGTAAGCCACCATTAGAAGATAAGTATATGGGACATGCAACTGAAAGAATATTTTTACCTTTACTTAAAACAACTGCACCTGATTTAATAGATTATTATATGCCAGAAAATGGAGTTTTTCATAATCTAATTTTGGCAAAAATTAAAACTCTATACCCAGGACATGCAACTCAGATGATGCATGCATTTTGGGGAGTAGGGCAAATGTCATTTGTAAAACATGCTATTTTTGTAAATGAAAATGCACCTGATTTAACAGACCATGATGCAATAGTTGAGCATATACTAAATAGAGTTGATATAGATGATTTAATGGTTTCAAAAGGCGTAGTTGATGCACTTGATCATTCCTCTCCAAAGTTTGCCATTGGTGGTAAATTAGGTCTTGATTGTACTGGTGAAGAGATTGATGAATTAGGAATCACAGTTCTTTCAGACTCTGAATTATTATCAAAGATGAAAGAATTAACTGATGAGGTTAAGAATCTTAAGCAGTATTATACAAATACAAAAAATCCAGTTACTGTAATAACTGTTGATAAAAAGAGAAATCAAAAAGAAGTATTTGAAACTTTAAAACCTTTATATGAAAATATTAAAATTTTGATTATCATTGATGATGCAAATCAAAATGATGTTGAAAACCCATATATGTTAGTATGGAGAGTTGTAAATAATATAGATTCAAATAGGGATTTATATATAGATTCAAATACATTATGTTTAGATGGAACAAATAAAAACACATTTGATAACTTCAAAAGAAGATGGCCAGATGATGTTGATTGTTCAAAAGAGGTAATAGCTTCTTTAAGACAAAGAGGTATTTTAGATATTGATGATGAATTTATCAAAAAATATCAACTTTAAAAGGTAGGTTTAAACTCCTATCTTTTAAAGAATTTTTATATTATTTTTACCATTCTTTTTTACGTGATACATAGCTTTATCTGCTCTTAAAACTATATCTTTTTTATTATCACCTTCAATAAATTCTGTAATACCAAAACTTGCCGTTACTTTTCTATTTATTTCAAAATTTGTTTTCTCAATATGCTCTTTTAAATGTAAAGCACTTTTTTTAGCATCAAAAGATGAAGTATTAGGAAGTATTATTATAAATTCTTCTCCACCCCATCTCCCAAATAAATCATCCTTACGTATATGACTAGTAATTATTTTAGAAACATCAACAAGAATCTTATCTCCTATTAAATGTCCTAAAGTATCATTTATAGATTTGAAATTATCAATATCAATAAAGATTATTGAAAATGTTGAGTTGTTTAATCTTGCATCTTTAATTAAATTTGATAAGATTTTTTCTATTTTTCTTCTATTTAGTATTTTTGTTAAACTATCTTTATTTGCATAATCCAACAAAGTATTTTCTGCAATTTTTCTTTTTTTTATTTCTTTTCTCATTTTTGTGATAATATAAATAGAAAAAATAATCATTATAAGTAATGGAATTACATATTTATAAAACCATGAATAATCTTTTACTTCTTTATAAACAATTAGTTGATATTTATTAAGAATATTTCTTTTTTCCTCATTTGTGATTTTACTGATAATTTTATTTAAAATACCTATTGCCTCAACATTCTTATCTAAGATTTTTAATCTTATTTCTAAATCATAAGGTAAAGTACCTGCAATCTTAATGTTATTATAATTGTTTTTTATAATTGAATGAGATAGCATTAATATATTATCAATAACAGCAAATATTTCATTTGATTTAAGAAGCTTAAACCCTTCATTTATTTCTTCAAGATATAAAAAGTTGATTTCAGGATATTCTTTTTTTAATTTTTCATAAAGAAGTTTATCTTTTATAACAGCAATTCTTTTATTTTTTAAAACTATTAAATCTGATATAAAATTTTTATCATTTATTGTAGCTATACCTACTTTTATTTTATTTAATGGAATACTTGTATTTAAATCTTGTTTATTTTGATATACAAATTTAAATTTTATGTCGTTTGTTTGTATGTGCTTTAAAATATTTTTATCTTTAGGTTCTTCAATTATATTAAAATTAGTATTAAGTTTTTGTGCAAGTGTTTTCCATAAATCAACTTCTAATCCTTTAAACTTGTTATTTTGAGTAAATGAAAAAGGCATATTTGAGTCATTTATTTCTAAAGTAAAAGAATTATTCTTTAAAAAGTTCTTTTCATAATTATTAAATAAAATCTTATTTTTATCAAAAATAAAAGTATCTGTATTTAACTTTGTATTTTTAGATAATTCAAGAAGTAAATAGAGTCTTTTTATTTCATTGATTGTTTCTGTATCAATATTCCCAAGTAATCCTTCTTCATATTTAGCTAGTTTTTTTAAAATATTACCTTCGTATATTAAAGAATCGAGAGTTTTATTTTGAGTGTTGTATTTTTCATAAATCATCTTTGCAGTTTCTTCTATATTTTTAAAGGCATAATTCCATCCTTTAAGAGTCGCATCATAAAAGTTTTTTACTCTTGTCAAATTATTTTTAATTTCATTTTCAGATGTAAAAAGTATACCACCATAAAAATCAAACCCATAATCAGCAGGATTAAATATATTGTATTTGATTTTTTTCTTTGTTAATAAATATGGTTCATTTGATAAATAACATGCCATTGCATCTGTTGTACCATCTATTAAATCATCTAATTTAAAAGAGTGTGGAATAAAATTTATTGTTTTACTTTTAATGCCTTGGGATCTAATCATAGAAATAATATTAGCCATTTCTTTTGCATCTTCAGTTAACATTATTTTTTTATTTGCGAGTTCTTCAATACTGTTAATACCCGAATTTTTTTTTGTTAATAAAACCATAGGTGAATTTTGATATATAGCTAGTAATAAAGTTATTGGTTTTTTATTTAGTTTTTCAATAATTAATGAGGATTTACCAATGGCATAATGTCCAGGCTCTTTTAATGTATCTTCTATTAAATCGATATTATTATTAAACTCTTTTATTTTTACATCTAAACCATTTTGTTTATAATAGCCTTTTTCTTTTGCTATATAATATCCTGCAAATTGGTACTGATGCAACCAGTCAAGCTGTAAAGTTATAGTCTCTATTTTTTGAGAAAAACAAAGACTTTTAAATAAGAATAATAATAAAATGATTTTTTTAACTTTCATGCACGAATTATACATAAAAGATATTAAATTATCCTAGTCTTTTATAAGAAATGTTATTTTTCTATAATTTTGATATCACTCTCATCTAATTTAAGGTAGAAATCTTTTTCTTTAATGTTTTCTATATTATTAAGCTGTGAATTTAAATGATTATTTTGTGGATCATCTTTTAATTTAAAGATTACTTCATAGGTTTCACCATAATATGAAGAATCAATTATTTCAATATTAAATCCATCTTTTTTTGTATTTAATTTACAATTTTTTGTATTTACAATAGCAATTTGATTATTGTTAAGGTTGATTTTCATTTCCTTTAGTATCACCTCAGGAATAATATTTATTTCAGATAAGAAATTTGCTATATAGTAATTTTTAGGCTTATTGTACATGTTTTTTGCACTATCAAATTGAAGCATTTTTTTATCATGTATAATACCAATTTTATCAGAAATACTTAAAGCTTCTTTTTTATCATGAGTAACTAATATAGCACTTAATTCATATTTCTTAATTAAATTCTTTAACCACATTTTTGTTTTATATCTCAATTGTGAATCAAGATTAGCAAAAGGTTCATCCAATAATAAAATTTTTGGATTATTAGCCATTGCTCTAGCAATTGCTACTCTTTGTTGCTGTCCTCCTGATAATTGATGAATTTGTTTTTTTCTATGATCTACAATATCAAATTGGTTTAGTAGTTTTAAAACTTTTTTTTCTTTCTCTTTTTTAGATAATTTATCTAATGCAAAAGCAATGTTTTCTTCAACGTTTAAATGAGGGAAAAGTGCATAGTCTTGAAAGATGTATCCTACTTCTCTATTTTTTTTATATATTTCTTTTGATGAAACACAAGTATCACCTATACAAATTTCTCCTTCATGTTCTTTTTGAAGTCCTGCTATTGCTCTTAATATTGTAGTTTTACCACAACCACTTTTTCCAAGTAAAGTTACAATTTCACCTTTTTTTACTTCAAAGTTTATATCTTCTAGTATTTTTGTTTCATTAAATGAAATTGAAAAATTATTTATGCTAACCATAGTTTTATACCTTATTCATATTTCTTGCTAGTAAAATAACTGATATTATACCAATTACAATAATAAACATTGATGGTACAGAAGATTCTACTATTTGAGCTTGTTGTGTTAATTCTAAGGCTCTAACTGCTAATGTATCATAATTAAATGGCCTTAGAATCATAGTAAGAGGTAGCTCTTTTATAACCTCTATAAATATAACTATAAATGCTGAGAATGCTGTATTCTTAAGTAAGGGTGCATATATTTTAATAAATGTTTTTCTCTCACCAATATTAAGAATTTTTGCAGCATCATCGTAAGATGTAGGAATTCTTGAAAATCCAGATTCAAAACTGTTAATAGAAATAGCTAAAAATCTTACGCAATAACCAAAAATTACTGCTACTATTGTTCCTGAAATAATAAATGTATCTGAAAATAAATCAAATACAAATTTGTCTAACAATGCAAAAAATGAAAGTATTCCTACTCCAACAACTGCCCCTGGAATAGAGTATCCTAATTTTACTATTTGAGTTAAAATTGATGATGTTTTATCTGTATTCAATCTTACATTATAAACAAATAATAAAGCTAATGATGTAATAATAAAAGCAGAAGATACCGCAAGGGTTAAACTTTGATATAGTAAGTTTAAAAAATCTTCATCGATTATTTCATCATAAGATAGTAAAAACCAATAACATAATTGAACAAATGGCAATAAAAAACCTAAAAAGAACGGCACAAAACACACCATAAATGCAGCTATATTTTTTCCACCTGAAAGTTTCGTTTTGTCAATAGGTTTAAAATCTTTACCTGAACTTTTATATACTTTATTTCTTCTTTGTAGTCTTTCAAGTATGATAATAATGAATACAAAAGTCATAAGAATACTAGCAAGTTTTGCTGCATCTTCAACAGAACCCATACCAAACCATGCTCTAAATATACCAGTAACAAAAGTACTTACACCAAAATAATCCATAACTCCAAAGTCAGCAATAGCTTCCATTACAGCTAATGTTACTCCTGCAACTATTGCAGGTCTTGAAACTGGAAGAATTACTTTTCTTAAAATTTGCCATGATGA
The DNA here is from genome assembly GCF_049472155.1 of Arcobacter rhizosphaerae. Lineage (NCBI taxonomy): Bacteria > Pseudomonadati > Campylobacterota > Epsilonproteobacteria > Campylobacterales > Arcobacteraceae > Arcobacter > Arcobacter rhizosphaerae. The sequence goes on along the minus strand of NZ_JBMOVW010000013.1, from coordinate 6,059 downwards.
TAAATTAAAAGTTTTAGCTGCATCTATAATTGAGGCTGATTCAAAAGAAAGATATGTCTTACAAATTAAGTAAACGTAAGGATACAATACTAATGACATTATTATAATAGCACCTTCAATTGACATAATATCTAAGAAATACACATCATTAATTGTTGTATTAAAAAATTCTAAAATGAATGTTGTTACACTTCCAGTAATATCAAACATCCCTCCATATATAAATGCCATAATATAAGTAGGAATAGCAAATGGTAAGATTAATCCATAATGAAAAAAGTTAGAAAATGTAAAGGTATAAAGAGATGTTAAATATGCTGTAGCAAAGCCTATTATTCCAGTAAGAATTGCAACACCAAACATAATATATAAAGTGTTAAAAATATATTCAAAAAGCAGTGTATCTTTTAAATGTTGCCAGTTTTCACTGGAACCTGAAAATATATATATAAATATTATGATTGCTGGCGCACTAATAAGTAGTGTTAAAAAAACACTACTTATTTTTAATTTTGAGAAATTACTTATCAATTATTATTACTTCCATCCTGCTTTATCAAATACTTTGATAGCAGCCGCATTATTTTCACCTAAAGTGTTAATTGAAATTTTATCATCTTTAAACTGACCCCAAGATGAAACAAGCTTAGAAGGTTTAACACCTGCTAATACTGGATATTCATAATTTCCTTTTGCAAATAGTTCTTGTGCATCTTTTGAAGCCATAAATTCAATAAACTTAATTGCATTTTCTTTATTTGGAGCATATTTAGCTACACCTGCACCCGAAACATTAATATGTGTTCCTCCATTTTCAAATGTAGGGAAGAAAATTTTAACTTTTTTTACTGATTCTCTTTGAGAAGCATCTTTATTATGAACCATTTTACCAATGTAGTAAGTGTTTGCTATAGCAACTGAACCAATACCATTTGCAACAGCTTTTACTTGATATCTATCATTACCTTTTGGAGCTTTAGCCATATTAGCAACTACACCTTTTGCCCATTCTAAAGCTTTCTCTTCTCCATGATGTGCAATCATTGCAGCCATTAAAGATTGATTATAGATATTATTTGATGATCTAACCATAATTTGACCCTTGAATTTTGGATCAGCTAAATCTTCATAAGTAGAAAGTTTATTTTCCATTCCAGAACCAATTCTATATACAGCAACTCTTGATCTTTTAGTTAAAGCAAACCATTTATTATCTTTATCTCTTAATTTTGCTGGAATATTTGTAGTTAAGTAATTTGAATCAATAGATTGTAATAAATCTTTTTGTTTTGCTTGATATAATCTACCAGCATCTACTGTAATTAACACATCAGCAGGTGATTTTGCACCTTCACTTTGCATTCTTTTAATTAATGCAGAAGCTTTTGCTTTTACTACATTTACCTTAATTCCTGTTTTTTCTTCAAACATTTTAAATAATTGTTTATCTGTATCATAGTGTCTATGAGAATAAACATTTACTTCTGAACTTGCTAATAGTGAACTTGATAATACTAATGCACTTAATGCTAACTTTTTTAACATATAATTTTCCTTTTTAGTTATATACTGATAATTGTTATCGAAATTATAATCAAGAAAAACTTTTATATTACTTAATAGTAAGAATGATTATCATATTAGAAATTAAACACTTTAATTAAAAAAAACAATTATATTGATATAATAAGCTCAATATTTTAGATATATCAATTTTGATATAAACAGAGGTAAATAATTTATGATATTAATGATTGATAACTATGACTCTTTTACTTATAATATAGTTCAGTATTGTTTAGAACTGGGAGCAGATTTAAAAGTAATAAGAAATGATGAATTGACAGTTGAAGAAATAGAGAAATTAAATCCAGAAAAAATTATTCTTTCACCTGGTCCTGCAACTCCTAATGAAGCAGGGGTATGTTTAGAAGTAATTAAATATTTTGCTGATAAAAAACCAATTTTTGGTATTTGTTTAGGACATCAAAGTATTGCACAAGTTTTTGGAGCAAAAGTAATAAAAGCAAAAAATATGATGCATGGAAAAACATCAAAAATAAAAGTTACAAATGATTCAATAATTTTCAAAGATATTCCAACAGAGTTTACTCAAACTAGGTATCACTCTTTAACAGTAGATAAAAATAGTATACCAAGTGTTATTATACCTACATCAATCAGTTTAGATGATGATGAGATTATGTCTTTAGAAATTAAAAATAAACAAATTTATGGTGTACAATTTCATCCTGAATCAATAATGAGTGAATATGGTTATGAAATGTTGGATAATTTCTTAAAGTTATAAATTATGATTTCCAAAAAATATGACTATTTATTTTATTTTATTCTATCCTTATTAGTAGTTATATTAATTTTTGTTTCAAATACATTAAGTATATCATATAAAGAAGCACTAAATGTATTTGAAAATAGTTCAGTTTTAACTTACATAACAAAAACATCTATTTACATTTTTGGGCAAAATGATATTGCATTGAGATTACCCTTCATTATATTTTATGCATTAAGTGTAATTCTAATGTATAAACTAACTCTAAATTATTTCAAATATAAAAAAGATCATTTTTTATCAATATTGATATTTATGATACTACCAGGTGTTTTAAGTGCTTCTTTGTTAGTTAATAGTGCTATTGTAGTACTGTTTTTTACACTATTATATATTTATATATATCAAAAAAATAAAAAACATCCTATATGGTTACTTGGATTGTTGGTTTTTATTGATAATTCTTTTGCAATTTTCTTTTTGGCATTATTCTTTTTTTCGTTAAAAGAAAAAGATATAAAACTAATATATATATCATTAGCTTTATTTACAATTTCAATGTATATTTATGGTTTTCAAACAGACGGAAAACCAAAAGGTTATTTTTTAGATACTTTTGCTATTTATGCAACAATATTTTCACCTTTAGTTTTTATTTATTTTATTTATAGTTTATATAGGACAGGAATTAAAAATCAAAAAACATTAGTTTGGTATATCTCTTCAACAGCTTTACTAATCTCTTTATTATTCTCTTTTAGGCAAAGGGTTTATATAGAAGACTTTGCACCATATTTAGTTATATTTATACCTTATATGTTAAAAATGTTTTATCACTCATATAGAGTAAGACTACCAATATTTAGAAAAAAACATTTTATAGGCAGTATTATTGTTCTTTTAATGTTAATACTAAATTGTATATTAACAGTAATTAACAAACCTCTTTATCTTTTTTTACCTAATGAAAAGAAACATTTTGCATATAAATACCACTTTGCTAAAGAAATAGCAAATAAATTAAAAAAATTAGGAATTACAAAAGTTACAACAGAAGATTATACATTACAATTAAGATTAAAATATTATGGTATTGAAAAAACAGATAATTTAGTTCTAAGTAGAAAAAAACCAAAAAATATCAAACAAAACATATCCATATCATATTATGGAAAAGAATTAGTCAAATTATATATATATGAAAAAAAATAGTTTTACCTTATTAGAGTTAATACTTATTATTGTTTTATTATCAATAACATACTCTTTTTTTAAATTAAAAACCATAGGTACAAATAAACTAAACGAAGTTACTAATAGATTAGAGATACAATTAAAATATCTTAGATATAAAGCATTAACAGATTCAAAAAAAAATCATGATGAGTCAAAATGGTATAAAAAGAGATGGACAATAAAGTTTTTAAAATGTAGAAAAAGTATAGGAGGAATTTATTACGTGATGTATTCAGATAAAAATAAATTAGGACATCCAAATAAAGAAGAAAGTTTAAGAGATCCATTATCTAAGAAATATATCTATAATTCAAATGCTTGTCTTGAAAAAGATGATTTAAGTAAATATACCCTCCTAACAAAAAACTATAATATAAAAAATATAGAAATATCTTGTAATAATACTAGTTCTTTAGGTCAATTATCTTTTGATTATAATGGCAATATATATACGAATCTTTCCAATAATGAAGATACAAATAAACTAATAGATAATTGCACATTAGTATTAATTGATCAAAATATGAATAAGAGAAAAATAGAAATACAAAATAAGACATCATATATAAAGATAAGAGAAACAGAAATACAATAAAAACCCAATAAAAGCATAGTAAAAAGCAGAAAAAAAGACAAAAGGATTACAAATTGAGCAATTTAAGTTAATATTTAGGAAAACTTCTTGACAAAGGGAAGAAATTTGTCTATAATTCCCGTCCAATTTCAGAGGAACGACACAAAGTTCTAAAGAGATTAAGATCTTTAAAAACGAAGGTTAATAAGAAGTAATTTTTATAAACCGAATATAGAATAAACGATATAAAAACAAGAAGAACAATTCTTGTCTATTTAAGTTTTTTACAATCAAAAGATTATAAAAACATTTTGAGTGATAGTTTTGTTAATGTAACAATTAATAAAAATTGTCAGTTTCAGATTTTTCAATTATGGAGAGTTTGATCCTGGCTCAGAGTGAACGCTGGCGGCGTGCTTAACACATGCAAGTCGAACGAGAACGGAACTAGCTTGCTAGTTTGTCAGCTAAGTGGCGCACGGGTGAGTAATATATAGGTAATGTGCCCTAGAGAAGAGGATAACAGTTGGAAACGACTGCTAAGACTCTATATGCCTTTAAGACAGAAGTCTGCAAGGGAAATATTTATAGCTCTAGGATCGGCCTGTACGGTATCAGTTAGTTGGTGAGGTAATGGCTCACCAAGACAATGACGCCTAACTGGTTTGAGAGGATGATCAGTCACACTGGAACTGAGACACGGTCCAGACTCCTACGGGAGGCAGCAGTGGGGAATATTGCACAATGGGGGAAACCCTGATGCAGCAACGCCGCGTGGAGGATGACACATTTCGGTGCGTAAACTCCTTTTATATAGGAAGATAATGACGGTACTATATGAATAAGCGCCGGCTAACTCCGTGCCAGCAGCCGCGGTAATACGGAGGGCGCAAGCGTTACTCGGAATCACTGGGCGTAAAGAGCGTGTAGGCGGGTGAATAAGTTTGAAGTGAAATCCTATAGCTCAACTATAGAACTGCTTTGAAAACTGTTCACCTAGAATATGGGAGAGGTAGATGGAATTTCTGGTGTAGGGGTAAAATCCGTAGAGATCAGAAGGAATACCGATTGCGAAGGCGATCTACTGGAACATTATTGACGCTGAGACGCGAAAGCGTGGGGAGCAAACAGGATTAGATACCCTGGTAGTCCACGCCCTAAACGATGTACACTAGTTGTTGTGAGGCTAGACCTTGCAGTAATGCAGTAAACACATTAAGTGTACCGCCTGGGGAGTACGGTCGCAAGATTAAAACTCAAAGGAATAGACGGGGACCCGCACAAGCGGTGGAGCATGTGGTTTAATTCGACGATACGCGAAGAACCTTACCTGGACTTGACATAGTAAGAACTTTTAAGAGATTAGAAGGTGTCTGCTTGCAGAAGCTTATATACAGGTGCTGCACGGCTGTCGTCAGCTCGTGTCGTGAGATGTTGGGTTAAGTCCCGCAACGAGCGCAACCCTCGTGTTTAGTTGCTAACAGTTCGGCTGAGAACTCTAAACAGACTGCCTGGGTAACCAGGAGGAAGGTGAGGACGACGTCAAGTCATCATGGCCCTTACGTCCAGGGCTACACACGTGCTACAATGGGGTATACAAAGAGCAGCGATACGGTGACGTGGAGCAAATCTCAAAAATATCTCCCAGTTCGGATAGTAGTCTGCAACTCGACTACTTGAAGTTGGAATCGCTAGTAATCGTAGATCAGCAATGCTACGGTGAATACGTTCCCGGGTCTTGTACTCACCGCCCGTCACACCATGGGAGTTGAACTCATTCGAAGCGGGGATGCTAAGATAGCTACCCTCCACAGTGGATTCAGCGACTGGGGTGAAGTCGTAACAAGGTAACCGTAGGAGAACCTGCGGTTGGATCACCTCCTTTCAGAGAAGAGAGAAGTTATTCGATTAACTTCTCCAAAGCTATCAAAGATAGCAAAAAAAGGGTATATC
>NZ_JBMOVW010000012.1:0-48705 GCF_049472155.1 Arcobacter rhizosphaerae | reverse complement strand
TTCTTTAGAAATAAAGGATATGATATTTAAAAACATAATGTTAAAGTCTTAAAATTTTTCTAGCGAATATTTAAATGAGAGTTTAAATATAAACTAAAAAACGAAACAATTTTAAAAACACAACTTTTTTATTAGATGTAGCAATATATTTAATAAGATAGTAGCCAAGGAATAATTATTCAAAACGGTGAAGTAATGTAAATTACTTTATCAACAAAAATAAGCTATTAAGGGCTAATGGTGGATGCCTAGACTGTAAGAGGCGAAGAAGGACGTACTAGACTGCGATAAGCTACGGGGAACTGTCAAGAAGTTTTGATCCGTAGATTTCCGAATGGGACAACCCAGCATATAGAGATATATGTTACCTTTCGAGGGGCGAACGTGGCGAAGTGAAACATCTCAGTAACCACAGGAAGAGAAATCAAATGAGATTCCGTTAGTAGCGGCGAGCGAACGCGGATTAGGACAAACCCAATGCTTGCATTGGGGGTTGTAGGACCATAACATGAGACTAAAGAAGATAGAAGAAATAGTTGGAAAGCTATAGCATAGAAGGTGATACTCCTGTAATCGAAATTTTCAATAGCTCTAATGGTATCCTGAGTAGGTCGGAACACGTGATATTTTGACTGAATCTAGGGGGACCACCCTCTAATCCTAAATACTACTTACAGATCGATAGTGAACAAGTACCGTGAGGGAAAGGTGAAAAGTACTCCAGTGAGGAGAGTGAAATAGAACCTGAAACCATTAGCTTACAATCATTCGGAGCCCTATGATTTATCAGGGTGACGGACTGCCTTTTGCATAATGAGCCTGCGAGTTGTGGTGTCTGGCAAGGTTAAGTCAAGTACGAAGCCGTAGCGAAAGCGAGTCTTAATAGGGCGAATTAGTCAGATGCTGCAGACCCGAAACGAAGTGATCTATCCATGAGCAGGTTGAAGCTGGTGTAAGAGCCAGTGGAGGACCGAACCGGTGGGCGTTGAAAAGTCCTCGGATGACTTGTGGATAGGGGTGAAAGGCCAATCAAACTTCGTGATAGCTGGTTCTCTCCGAAATATATTTAGGTATAGCCTTGTGTAGTAGCATATAGGGGTAGAGCACTGAATGGGCTAGGGCTGCTTACCGCGGTACCAAACCCTATCAAACTATGAATACTATATGTGTAATCACAGGAGTCAGGCGTAGGGTGATAAAATCCTATGTCGAGAGGGGAACAACCCAGACTAACAGCTAAGGTCCCAAAGTCATATCTAAGTGGAAAACGATGTGGAGTTACTGTGACAACCAGGAGGTTGGCTTAGAAGCAGCCATCCTTTAAAGAAAGCGTAACAGCTCACTGGTCTAGTGATTCTGCGCGGAAAATATAACGGGGCTAAGATATGCACCGAAGCTTTAGACTCAAGTTTACTTGAGTGGTAGGAGAGCGTTCTATTCAGCGTTGAAGGTGTACCGGCAAGGAGCGCTGGAGCGGATAGAAGTGAGCATGCAGGCATGAGTAGCGATAAAAGAGGTGAGAATCCTCTTCGCCGAAAACCCAAGGTTTCCTACGCGATGCTCGTCATCGTAGGGTTAGTCGGGACCTAAGTCGAGTCCGAGAGGGGTAGACGATGGCAAATTGATTAATATTTCAATACCAACAAATAAGCGCGATGTGGGGACGCATAGAGTTAATCGAGCACACTGATGGAATAGTGGGTCGAAGGACGTAGGCTGTAACTTAGGCAAATCCGGGTTACATGAAGCCGAGATCTTACAGGCTCTTGACACTCTTCGGAGGAGATAGAGAATCGATGATACTGTCGTGCCAAGAAAAGCCACTAAGTATATTATTTGTTGCCCGTACCGTAAACCGACACAGGTGGGTGGGATGAGTATTCTAAGGCGCGTGGAAGAACCCTGGTTAAGGAACTCTGCAAACTAGCACCGTATCTTCGGTATAAGGTGTGCCTACTTTGGTATAGAGATTTACTCTCAAAAGCTAAAGAGGTTGCAACAAAGAGTCCCTCCCGACTGTTTACCAAAAACACAGCACTTTGCTAACACGTAAGTGGATGTATAAGGTGTGACGCCTGCCCGGTGCTCGAAGGTTAATTGATGATGTTAGCATTAGCGAAGCATTTGATCGAAGCCCGAGTAAACGGCGGCCGTAACTATAACGGTCCTAAGGTAGCGAAATTCCTTGTCGGTTAAATACCGACCTGCATGAATGGCGTAACGAGATGGGAGCTGTCTCAACCAGGGATCCAGTGAAATTGTAGTGGAGGTGAAAATTCCTCCTACCCGCGGAAAGACGGAAAGACCCCGTGCACCTTTACTACAGCTTGACACTGTAGCTTGGATATTCTTGTGCAGGATAGGTGGGAGGCTTTGATTCATAGACGCCAGTATATGATGAGCCATCCTTGAGATACCACCCTTGAATATTTGAGTTACTAACTGTGTATAATTATCTTATACCAGGACAATGTCTGGTGGGTAGTTTGACTGGGGCGGTCGCCTCCTAAAAAGTAACGGAGGCTTACAAAGGTTAGTTCATGGCGGATGGAAATCGCCAGTTGAGTATAATGGCATAAACTAGCTTGACTGTGAGACATACAAGTCGAACAGAGACGAAAGTCGGTCATAGTGATCCGGTGGTTCTGTGTGGAAGGGCCATCGCTCAAAGGATAAAAGGTACGCCGGGGATAACAGGCTGATCTCCCCCAAGAGCTCACATCGACGGGGAGGTTTGGCACCTCGATGTCGGCTCATCGCATCCTGGGGCTGGAGCAGGTCCCAAGGGTATGGCTGTTCGCCATTTAAAGCGGTACGCGAGCTGGGTTCAGAACGTCGTGAGACAGTTCGGTCCCTATCTTCCGTGGGCGTAGGAAAGTTGAGGAGATTTGTCCCTAGTACGAGAGGACCGGGATGAACGTACCACTAGTGTACCAATTGTTCTGCCAAGGGCATCGTTGGGTAGCTATGTACGGATGTGATAAGAGCTGAAAGCATCTAAGCTCGAAGCCAACTTCAAGATGAACTTTCCCTGAAGATCCCAGCAAGACTAGCTGGTTGATAGGCTAGGTGTGTAAGCGTTGTAAGACGTTTAGCTGACTAGTACTAATAGATCGTTTGGCTTTTTTTAATAAATTTCTTGGTTTACTATCTTATTAAGTATATATCTGTTGCTTTAAAAAACTTGTTTTTTAAAGGGAACACTACTTAATAAATGTGTGAATTGTTTCACAAAGCGTTTCCTTGAAAAGATGAACATCTTTTTAAGAAGCTCATTTAAGACTTTAACATTATCTTTACACTCATTACCCTAATGTGAGTATAAAGAGTTTATTTGAACTTTTTATACTCATATTGCTGGTGGTTATAGAGAAGTGGAAATACCCAGCCCCATTCCGAACCTGGAAGTCAAGCACTTCATCGCTGATAATACTGCAGGTTTCACTTGTGGAAACGTAGGCCGCTGCCAGCTCTTGAGTTTTATCTAAAAGCTTTTATCTATTTGAACTTCTTTACAGTTCCTTTAGGTAGAAGCTTTTTTTTTAGCCCTTTTATTTATATTTTTCTTTTATTTTATGTATTCTATTACTTTTTTGCCGCACATTATTTTTTCTTCTCCTATATTTAATTTGTGTGTTTTTATTTTATCTTTTATATATATATCAAATTTCATTTTTTTCATTGTAAATAGTCTACATTCATCTTTTTTAAATTCAAATATCATTTTTGAATTACATACTCTTTTGAACTCTTCTATTGTATTAAATCTATTTAATCCTATTTGCATCTGTTTATTTGTATTTACTACACAATGACCTTTTTTTGTAAAATAATTTGGCTCTTTTATTTTGCTACAAGCACTTATTGATAGTGAAGATATTATTAGTATTAAACTAATTTGCATAGTTTTAGATATTTTCATTTATATCACTTTTATAGGAATATTTACTTCTATTTTAAAATCAGTATTATCTATTAAATGATTTTTTATGTATTTTATATAAATAGGTAGAGTTGTTATTTCAAAGCCATTTCCTTCTTTTAAAATCCATTCTTGATGAATGTATCTAATAAAATCTATTATATCTCCATATTTACCATCTAGTTTAAACACAGCACATAAAGTTTTAGGAATAATAAAAGTTGAAATATTAGATTTTATTGAAATATCTTTATCAATAGTTATTGCTGCAATATATTTGCATTTTTCAAGTGGTGTTATTGATGGATTGTCATGATGTAAACCAATTTCTTCATAGTGTAATATATTGTTTTGATATGCTAGTGCTCTTAATTTTTGCCATGTATTTTTAATACTTTTATCATAACCTTTATGTCTAATATAAGCACAATGTATTTCTTGGTTTACTTTAATTTCAAAATCTAAATTTTTTACACTTGTAAACTTTTTAATATTTAATTTATTACTATATTCATTAAATGCTCCCTTTCTCCATTGGGTAGGTGTATATAAAAATCTTTTTTTAAAAGCTTTTATGAATGAAGAATGTGAACTATATCCACATAGTTTTGAAATTTCTGTAATTGTTGAGTGTTTATTGGAAATTAATAAATTTGCCGCTTTTTGTAATCTAATAGAGGTAATTACATTTGAAAAGTTTTCACTTGTTTCTTCTTTGAAAATTCTATGGAAATGAAATTTTGATATTTTGTTTATTTTTGCTAAATCATCAAGAGTTATTTCATGTTCTATATTTTTATAAATATAAGAAAGACTTTTATTTACTATATCTGAGTGTTCTTGGATTGTTTCTTTTTTCATATTATATTATAACAAAAAAATAAGCAATATAAAACAAATATAATGCAAGATAAAATAAAGATATTTTTCTTTGTTTAAAATATAATATAATAAAAAAGGCTTATAATGAGTAAAGAATTTAAAAGATCATATATAAGAGAGATTTTGGATGTAATTAATGATAGTACAATTTCTTTTGCAGGTGGTTTACCTGATGAGAGTTTATTTCCTAAAGATGAATTAATAAAGGCCACAATGCTTGCAATGAATGATACAAAAGCTTTACAGTATTCATCTTCTCATGGCTTAAAGTCATTAAGAGAAAAAATTGCGGCTTTTTATAATGATAAATTAGATTTCCCAACTAACAGTAATGAAATTTTGATAACTAGTGGAAGTCAACAAGCTTTTGATATTATTTTGAAAGCTTTTAATACTAATGTTATCGTAGAAGAGCCATCTTATATTGGAGCTTTAGCTTCATTTAGGGTTTTAAATAAAAAGATAAATTCTTTTTCAAAATTATCTAATTTAAAAAATATGATTGATAGTAAAACAAGTGTTTATTTAATTAGTGACTTTCAAAATCCTTCTACATCTTCATATAGTTTATCTCAAAGACAAACCTTAGGGGCTATTATAAATAAAAAAGATAGTTTTCTTATAGAAGATGGTGCGTACACTTTTTTAGATTTTGATAATTGTTTTAAAACACCAATTTCAAAGAGTGTAAAGAAATCTTTTCATTTAGGATCTTTTTCGAAAATTGTTGCTCCTGGTCTTAGAGTTGGTTGGATTCGTGCAGATAAAAAATTGATTGAAAAACTCTTGTTTATTAAGGAGTCATTAGATTTACATACTGCAACATTAAATCAAATGATTTTAGATGAGTATTTAAAAAGTAATGATATTTTTAATCATATAAAAAAAATAAATTCTATTTATGAAAATAAAATGAATTTTATGGCAAATAGTTTAGAGAAATATATTCCTTCATTTTCTTTTGAAAGACCAAAAGGAGGAATGTTTATTTATGGAAGTTTACTTTGTGATAGTATGGAAGTAGCAAAGAAAGCACTTGAAAAAAATTTGGCTATTGTTCCTGCTGAAGTTTTTTACTTAAATAAAAAAAGTAATGAAATTAGATTAAATTTTACAAATTCTACAAATGAAGAAATAGAAAAAGGAATTAAAATTTTAGCAAAAATAGTGAATAAGTTTAAGATGGAAATAAAATTAAAGTAAGTCAAAAGAATTTTATTTCAAAATTATATTATAGTTTATATTATTTGTCTTGTTTTTTATTATATTTTTATTAGAAAAAGACACTTTTTTACAAACAATTTACAACTTTTATGTATAAAAACTATGTTTTTATATTAAGTTTTACTTAAATTTTAGTATAATTCGGCCTTAATTTAAAAATAAGGACTAGCTTATGAACTTTTTTAAACTAAAAGAGCATAATACAACAGTAGGTACTGAATTTTCTGCTGGTTTTACAACATTTTTAACAATGATGTATATCGTTCCTGTAAATGGTTTTATTTTAGCTGATGCAGGCTTACCAATGGATGCAGTAGTTACTGCTACAGCATTAATTACAATCTTAGCTACACTTTTCTCTGGGCTTTGGTCAAATACTCCTATTGCTATGAGTGTTGGAATGGGACTAAATGCATATTTTTCTTATGGCTTAGTGCTTGGAATGAAGCTTCCATGGGAAACTGCTTTAGGTATTGTTTTTCTATCAGGATTACTTTTTGTAATATTGTCATTAACAAATTTTAGAATTTGGATAATGACTTCAATTCCAATGAGTTTACGTAGAGCTATTAGTGCGGGTATTGGATCATTTATTGCTTTTATTGGTTTAAAACAAATGGGTATGATTAGTGCAAATGAAGCTACACTAGTATCATTAGGTGATTTTTCAAATCCAAATGTACTTTTAGGAGTTCTAGGTTTAATTTTATCTTTCTTATTCTATGCATATAGAATAAAAGGTGCATTTATTTTATCAATTGCTATTACTTCTATTGTTGCTTGGACATTTGGTTTAGGTGACTTACCTAAAACTGTAGTTTCAATGCCTGCTTCAATTGAACCAATATTCTTTAAACTTGATATTATGAGTGCCTTAAGCTTGTCTTTATTACCTGTTATTATCACTTTTTTAATTACTGATATGTTTGATACATTAGGAACTTTAACTGGTGTAGGAACTAGAGCAAAACTTTTTCAAGAAAATAATAAAGAAGATAAGTCTTTACAAAAAACTTTAGAAGCAGATGCTATTGCTACAACAGCTGGATCTATGATTGGTGTATCAACAACTACTGCATTTATTGAAAGTGCCTCAGGAGTTGAAGAAGGTGGTAGAACAGGTTTAACTGCTGTATTTACAGCAATGTTTTTTGTAGCTACATTATTTATGCTTCCTTTATTTAAATCTATTCCTTCTAATGCTATTTATCCTGTACTAGTTGTAGTAGGAGTTTTAATGTTTACAGAACTTGGAAAAATAAATTTTGAAGATTCAGATTTAGCTACAAGTGCAGGAGCATTTTTAATTGTTATTTTAATGCCACTAACATTTTCTATTACAAATGGAATTGCAGCTGGTTTCTTAGTTTATACAATTATCAAAATTGGTAAAAAAGATTTTGAAAGTTTAAATTTAGGTATATTAGTAATTACATTTATTAGTGCATTAGCATTTATTTTATAAGGAATATTTTTTGGAAAAACTTTATTATAGTTATGAGTTGTTTAAAGAAGACACACAGAAGTTAGTTGATAGTTGTAGAGATTATGAACCAGATATTTTATTGGCTGTAGCAAGAGGTGGATTAACACTTTCTCATTTAATGGCACAAGCTTTAGATATGAGAAATTTATATTCATTAAATTCTATTCATTATGAGGGTGATTTAAAATTAGATACTTTTAATATTTTTAATATTCCTGATGTTTCTCATGCTAAAAGAGTATTAGTTATTGATGATATAGTTGATTCAGGTGAAACAATGGAGGAGATTTTAAAAATATTAAAAGAAAAGTTTCCTACAGTTGAATTTAAACTTGCAACTCTTTTTTATAAAAAAACAGCAGTATTACAACCTGACTATACTGTTAGAGAAGCTACTCAATGGATTGATTTTTTTTGGGAAGTTGACGTTAAATAATCCTTTAGGCCAAAAGTTTTATTTTGGCCTAAAAACTATATAAAATATTACTTTTATAAATAAATTATAAAAAATTTAGCTAATTTTTACAAACTTACTAGTATAATCTAAAAAAAAATAATAATGGACATAAACAATGACATTTATTGAATTTAAAAAACTACTTTTAGATGCTGAACTTACAATACCAAAATTTACTGCTTTAATTAAAGTGAGTGAAAAGAATATCCAAGCTTACAAAAAGAAAAAAGAAGTACCAAATGCAATTGCTACTATTGCAGCTTGTTTTGCTAAAATGAACCAAGAAGGTATAGATTATAAAACTTTAATTAATGATTTAGAGTTAAAGAAAAAAGAGAAAAAAGGTGCAGGATTTTCAAAGAAAAAAGAGTTAAAAGATAAAGAACCTCAATAGTACTACTTATTGTTAACATTTTTTTGATATACTTCGCAAAAAATTAAAATTGGGAAGTATATAATGTTAATTAATGAAAATTCAAAAAAATTTCTTGCAATAGCAAGTTTTTTATTTGCATTGGCTATAGCTATAGGTGCCTTTGGTGCACATGGTTTAAAATCTATAGTTTCTGAAAAAATGCTACTTACTTATAATACAGGTGTGGAATATCACTTTTACAATACTTTAGGTCTATTTATAATTGCTATTATCATGAACTTTAAAGAAAATTCAAGAAAGTTACTAATTGCTGCATGGTTATTATTAATTGGTTTAATTATATTTTCATTTTCTTTATACGCACTTGTTTTATTAAATATGCCAATTCTAGGTGCAATAACACCTATTGGTGGGACTCTTCTTATTATTTCATGGTTAATTGTAACTTATTGTATTTTAAAGGAATAAAGTATGACAACAATTGAAAAAATTGAAGAAGTTAGAGATTCTAGATGGTTCTCAAATTTAACTACTATAATTATTATTGCTTATGCTTCAATTTTAGGCTTTAAGACTTTAGATGAAGTTGAAGGTAATTATGATTTATTTTTAAAGTTTGCTGATTATTTTGTAACTATTTATTTTGTGTTTGAATTAGCAATTAAAATGGTTGCTGAAAAAAAAATCATTAACTTTTTTAAATCAGGCTGGAATGTATTTGATTTTGTTATTGTAGTTATTACTCTTTTACCTCTTGAGTCATCGAGTTTTGCTGCTATTGCAAGGCTTATGAGAGTATTTAGAATACTAAGGTTATTTACTGCAAGGCCTGAATTAAAAGCTATTATTGATATGCTTATAAAGGCTATCCCTGCTATCATTGATATTGTTATTTTGATGTTTATAATTTTCTATATATATGCAATTATAGGAAGTTTTTTCTTTGTTGATTTACCATCAGGTTTATGGAAAGATTTTTTAATTTCTATGCTTACTTTATTTAGAGTATTGACTTTCGAAGATTGGACTGATGTTATGTATGAAGCTATGGAAGTTTACCCTTGGGCTTGGGTATATTTTGTATCTTTTGTTATAATTGCTGCCTTTGTATTTTTTAATCTTTTTGTTGCAGTTATTATTGGTGAAATGCAAAAACTTCAAGAAGCAGAGATGAAAGAAGAAATTCATGAAGATAGTAAGAAGTTAGATATTTTACTTGAAGAAATGAAAAGTTTAAAGCAGGAAATTAGTAAATTAAAAGAGCAAAACAAATGAAAAAAACTTTTACGATATTAGGTACAGGTTGGTTAGGCTATGCCCTTGCTAATAAAATGAAAGATACATATAATGTGAAAGTTTCTTTAAAAGATGAACTTAAATATGAAGATATGAAACAAAAGGGCTTTTATCCTTTTGTTTTAAATGAAAAATATTTAAAAAATTTAGATGAACTTTTAATGTGTAATTTTTTATTTATAAATTATCCTCCTTCAAAAATTGATAATTATCTTGATTTTCTTCAAAAGATTTATTCTCATCCAAATATTAAAAATATAGAAAAAATATTTTTTATTAGTTCTACTTCTATTTATCCTAATGTTGAGAATACTTATGATGAAACTTTTGAAATAAAAAAAGAAGAATCAAAACTTGTAGTTTTTGAGGCTGAAAAGATTGCTTCATTAAGTCATATAATATTTAGATGTTCGGGACTTATGGGTTATGATAGAATTGCAGGTAGGTATTTTAGTGGTAAGAGTTTAACAAGTTCTAATAAAAAAATAAATCATGTACATAGAGATGATGTAATAAAAGCCACTTTATTTTCTATAAAAAATGATATAAATGGTATTTTTAACCTTTGTTCACCAATTCATCCTTTGCGAGATGATTTATATGAGTTAAATTCTAAGAAGTATGGTTTTGAAAAACCTATTTTAGAGTATAAAGATAAAAAGGTTTTAAATAGAGTAATAGATGGGAGTAAAATTGAGAGTTTAGGATTTAGGTATAAATACCAAAACCCTATGCAATATCTTTAACCATTTGTATTAAAGGCTCTATCTCCAGCATCACCAAGTCCTGGTCTAATATATTTATTTTCATCAAGTCTTTCATCAATTTGTGCAATATAAATATCTACATCAGGATGAGCTTCTTGAACATTTTTAATACCTTCTGGACAACCTAGAATATTAAGTGAAATAATTCTTTTTGCACCTTTTGATTTTAAATAATCAATACCATCAATTAGTGAACCACCTGTTGCTATCATTGGATCTAATAATAAAACTGTTTTATCTTTAATATCTGGAATATTTTCATAAAATAGTTTACTTAATGCAGTTTCTTCATCTCTTTTCATAGCTAAAAAACCACTTCTTGCATAAGGAAGTGTTCTTAAAATACCTGTAAGCATTGGTTCCCCAGCTCTTAAAATTGGAACTAACACTAACTTTTGAACTTCAATCATTTCAACATCTAATGCACCTTGCCACGTATTGATATTTTGTGTTACTGTTTCAAAATCGCTTAAAGCTTCAGCTGCAATAATTCTTGATATTTCTTCAATTGTTAATCTAAATTCATTTGAAGCTGTTCTTGTATCTCTTAATCTGTTTACTAAATGTTTAACAACAACGTTAGAGCTTTCTTTATACATATAAAATCCCCATTTTTTATTTTTAAAGTTTATATAATACTGAAAAATTACTTATAAATTGCATATAAATTTAATTTTTATTAACTATTAATTTGTTATCATTTCAGGTTAAATTTTTTATAAAGAGGTTTTATGAACGCCACCGATTATAACTTTAGAGTCAAGGATTCAATTTTAGGTTTACAATTTTTATTTGTAGCCTTTGGTGCACTTGTGCTTGTTCCTATTTTAACAGGACTTGATCCAAGTGTTGCACTTTTTACAGCTGGTATTGGTACATTAGTGTTCCAATTTGTTAATAGAGGAGCTATTCCTCCTATTTTTCTAGCTTCTTCTTTTGCTTTCATTGCTCCTATTTCCCATGGAGTTAAAACTTGGGGTATTGCTGCTACTATGTCAGGACTTGTTGCTGCTGGGTTATTATATGTATTTTTAAGCTTTTTGATTAGACTTAAAGGAGATAACTTTTTACATAAATTGCTTCCTGCTGTAGTTGTAGGGCCTGTTATTATGTCAATAGGGCTTATTTTATCTCCCGTTGCTGTTAATTTAGCTATGGGTAAAACAGGTGATGGGAGTATTGTCTTAGTAGATTTTAATACTGCTATTATCATTTCAATGGTTTCTCTTTTAGTTACAGTTTTTGTATCTTTATTAGCTAAAGGAATGTTTAAGTTAATTCCTATCTTATGTGGTATAGTGGTTGGTTATGCTTTATCTTTATTTTATGGAATAGTTGATTTTTCTGCTTTTGAGAAAGCTGCTTGGTTTGCTATCCCAAATTTCACGGCTCCTGAG
Organism: Arcobacter rhizosphaerae; assembly: GCF_049472155.1. Lineage (NCBI taxonomy): Bacteria > Pseudomonadati > Campylobacterota > Epsilonproteobacteria > Campylobacterales > Arcobacteraceae > Arcobacter > Arcobacter rhizosphaerae. The sequence continues at coordinate 36,898 of NZ_JBMOVW010000012.1, read as the reverse complement.
TTTAATTGGCAAGCTATTATTTTTATTTTACCTATTGCTATTGCTCCTGCTATTGAACATATTGGTGATATGTTAGCTATTTCAAATGTAACTAAGCAAGATTACTTAAAAAAACCAGGATTAAAAAACACACTTTTAGGTGATGGTTTAGCAACTTCAGTTGCTTCATTATTTGGTGGTCCACCAAATACAACTTATTCAGAAGTTACAGGTGCTGTAACTGTTACAAAGGCATATAATCCAGCTATTATGACATGGGCTGCTATTTGTGCTATTGCATTAGCATTTGTTGGTAAGTTAGGTGGTTTACTTGCTACTATTCCAACTGTTGTAATGGGTGGAATTATGCTTTTATTATTTGGAATTATTGCAACTTTAGGTATTTCTACATTAGTTAAAGCAAAAACAGATTTTACATGTCCTAGAAATATGGTAATAGTTTCTATGATTTTAGTATTCTCTATTGGAGGTATGACTTTTAATTTTGGAGATGTTCCTTTCTCTGGTATTGGACTTGGTGCTATTGTTGGTATCTTACTAAATCTTATTCTTCCACAAGCAAGAAAAGAAACAACTGAATAAAAACTAAATACATGGCTAGATTATTAGCTATGTATTTAAAACTTTTTATATTTATAATCAAAATCTTTCCCTTTCTTTGTTATAATTTCCTTTTATATTTTGAAAAGGGAAGATTTATGGCAAAAGCTAAAGAACATCAATTTGATATTTCAGCGAAACTTGATATGCAAGAAATGAAAAATGCAGTTATTCAAGCTCAAAAAGAAATCGATAATAGATATGATTTTAAGGGGATCACAAAAGAAATAGATTTTAATCAAGGTGCTAAAACATTAACACTTACAAGTGCAAGTGATAATAAAATCGATGCAATGAAAGATATCTTAATTTCTAAGATGAATAAAAGGGGTTTATCTATCAATTCTTTAGAAGAATTAAAAGCAGAAGACTCAAGTGGTGCAAATAGAAAATTTACATATAAAATCATTGATACTATTGAAAAAGATGAAGCAAAAACTATTCAAGCAGAGATTAAAAAGCTAAAATTAAAAGTAACAGCTGTAAATCAAGGTGATGAAATAAGAGTTACTGGGAAAAAGATTGATGAATTACAAGCTGTAATGAAGCATTTAAAGGGCTTAGAATTAAAAGCTCCATTAGTTTTTGATAATTTTAGATAAGTTTTTGAAATTTATGTGTAATTAATCTGAAATTAATTGTAATTTATATATAATTCTAATGTTAAAAGAGATGGATGATAGAAGACTCCTGAAAAATAGTTTTGAAATTAAGTCTTAACCCTTAGTTTTCTGTTAATAAACTTAATATTTTAATCCACTTCTATCTGTCTTTTTTGCTATTGTAATGAAGTGGGCTATGTAAAAAATAGTTGTAGTTTTTTTTATACTTTTACTACAACACCAAATAGGTTATTATATAAATACTTTATATGAATTCTTCTTTCTTTTGTAGTGACCTAATACTCTTTAATATACCGCCTTACATAGTCTTTACTTCATTTATATGAAGGAACTACCTTGGAACTTTTAATAATTAAATCTATATCTGTTGTTGTACTAGTTTTATCTTTAAGTTTTATAGCTGAAAAATTAAGTCCAAAAATTTCAGGTATTTTATCTGGATTACCTGTTGGAAGTTCAATCACACTTCTTTTTTTTGCAGTTGAAAATGGAGTTGATTATGTTACAAATGTTGCTTTATATAATATACATGGTCTTTTTGCAGCATTGGCTTTTTGTATAGGATATTATATTAGTACTTTTTATAAAGGAAAACTTGAAATTACAGCTAGTATTTTAATTTCTTTTTTCTCATATATTTTAATTGCATATATAATATCATTTATTCCTCCTCATATAGTTTTTACACCTTTAGTTGTTATTTTATTAATGTTATTATCATCTATTTATTTTTCAAAAAAAGAGAATCATGGAATAGAAAAAAAAGATAAAGTGTCTTTTAGTGATTTATTATTTAGATCAGTACTTACAATTGGAATTTTTTTAATTGTTTCAAGTCTTCCTAAATATGTAGATCCAAATCTTGCAGGAATCTTTTCAGCATTTCCTACTATATTGTTACCTTTATTACTAATAATTCATTTTAGACATAGTAACTTACAAGCAAGAACAATAATTAAAAATACACCTTTTGGTTTAAGTTCTGTTGTTATTTATTCTCTTGTAGTTTTTTTTACTTATGAAATTTATGGAATAATGGTTGGAACAATATTAGCTTTAATTGCTTCGGTGACTTATATATTAATTCAAACAAAAATAATGAGAGCTTTAAAATTAATCTAATTTACAATAAATAAACAAATTTATATTATAATATCTCTTATATATATACAGAGGATTTATATGAAAGTATTATTATTAGAAGATGATTTTGCATTAAGTGATTTATTAAGTGATCATTTAGAAGATAAGGGATTTGAAGTTACATTATGTACAAATGGTGAAGAAGCTTTAGAGTATTTAATAGATGAAAAGTTTGATTTTGCTTTACTTGATATTAATACACCTATTATGACTGGTATTGAAGTTTTAAAAACAATTAGAGAAGATTATAAGAATAGTACTCCTGTAATAATACTTACAGCTTATCAAGATACTAAACATTTAAAAGATTCTTTTGAAAATGGTGTTGATGATTATATAAAAAAACCTTTTGATTTAGAAGAATTAGATCAAAGAATTATGAAATTATGTAGACACTTTTCAATTGAACAAAATAGTAATATTGAAATTTCTAATAAAATATTTTTTGAACCTGATTCTTGTATGATTTTATCTAATGGGGATAGTATTAGTATTGCTCAAAAAGAAAGAGATATATTAAAATATTTTTGTACTCATAAAAATAGAGTTATTTCAAGTGATGAATTACTTCAAAATATATGGGCTTATGAAGATATGCCAACAGATGCAACAATTAGAGTTTATATAAAAAACTTAAGAGAAATAATTGGAAAAGATAAAATAAAAACTATTAGAGGAATAGGGTATAGATTTGAATAAAAATGAGAAAAAAGCCCTTATAAGTTTTCTTACTATTTATATAGGTTCTGCAATATTTTTAATTAGTATTATGCTTTATTTATATTATAACAATGAAGTTCGAATGCTAAAAGAAAGCTGTAGTATGGAGATTACTAGTGCTTCTATGGAAATAAAAAGTGAAATTTTAGATAGTTATATGAAAAATAAAAGGTTTATTCCAAAAGAGTTTGCTAGTGAACATGTACGATATGCACTTTATGATAAAAATAAAAAACTACTTTATTCAAGTTTACAAGGAGAAAGATATGTTGACTTATCAAAAAGTAAATATGTAAAAGATATTTATGATTTTTATATTATTAAGCTTAATGAACCCTCTGTACCTACTGAATACATAGTTATGGAATCTTGCCGAGAATATCAAAATACAAATAAATTAAAAATATATATATTAATAGTTTTAATTCTAAGTGCTGTATTTATTGGTTTAATAGCTTATTTTTTAGCAAAAATATTATTAAAACCTGTTCGAGAGAAAGTTGAACATTTAGATAGGTTTATAAAAGATTCTGCTCATGAACTAAATACTCCTATATCAGTTTTACTTACGTCTGTTTCTATGTTAAAAAAAGGTAAGAAACCTGAAAAAATGATGAAATATATATTAAGTAGTTCTAAGCAAATTTCTCAAATATATAATGATATTCATTTCTCTGCTTTTAATGCTTCTAATGAGGACGTGATTGAAGAATTTGATTTAAAAGACTTGGTTCAAGAAAGTGTAGATTATTTTAATGATATTTCTATTACTAAAAATATTGAAATCAAAGCTTTTTTAGATGATTGTACTTTATTAATGGATAAAACAAAAACACAAAAAATTGTAAATAATCTTATTTCAAATTCTGTAAAATATAGTCACAATAATTCTATAGTAGAAGTAAGTTTAAAAAATAATATCTTAAGTGTAAAAGATTATGGTATAGGTATTAGTAAAAAAGAGAAAAAAGAGATTTTTAAAAGATATAAAAGAGGTAGTAATAATATAGAAGGTGGTTTTGGAATAGGTCTTGATATAGTAAAACGAATATCAAGTGAATATAATTTAAAACTATATTTAGATTCTACACTTGATGAAGGAAGTACTTTTTATATTGATTTTTCCTCTGTTATTATTGGTGCAAAGTGTGATATAAACGATAAAGAAAATTAAAAGCTTTTTCTTATAAAAACAATAAACTATAAAAAAGAGATAAAATGAATAATATTATAAAAAATTTTAGAACAAGTAATTTAAAAAATACAAATTTTGTTCACCCTTTAAAACTTACTTATAATCAAAATGGCAAAGACAAAGTGTGGGAAGCTGTTAAAAGTCATGATAGTGTAGCTGTATTATTGTATCATGAGGAAAAAAATGCTTTTTTGATTGTGAAACAATTTAGACCACCTGTATACTTAAATGATAATTCAAAATTGTGTACCTATGAACTTTGTGCTGGAATTATAGATAAACAAAAATCTCTTAAAGAGATAGTAAAAGAAGAGATAGATGAAGAATGTGGTTACAATGTAGATATAAAAAATATACAAAAAATTACATCTTTTTATACAAATGTGGGAGTAAGTGGTTCTAAACAGCATTTATATTTTTCAAAGATAAACAATTCTATGTTTGTGCATAAAGGAGGAGGTATAAATGATGAGCAAATTGAGCTTATGTATCTTTCTTTGGATAAAATTGATGAATTTATTTTTGATGAAACTAAAGCTAAAACACCTGGGCTTATGTTCTCTTTTTATTGGTTTATAAAAAATAAAAATATTTTAGGAGTAAAATGAAAAAGATAGTTTTATATATTTTATTTATTTTTCCTTTTAGTTTATTTTCAAAAGAGTTAACACTTCAAGATAATAATACTTTTATTACAAAATATGAATATGGAAAAATGTTATATAATAATCCTCGTGGAATAGGGTGTAATACTTGTCATGGAGATGATGCAAAAGGTAAAAAAATAGTTACATTTTCTCATATTTATAGAAAGAAAAAATATGAATGTGATTTAGTAGCCCCAAGTATTAAAAAAGCTGATTACAATGCTTTTTCTAAGAAAATTAATTCAAAAAGAAATCCCTCTAAAAAATTTGCTAAAGAACAAGTTTGTGAAAAATTGATTTATTATGCAAATGTTATGCCAACTTATTTTTTAGTTGAAGAAGAAATTGCAGCTATTTATTATTATGTAAAAAATCTTAAGTAAGCTCTATCTAGATAGAGCTATACCAAAACCAATTCTATTTATTTTTTTATCATAATCTATTAAACTATCTCCATAACCTGTGAACATTTGAACAAATCCATAAGAATTTGATGAAGAAATAAAACTAGGTAATGGGAAAGTCCAATCAAGTTGAACAGCTCCTTTATTTTCAGAATTAAATTTCATATTATTTCTTACCATTAATTCAAAAACATGATCTTTATAAGGGTAAAGTAGCTGTAAATCTCCATATCCATAATAATCTTCAATATCAGGATTATCATCATCTGTTTTTTCTGGAATTCTATACCATACTCTTGGTACTACAAATAGTTTAGATAGTTGTAAATAACTTTCTAAATAAATCCTATTCCATGATCTTGACTCTGGTTTATCTCTACCATTTGATTGATGATTAAGTGCAAGTTTAAAACCTTTTAGTGTTTCACTATTTTTATATGGGAATTGAACAAAAATTTCAGGTTCATAGTTTGTTTCTCTAAAAGGAGCAGAATCAGCTGTTGTTTGCCAAAAAGATTTTTGAGTATATGCAAAAGATATTGATTCATCTAAGCCAAAAAAATTATATGTTATTGGTTTTTCAATACTAAATTGAAATTTAGTTTCTATTCTTTCTCTATCACTTTTTCTATCATCATCAAATGTAACAGGAAGTAAGTAATTCATTTTATAAGGATATAATCCAAAATTTTTTGTAAGAATTTGTTTTATTGCTTTATTTGCTTCTTTATCTTCTGTTTTATTTATTACATCTTCATAAAAGTCAGTTTTTAATTTTGTAAAAGTTTGTACTTTGTACTCTTGATTTTTTGATAAATCTACTAAGTAAACATCACTTTTATTTGAAAGTTCAAAGGCTTTTTTGTACATAAGCATTGCATTTTCATAGTCTTTGTTTTTTTCATACATCTGCGCTTTTTTATAAAGCTGTGTAGTTTCATTTCCAAACATAAAACTAAGAAAAAAAATAAGTAGCACTTTAATTTTTAACATTTTATCTCTTTTTTTGTTTTTTAGAATTTTACTATAATAGTTATTATGATTTAATTTTAAAGAAAAATAAAATTGAAAATATAGATTTTCGCAGGATAAAAGAGAGATAATGATATAATCCCTAAAAATTTAATAAAAGGTTATTATATGCTTGTTGCACCTTCGATTTTATCTGCTGATTTTGGAAAATTAGATGAAGAAATAAAAGCAATCTGTGATAGTGGATGTGATTTAATTCATGTTGATGTAATGGATGGACATTTTGTTCCGAATATGACAATTGGTCCTGTTGTAGTAAACCCTGTAGCTAAAGCTGCAACTAAACCTCTTGATGTTCATTTAATGGTTGAAAATAATACTTTTTTTGTAGAGCTTTTTGCTTCTTTAAAACCTGAATATATATCTTTTCATATAGAGAGTGAAAAACATCCTCATAGATTAATTCAAAAAATTAGATCTTATGGAATAAAACCTGCTATAGTTTTAAATCCACATTCTACTCCTGAATCAATAGAATATTTACTTGAAGATTTAGATATGGTTTTATTAATGTCTGTAAATCCAGGTTTTGGTGGACAAAAATTTATTAATTCTGTAATTGAAAAAACGAAAAAATTAAAAGAGCTTATTAACAAAAGAAATCCTGACTGTTTAATTCAAGTTGATGGTGGAGTAAATGATAAGAATATTCATGAATTAAAAGATGCAGGAGTTGATGTAGTTGTTGCTGGATCTTATGTATTTGGAAACGAAGACTATTCAAAAGCGATTAAAAGCTTACAGGTTTAAAAATGAGAGTTAAAATTTGTGGAATTACAAATCTTGAAGATGCTTTAAATGCAATAGATGCAGGAGCTAATGCTCTTGGTTTTGTGTTTTATGATAAATCACCTAGATATATAGAACCATTTGAGGCAAAAAAAATTGTGGATAAACTTCCTCCTTTTATTCAAACAGTAGGTCTTTTTGTAAATGAATCTAGTAGTTATATAAATCAGGTTTGTAGTAATGCAAAAATGCAATTAGCACAAATAATCGATGATGAAAATTATACAGAAAAAGAAATTTTAGAAGTTAAATATATTGAAGTAATAAGAGCAAAATCTAAAAAAGATTTAGAAGAATTAAATAAAAATAAATATTATTTAGTTGATGCTTTTGTGGAGTCTTTTGGGGGAGTAGGAAAAAGAGTGGCTTTAGATTGGTTTGATAATTTAGATTGTTCTAAATTAATTTTAGCTGGTGGATTAAAAGAAGATAATCTTTTAGAATTAAAACCTTACAATTTTTTTGCTATTGATGTAAGTTCTGGGGTAGAAGCATCAAAAGGGAAAAAAGATAAAGAAAAAATGATAAATTTTATAAAAGTGTCCAATGAAATCTAGAAAAAGACTAATCCCTAAACCATCATTTAAACTAGAAAACATTATTCAAAAATTAGAAAGAGAAAAAATAGAATATAATGAGTTTTTAGAGTTATTAAAAAAAGCAACAGATACTTTTTTTGAAACACCTGATTTAGAGTTTGAACTTCTTTTATCAAATGGTTTACCTTTAGAATTAGATGTTGATAATAATATTTATTTAAAAACTCTTCATTCTAAAATCAGTGAACAAACTTTTTGTATTGTTGATATTGAAACAAATGGTTCATCTGTAAAAAAAGGTGCACAAGTTATTGAAATAGGTGCTGTAAAATATAAAAATGGTGAAATAATAGATAAATATGAATCTTTGGTTTATGCAAAAAAAATACCTGAATATATACAAGAAGTAACACAAATAAATCCAAAAATGTTAGAAAACTCACCTGTAGTTCAAAAAGTATTAAAAGAGTTTAAACTTTTTTTAGGTGATGACTTATTTGTTGCTCATAATATTAAATTTGATTATGGATTTATTTCTGATTCTTTTGAAAAATATGATTTAGGAAGATTACAAAATAGAAAACTTTGTACGATAGATTTAGCTAGAAGATGTATAGAGTCTGAGAAATATGGATTAAGAGCATTAAAAGAGACTTTAAAAATTGATGTAGATAATCATCATAGAGCATATTATGATGCTTTAGCTACAACATATATTTTAGAAGAGTGTATTAAGAATTTAAAAGATAAAGATATTTCAAGTGAAGAGTTGATAAACTTTTCTAAAAGTTCAAAAGTAAAACAAAAAGATAAAACAAAAAAAGAAAAGGAATAATGTATGTTTTCTCAAGAAATTTATTTAAAGGCACTTAATTATGCCGCAAAAGCACATGGTGAACAAAAAACTCCAAAAGGCTATCCTTATGTAACACATGTTACAAGTGTAGCTATGGAAGTGATACACGCTTGTGAAAAATCAGGACTTGATGAAGAAAAATCAAATTTAGCAATAATTTGTGCATTACTTCATGATACAATTGAAGATACTGATATTACTTACGATGAACTATATACTGATTTTTCACCTGAAGTTGCTGATGGAGTTGAAGCTTTAACTAAAGATAAAACTTTAGAAACGAAAAAACTACAAATGCAAAATAGTTTAGAAAAGTTATTAAATCAACCTTATGAAGTTCAAATGGTAAAATTAGCAGATAGAATAACTAATTTATCAAAGCCTCCTAAACATTGGAATAATGAAAAGAAAAAAAAGTATTTAGACGAAGCAAATTTAATTTTATCATGCTTAAAAAATTCAAATATTCATTTATCTCTTAGACTTGAAGAAAAAATAAAAGATTATGAAAAATATATGGATTAATTTAAAATTATAAGTATAGAAAAAGGGAAGTGATTTATCACTTCCCTTTTTTATTTAAAATAAAAATTTTATTATGAAGCTTGAGCTGCTTCAGCTTCTTGTGCGTACTTATAACCTAAATCATAAGCTTTATTATTAATATCATGTACTTTTGCAGGTACTTTAGAAAGCATAGTTTCTCTTAACTTTTCTTTTGGAATAGTTTCACCTGTAAAGTAGTTTGCCATTGCTAATGCTAGTACTGATTGAGTAATAACATTACCAACTTCTTCTTTAGCAATAGTAATAATTGGAATTTCAATAATATTCCAAATTTTTCTATCTTCATCACTAGGTCTTACTAGGTTTGGTTCAATTACAATAGTTCCACCTGGTTTAACACCACTTTTGAATTGATTATATGATACGTTTGCAACTGATAACATAAAATCAATTTCACCTTCATTTGCATAAGGGTATAAAATTTCTTCATCTTGTAAAGTGATATCAACAACTGTTGGTCCACCTCTTACTTGAGAAGTATATGTAGCAGTTTTTAAACCATAACCACCATCATTAATCTTAGCAGCTGCGAAAATCGCACCTGCAAGAAGAACACCTTGTCCACCAACTCCTGTAAATCTCATTAAAGTTCTATTAGCTGCCATGATGTTTCTCCTTATAATTGTACTGCTGTTTTAGTTCTGTGAGCTTCTTTTACTTTTTCATAAGCTTCACAGTACTCTTGTGCTTCAGTATCATGTTTTAAGATACCTGTAGGGAATAATCCTGTTTGTTCTTCAGGCTCTAATTTATCAAACTTAGCTTTTCCAATTGAGATAGATTTAATCCACTCTAAGTTAGCCATTGCTGTAGCCATTTTATTTTTTCTTCCTAAGTTAACATGACAGTTAGAGAATACTTCAATAAATGAGAATCCTGTATGTTGGAAACCTTTAACTAAAACTCTTTCAAGTTTTTTAGGATCTAACATAGTTTCTCTTGCTACAAATGACGCACCAGCTGCTTCAACTAATTTACACGCATCAAATGTTGGATCAATATTACCTCTACTCATTGTAACTGTCCACATACCTTGAGGTGTAGTAGGACTTGTTTGAGAGTTCGTTAATCCATAAATAAAGTTATTGATAATAATGTAGTTAAGATCAATATTTCTTCTTGATGCATGAATTGTATGGTTACCACCAATCGCAAGACCATCACCATCACCACCAACTACAATAACCTTCTTTTCAGGGTTAGCTAATTTAATACCTGTTGCATAAGCTAATGTTCTACCGTGTGTAGTGTGAACTGTATTACAGTTAATGTAAGAAGAGAATCTTCCTGAACAACCAATACCTGAAACAACACAAACATCATCCATGTTCCAACCAGTTTTTTCAATGGCTCTAATTACAGATTTTAAAATAACTCCATCACCACATCCCCAACACCATAGTGTTGGCATTTTGTCTGTTCTTAAATATTCATCATAATTAAATGCCATGATTACATTCCTTTCACTTTTTCAATAATTTCTAGTGGAGATAATGGTCTACCATTTACTTTAAATAATGTATCAAAATCAGATCTTCCTGAAACTCTTTGTACTTCATCAGCAAATTGACCCATATTTAATTCAGTAACAAGTACTTTATCAAATTTACCCATTAGTTCTTTAATTCTTTCAGCAGGACTTGGCCAGATTGTAAGTGGTCTGAACATACCTACTTTTAGACCTTCAGCTCTTAATCTATTGATAGCTTCAGTTACACCTAGTGATACTGAACCATAAGCAATAATCATAATATCTGCATCTTCTAACATATACTCTTCATTTAATTCTAATTCATCAGTATGTGCATCAACTTTTGTAAATAATCTTTTCATTAAAGCATCACAAGTATCTGCATCTTCTGTTGGATGTCCTGTTGGTCCATGGTGTAATCCAGTAAAGTGGAATCTATATCCTTCAAACATTGGGTTTAATACAGCTGGTTCATCTGGTCCAACTCCATAAGGTTTATATTCTTTTGGATCACCTTCGAATTTTTTTCTTGAAATTTTTGAAGCTTGTACTTCTTCTAAGTCAGGAATCGTAGCTCTACCACTCATGTGACCTATTGTTTCGTCTAATAAAACAAATACAGGTTGCATAAATCTATCTGCTAAATTAAATGCTCTTACAACTTCTGTATAACACTCATTTAAGTTACCTGGACATAATGTAATAGATTTTACATCTCCATGCGTAGGATTTTTAGCTTGTAGTAAATCTCCTTGAGCAACTCTTGTAGGTAAACCAGTAGATGGACCACCTCTCATAACATTTACAACAACTAAAGGAACTTCAGAAATATATCCAACTCCTAAGTTTTCTGCTTTTAATGAAATACCAGGACCAGATGAAGCAGTCATAGATCTTTTTCCTGACATTGCTGCACCTAATGCAGTACAAATACCAGAAATCTCATCTTCCATTTGAATACAGGCTTTTCCTCTTGCTGGAAGTGCAGAAGATAATACGTGCATTATTTCACTTGAAGGAGTAATAGGGTACCCACCAAAAAACTCAAGATCTGAGTCAAGTGCAGCTTTAGCTGCTAATTCATTACCTGTTGAAATTAGTTCTCTTGCCATTAATTATCCTTACGCCTCATCTTCATCTAAAATTCTATAGTTGTTTTTAATAACTCTTTCTTTTCTATCTTTTGCCTCATCTGTTAATTTAGCAAATTTAAACTCTTTTCTATCTGCTACATAAATAGCAAAATCTGGACATGCAAGTTCACAGTCAGTACAGCCAATACATGAATCAGGATGAACAACTTTAATCATAGAACCTAAAGTTGAAGTAACCTCTTGTCTCATAGCAAGAACACCAGCTGGACAAACAGAAACACACTTATCACATGCTTTACATCTATCTTCATTCACCCAAACAGGAGTGTTTGCAGGAGCTTCCATATTAGACATAATTTCCCCTTATTATTTTTTGTTTATCAATAGTTGATTAATTTTCAATTATTATTGTTGAATGATAACCTATATAACATCTAATAATTAATTAAAACTGGTATTTTAAATTCTTAATTTCTCTATTGTTACATTTTGCTACACGAATTTTTCAAGTGTATAAATAGTGTCTTCAAAACTATATTTAACCTTAATTAAAATAGCTAATTTAACGTTAAAAGATAGGGTTAAAATAGATTTAAAATTTATATATGAAACTTTTGCTATAATAACTAAAATAATAAAGGACAAATTTGGTTTTATATCAACCTAAAGATGGCTATTGCTATAATAGTGATACACATTTTTTATATAATTTTTTATGTAATAATTTAGCAAAATTTAAAAATGTAAAAGGTGAACTACTTGATATAGGTAGTGGTAGTGGAATATTGGGATTACTTGTTTCAAGGGAGTATAGTAGACTTTCTTTACATCAGTGTGAAATACAAAATGTGTTTCAATTCTTCTCACAAAAAAATGCACAAAATAATAATTTAGATGCTCACATGTATAAAGGTTCTTTTTTAGAAATAGATTTTGATAAGAAGTTTGATATTTGTGTTTCAAACCCTCCTTTTTATCATTCAAATGTAATAAAAAGTGAGAATAAAAATATAAAAATTGCTAGATATAATGATTCAATGCCATTAGATTCTTTTATTTCAAAAGTTTCTTCAATATTAAAAGATTCAGGACAGTTCTTTTTTTGTTACGATGTGAAACAGATTAACGAGATACTAATTACATTAAATAAATACAAATTAAATGTTGAAAGTTTACAATTTGTTCATCCAAAAAAACAAAAAGAAGCAACATTAATTTTAGTGTATGCACGAAAAAATTCAAAATCATTGACTAAAATTATGTCACCTTTATTTGTCTTTGATGAGAATGAATTTACAAAAGAAGTAAAAGGTATTTATGAAAAATCTTCAACACATAGTATAAAGGCTGATTATGAGTAATATTTTAAAAAAAGAAAATTTTGATTATTCTTTTAATCCTAGTGGATGTGATACATGTGGTGGTAAATGCTGTATTGGTGAAAGTGGTTATATTTGGATTAATAAAACAGAAATAGAAAAATTAGCTAAACATTTAAATATAAGTATTGAAGATGTAGGACAAAAGTTTTTACTTAAAATAGGATATAAATACAGCATAAAAGAGATACAATTAGAAAAAGATAATTATGCATGTGTGTTTTTTGATTTAAATAAAAAACAATGTAGTATTTATGAAGCTAGACCTACTCAATGTAGAACATTCCCTTTTTGGGATTATTTTAAAGAAAATAAAGAAGAGGTTTTTAAAGAGTGCCCGGCAGTAAAAAATATCTAACTTCTTTTGTTTTAGCATTTACCTTATTAGGATGTTCTGCTCAAACAAAGAATTTAGATATTAAAATAAAAGATAATCCAAACTATATTACTGTTAAACATAAAAAGTTTATATTGGAAGACCAATACATTATATATGCATTAGAAAATGAACAACAAAAAAAATTTGATGTAGCAAGAAATACTTATTATAATCTTTTTTCTAAAACTAATAAATATGAATATTTAGTTAAGTTTTTATCTTTAAACTTTATAATGAATGATTTTAATACAATAAAGAAATATGCTAAAGAAAACATAATAGAGGGGATAAAAGAAGAAGAACAAATTCTTAGGTTATATATTTTAAGTTTATTTAAATTAAAAGAGTACGATTCTTCAATTTATCATGCAGAAAATTTAGTAAATAAGTTTTATAAAGATGTAAATCTTGAATTATTAGCGACAATTTACTTACAAAAAAAAGAGTATAAAAAAGCTTCAAATAGTTTTCATAAAGCATATTTATTAAATAAAAACTCTAGGACTCTTTTATCTTTAAGTAATATAGATTTCTTTTATTTAAAAAAAGAAAAAGAAACAATAAATTTACTTGAAGAGTATTTAAAAAACAATGATTCAAATTATGGAATTGCTATTCAACTTTTATCTTTTTATGAAGTACAAAAAAGTAATGATAAAGCAATATCTTTACTTAAAAAAATGTATTTTAAAAATAAAAACAAAGAACTTTTAAAAAGAATTAAAATTTTACTTTTAAAATATTTAACAAAAAAAGATTCTAATGAAGCAGTCGAATTTTTTGAAAAAAATGAAAAAGAACCACAAGTTTTACTTGCTTTATATAGGCTTACTAATAAACCTCATAAAGCACTAGAAGTATTAAATAAATTGTATTCAAATACTAATAATTATGATTATTTAGCTCAAATTGCCATTTTAGAATTTGAGTTAGCAAAAGATAAATTGTCAGTATTAGAATCAGTAATAAAAAAGTTTTCAAAAGCATTAGAAAAAGTAAATAATCCTGTTTATCAGAACTATTTAGCTTATTTATTAATTGATTATGACAAAGATATTAAAAAAGGAATATTATTAGTTAATAAAGCTTTAGAAAAAGAACCTGATAATATAGCTTATATTGATACTTTAGCATGGGGTGAGTATAAGTTAAATAATTGTAATAATGCTTATAAACAAATGAAAAAAGTTGTTGATAAATCAGGTTTAGAAGAAAAAGAAATAAAATTTCACTGGGAAAAAATTAAGGAGTGTATTAAGTGATTTTAGATGAAATAAATGAAAGAACAAGAGTTGATTTAGAGAAAAGAAAGAAAGATTTACCATTAGATTTATTAGGTAGAAGTCTTTCTTCTAATCCTTTTACGCCAAGAGATGTTAAACCTTATTTAACTGCAACTAAAGAAGAACCAATTAGAATAATTGCTGAGGTTAAAAAAGCAAGTCCTTCAAAAGGTATTATTAAAGAAGATTTTGATCCTCTTTGTATTGCTCAAGCTTATAGTAATAGTGGAGCTAATGCAATTTCAGTTTTAACTGAACCACATTATTTTCAAGGTAATTTAGAATATTTAACTCAAATTAGAAGATATGTTCCAACACCACTTTTAAGAAAAGATTTTATTTTAGACAAATATCAAATTGTTGAAGCTTTGGTATATGGGGCTGATTTTATTTTGTTAATTGCTAAATCTTTAGGAACTAAAGAGTTAAAAGAACTTTATGATTATGCTTTACATTTAGGTTTAGAAGTATTAGTAGAGATTCATGATAAAGAAGATTTAACAAAAGCTATGAAATGTGGAGCTAATATAATAGGTATTAACCATAGAAATTTAGAAACTTTTGAAATGGATATGGAACTTTGTGATAAATTAATTCCTATGATACCAAATGGCAAAATTATTGTTGCAGAATCAGGAGTTTCAAATACAGAGACAATTAATAGATTAAGTGAAATAGGAGCTGATGCTTTTTTAATTGGCGAACATTTTATGAGAGTACCTTCTATTGAAGAAGAACTTGAAAAATTTAAAAAAGTAAAAAACTAAATCTTATCGTAAATAAAAAAAGAAAGACTTTTATGCCTTTCCTTTTTTATACAATTAAAAAATTTTAACTAAATTATTTTTAATTTATTTAAATAAATAATCACATCTAACTTTCAATCCTTTTTTTTAAACTGATTTCTTTACTACTAAAATAGCTTCATTATATAAACAAATAACAAAAATAATATTTATTTAAGCAAATAAAATAATTTATACCAATATTAAAAAGAATAAATACTCTAAACAAATAAAAAATAAAATAATTTATTCTAAAGTATTTTTAAAGAATTTATTAGTTAGAATTCGACATTAAAAAATAATGGAAGGCCTTATAAGTTTGAATAATTTGATTTTAAATGAGTTTTCATCTTCTGAAATATGTGGAAAAGATTACAAATATGAAGATATTTATTTACTTATTGAACAAGAAATAGATAAAGAGTTTAGTGTAACTCAAGATTCTACAGATTGGAAATATGTTTATAATGAAACATTATCATTACTTGAAAATGAAACAAAAGATTTAAAATTAGCTTCATGGTGGATTTTTTCGGCTTGGAAAGAACATTATTGGGAAGCTTTAGAACTCAATTTACCTGTGTATTTACAATTTATTCAGAAGTTTGGAATTGCATTGTTTCCTAAGTCTCTTAAAGGTAAAGCTAATATCCTTTTTTGGTTAGAAGAGCAACTAACAAAAGAACTATTAAGTGAAGAAAATAAAAAAAAATCAATTAATTATGTTCTACTTTTTGATTTGTTTAATAAGTTAAAAATAGAGTTAAATAAATTATTAGATAGTGACAAAATAAAATTTAAAAAAATAATAGAATTTTTAAAACCTTTTCATGAAGAAGAACTTTTACGAATCGAAAAAGAAAATATAGAAAAACAAAATATTGTTGAAAGTGAAGTTGAAAAAAAACAAGAAATTAATCAATCTAGTTCTAATAAAGAAGAGTTATTTAATGCAAATATTTCAAAAGAAACAGATTTTAAAAAATTATTAATTGATATAAAAAAGAGTTTATCTTTACTTGGAAAGCATTATAGAGAAATTGATATTAAAGATATTAGAGCATTAAGAATTGCTAGATTTTTATCTTGGTTTGAGATTGATGAATTACCTTATGCAGAAGGAAAAAAAACTTTTTTATATCCTCCTTCTGAACTAGAAATTGATGAGTTAAATGAATTAATAAAAGAAGAAAATTATAAGTTTGCAATATCTTTATTGGAAGAAATTATTGAAGTTTGTCCTTTCTGGTTAGATGGTCATTTCATTGCTTATGATATTTATACAAAGATAAATTCTACAAGAAATGCAAATGAAGTTAAAAATTCTTTAGTTAGTTTTGTAAAAATAAATGAAGGTATTTTAGATTTTTATTTTAATGACAATACTCCTTTTTGTTCTAATAAGACAAAAAAATGGATAATGGATGAATTATGTAGTTCTAATATTGAAGAAAAAAAAGAAGATAGTTCTAGTGATGAAAAAGAAAAAGAGTTAGAAAAAATCTTTGAATTAGCCAATAATGATAAATTAAAAGAGGCTATGGACAAAATGCTACAAAACTATAATAAAGCAACTATAACAGAAGATAGGTTTAATTGGAGATTAGCCCATGCTCAACTTGCTGTAGACTTTGATAAAAAAGATATAGGCTTAGCATTACTTGAAGAACTACAAGAAGATATCGAAAAATTTAATCTTGATGAATGGAATCCCAATCTTTCATCAAAAGTTTATACATTGATTTTAAATTCTTACTCAAGTGTTGATATTCCTTATGAAAAATTAGAGTTGATATATAAGAAACTTTGTAAAACTGATATTAATAGTGCTTTTGAAATAAATTTAAATTAGGAGAAAAAATGAACAAACAATCAGAGTCACCAAAAGAAAGAATTAATGTTACCTATAAGCCAGCAATAGGGGATGCTACAGAAGATGTAGAAATTCCATATAAAATGACTTTATTAGGTGAATATAATCCAAATGAAGAAAAAGTGCCAGTAGAGGAAAAAAAAGCTATTAAAATTGATAAGTCTAATTTTAATGATGTTTTAAAAGCTCAAAACTTGTCTGTAACTTTTAATGTAGATAATAAATTGGTTGAAGATGAAAATGCATCTTTAAATGTAGACTTAAAAATTAATAGTGTTAAAGATTTTTCACCTGAAAAAATCGTTGAAAATGTTCCAGAAATGAAAGTTTTAATGCAGTTAAGACAATCGTTAATGGCTTTAAAAGGTCCATTAGGAAATGTACCTGCCTTTAGAAAAGCAATAGAAAGTGCAATTTCTAGTAAAGAAGAAAGAGATAAGTTAATGTCTGAGCTTAACTTAAACTCAAAAGAATAATCAGAAAAGGAAACTTATGTCGACTGAACAAAATTTAGCTCAAAATTCTGCTAGTGTTGAAGCAACTCTATTAGATAGTATTGTAGCTCAAACAAAATTAACTCATGAAGATGAAACGTATGATGTTGTTAAAACTGGTGTTGGAGCATTAATTGAAGAATTGATTAAATCAGATAGTGAAGATGAAAAAGTTAATAAATCAATTATTGATAAAATGATTGCAGAGATTGATGATAAAATTTCTGAACAAATGGATGAAATTTTACATCATAAAGATTTTCAATCTTTAGAATCAAAATGGAAAGGTCTTTCAATGTTAGTTGAAAGAACAGACTTTAGACAAAATATTCAAATGGAAATTATAAATGTTTCCAAAGAAGAATTAATAGAAGATTTTGAAGATAGTTTAGATATTACTCAAACAGGACTTTATAAGCACATATATACAAGTGGTTATGGTCAATTTGGAGGAGAACCTGTAGGTACAATTTTAGCTGATTATGAGCTTTCTCCTTCAAATGTTGATATTAAGTTTTTGAATAAAGTATCTTCAATTGCAGCAATGGCACATGCACCTTTTATTTCAGCTGCAGGCCCTAAGTTTTTTGGTTTAGATAGTTTTGAAGGACTTCCTGATTTAAAAGATATTGAAGATGTAATGAGTTCACCACAATTTGCAGCATGGAGAGGTTTTAGACAAAATGAAGATTCTAAGTATGTAGGTTTAACATTACCAAGGTTTTTACTTAGAGCACCTTATGATCCAGAAGATAATCCTATTTCTAATTTTGTATACAAAGAAAATGTATCAAAAAGTCATGAAGATTACTTATGGGGAAATACAGTTTATGCATTTGCTAGTAAATTAACAGATAGTTTTGCAAATTATAGATGGTGTACTAATATCATTGGACCTAAATCAGGTGGAGAAGTTAGAGATTTACCTGTACATACTTTTGAGAGTATGGGTGATATTGAAATGAAAATACCAACAGAAGTTTTAGTTTCTGATAGAAGAGAGTATGAGTTATCAGAGCAAGGGTTTATTCCTTTAATTATGAGAAAGGGTAGTAACTCTGCTGCTTTTTTTGCAGCAAGTTCAACTCAACTTCCTAAAATCTTCCCTGATACACCAGAGGGAAATGAAGCAGCATTAAATTATAAATTAGGTACTCAATTACCATATTTATTTGCAATAACAAGAATGTCTCACTATATCAAAGTACTTCAAAGAGAACACATTGGTTCTTGGAGAGAAAGAGCAGATTTAGAAAGAGAATTAAATAAATGGGCTAAGCAATATGTTGCAAATCAAGAAAATCCAAGTGCAGAGATTAGAAGTAAAAAGCCTTTTAAAGGAATTTCTATAGAAGTTGAAAATATTGATAATGATCCAGGTTGGTATAAAGTTAGAATTTCATTAAGACCTCATTTTAAATATATGGGTGCAAGTTTTGAATTATCTTTAGTAGGTAAATTAGATAAAGAATAATGAAAAAATTTAAAGGTAGTTTATTTGAGAGATTAAATTCTGATTTTGATTATAAACAATATGAGACAAACGAAGAAGCTATTTATAGTTCAGTAGCAAATAACTTGTCTCGTATTTTTTCAACAAATGCAGGTAGTTGTGAAATTGCCTCTGATTATGGAAGACCTGATTTAAATAATATAAGTTTAAATATGAAAGACTCTATTGAGAAAATAGAGTACTTTTGTGAATTAAGTATTAAGAAGTATGAACCAAGACTTTATAAAACAAAAATTGCAGTATCACGGGAAAAGTTAACTATTAATCAAATGAATATTTTTATTGAAGGATATTTGATAGTTGATGGTAAAAGCAAAAAAATACATTTTAAAGCAGATTTATTAAAAAATGGAAAAGTGAAAATATATTCAGATGATATTTAATGATTATTATAAAAAAGAATTAATAGCTTTAAGAAGAGATGGTTCAGCATTTTCAAAAAAAAATCCTGGATTATCTTCTTATTTATCAAAGGAAGGGCAAGATCCTGACGTTGAAAGACTACTAGAAGGATTTTCTTTTTTAACAGGAAGACTTCAGCAAAGGTTGGATCAAGAACTTCCAGAAGTTGCCCATACTCTTGTTGAGTTACTTTGGCCAAATTACACAAGACCAATGCCATCTTTTAGTATTATTCAATTTGATTCTGTAAATGATTCTACTACAAACACTTATGTAAAAAAAGATACAGAAGTTTTAAGTAAAATTAAACCAGATGCTATTCAGTGTAAATTTAAAACAGTATATGATACTTTAGTTATGCCTTTTGACTTAAATACTGTAAATTATTATGTTCATGGTAAAAAAAGTACTTTAGAATTAAATATGAAAATGACTGCTTCTGGAAATTTAAATGATTTGATTTTCAATAATCTTAGAATATATTTAAGTGGTTCAAAATTTGTTTCACAAGATTTATATTTATATCTTACTAGGTTTATTGAAAGTATTGAAATTATAATAAATGATGAAAATAAAAGAAAAATATCTAATTTAAATATTCCAAAAAATTCAATAAAATCTATTGGTTTTGATTCTTCTGAATCTATGCTTCCACAACCTTTAAGTATTTTTGATGGTTATAAATTATTACAAGATTTTTTTTGTTTTAAAGATAAATTTTTATTTGTTGATATTTTAAATTTAAATAAGATTTCTTCTTTAGATAGTGAAGTTTTATCTAAAAGTAATAGTTTTACAATTAAAATTAATTTTTCTAAAAAAATGTCTAAATCAAATCAACAACCAACAAAAGAAAACCTATCATTATATTGCACACCTATTGTAAATTTATTTGAAGAAGATTCTGTACCAATTAGGAAAAATTTAGAGTATTCAGAATTCCTTGTTTTACCAGCAGACTTGGATAAAAATCATAGTGAAGTTTTTTCAATAGAGCAAGTAAGAGGATGGATATCAAGAAAAAATGCTTATAGAAATTATCTTCCTTTTGAGTCTTTTGAACACCTTGATGATGATAATGAATATTATTCAGCAAGAACAAAACTTTCTAATGATGGAGAACGAACAAATACTTATTTAAGATTTTCAAGTGCTATTGATACAGAAGATACAATTTCTACTATAAATAGTACGGTTTCTGTAAAAATATTATGTACAAATAAAGATATCCCTAGTTCACTTTTTCTTGGAGATATTTGTATCTCAAATACTTTATCAAATACTGGTACTTTAAGTTTTAGAAATATTACTATACCTACTGTTAGTTATCCTCCTCCTATATCAGGAGATTTTTTATGGAGAATAATTTCTAATATGTCTTTAAATTACTTGTCTTTAAATGATATTAAAACATTTAGAACAATTTTAGAAACTTATGATTTTTTTGGTGCTTATGATGTAAAACAAAGAGATAAAACTTCTATGATTCTAAAAGGTATTGAAAGTATAAGTTATGAAACAACAGAAATGATTGATAAAGGTTTTCCTATTAGAGGAATGCACGTAAAACTAGAAATTGATCCTACTAAGTTTTCTTGTTTAGGGGAAGCATATCTTTTTTGTTCAGTTCTAAATGAATTTTTTGCACTTTATAGTAATATTAATTCTTTCCATAAATTGTCTGTAGATATTCAAAATGAAGAACTATTTATGTGGAAACCTAAAATGGGTTCTATAGAGCTTATTTAAAGTGTGATAAAAATGCAGTTAGAAATTATTAATAAAAAAATTAATGAAACTATTAAGCAAATAACATTACCTCAGGGAATAAGGATTACTTGTTTATATTTAAAAAAGTTTTATCCAAATGAGAAGTTTGAAGATTTATATGAAAATATTGTATTTAAATCAAATACAAGTTTATCTTTTCAACGTTCAGAAATTCATAATATAAACTTTTTAGAATATGATAATAAAGTAAAAGCAGAAATAACCTTGAACTTTTTAGGAATTTTTGGAAGCTCTTCTCCTATGCCTAGTCATTTAAGTGAAATGGTTTTAGATAGCATAGATTCAGATATGATTTTATATGATTTTTTAAATCTATTTAATCATCACTTACAAAAATTCATTTATCCTATTTGGGAAAAACACAGATATTACATTCAGTATAGACAAGATTTAAATGATAGGTTTTCTAAATATATATTGTCTTTACTAGGTTTATATTCTAAAAGTAAAACAAATAGTTTAAATTTACAAAAGCTTATACCTTATATTGGATTACTAAGTATGAAACAAAAGTCTTCGGGGTCTTTAAAAGCAATACTAAAACAATATTTAAATTATGAAGATATTGATATTGTTGAGTGTATTCCTACTAAATATGAAATTCCAGCTTGGCAAAATTCTGTATTAGGAGAGGTTAATATGTCTTTGGGAAAAGATTTTTTAATAGGAGAAGAGATAATTAGTAAAAATACTAAGTTTCAAATCTTATTAAAAAATGCAAAGGCAAAAGATTTATATGAATATAGTTTATTAAGTAAAAAAACAGATCAAGTAAAAGAATTGGTATCTTTTGTTTTAAATGAACATTTAGAACATGAGATATGTTTAGATATAAAAAAAGAAGAAAAAGATATTTTTTCTTTGGATGAAAACAATAGAAAATATTTGGGTATTAATTGTTGGATTGGTGACTCAAATTATGATGAAAAAATTATTTTAGCACAAAAAGGTTAGCGATGAAATTAGAATTAAAAGATTTAATTAACTCTTTAGATATAAATACGAAAAAGTATTTAGAACAAGCAGCTCAAAGATGTATTCAAAGAGGTGGAGATGAGATAATAATAGAAGATATTTTGTATAAAATGCTTGAAAATAGTTCAAGTATTTTCAACCTTGTATTAGAGCATTATAAAATTGATTCTCAAGAAGTTTTTAATGCTATTCAAGCAGGTGCAAAAATGTCAACAACAGAAAGTACAAATCCTATATTCTCAAAGTTATTAGTTAAGTGGCTTGAAGATTCTTTTCTAACTGCAAAAGTTTCTTTATCACAAGATGAAATAACTGAATCAGCATTAGTATTATCTTTATTTGATAATTCTATTAAATACTCAAATACTTCTTATTTTAAAGAATTAAATAAAATAGATTTTAAAGAAGCAAAAGATTTGATAATTGGTTTAAATAAAGAAATGATAAATAAAATATCATCATTAAATTCTTCAAATAAAGTACTAGATAAAGATAATTTAGAATTAGATAAATATACGACAGATTTAACACAACTAGCAAAAGAAGGTAAGATTGATCCTGTTCTTTGTAGAGATGATGAAATAAAACAAGCAGTTGATATTTTACTTAGAAGAAGAAAAAATAATCCTATTATGGTTGGAGAAGCTGGTGTAGGTAAGACGGCTGTTGTAGAGGGCTTAGCTCTTAAAATAATTCAAAAAGAAGTACCTATTGAATTATATGAAGCTAAAATATTATCTCTTGACATTGGTGCTTTACAAGCAGGAGCTAGTGTAAAGGGTGAATTTGAAAGAAGATTACAAGCTGTAATAAAACAAATACAATCAAAAACGCAATTTATTATACTATTTATAGATGAGGCACATACTTTAATAGGAGCAGGGGGAAATGAAGGTGGATCAGATGCTGCAAATCTATTAAAACCAGCCTTAGCTAGAGGAGAGTTGAGAACTATTGCTGCTACTACATGGTTGGAGTATAGAAAATATTTTGAAAAGGATCCAGCTTTATCAAGAAGATTTCAAAAAATTAATTTATTAGAACCTTCTGTTGAAGAAGCAATTACTATTTTAAGAGGTATTGCATCAAAGTATGAAGATGTTCATAATGTATATATTGAAGATGAAGCTCTAAAAGCAGCAGCTGTTTTATCTGCTAGATATATAACAGGTAGACAATTGCCTGATAAAGCTATTGATGTTTTAGATACTGCTTGTGCAAATGTAAAAATTAGTAAAACAAATCTTCCTTATGATTTACAAAAAATTAATACAAAAATTATAGAAAAGCAAAGAGAAATTGATTCTTTAAGTAGAGATAGTGATAATTATGTAAATGACTATAAAGAAAAAATTTTAATTTTACAAGAAGATATTAGAGAATTAGAAATTACTAAATCAAAAATTGAAAACATTTGGCAAAATCAAAAAGAGTTATTATTAAAACTTGAAGAATCAGTAGATAAGGATGAAGTAAAAAGTTTAAATAAAGAGTTAAAAGAACTTCAGAGAGATATTAGTTATATTTATAAAAATGTTACTAAAGAT
Source organism: Arcobacter rhizosphaerae (assembly GCF_049472155.1). Classification (NCBI taxonomy): domain Bacteria; kingdom Pseudomonadati; phylum Campylobacterota; class Epsilonproteobacteria; order Campylobacterales; family Arcobacteraceae; genus Arcobacter; species Arcobacter rhizosphaerae. The sequence goes on along the minus strand of NZ_JBMOVW010000012.1, from coordinate 12,797 downwards.
CAAGTTGCAGAAGTTATCTCTTCTTGGACTGGAATTCCTTTAGGTAGTATGGTTCAAGAGCAAATAAAAACTGTAATGGAACTTGAAAATAAAATGAAAGAAAGAGTTATTGGTCAAGATGAACCAATCTCTTATTTAAATACATTTTTACAAATATCAATTTCAGGGCTAAAAAATGAAGAGTCTCCTGCAGGTGTATTTTTACTTGTTGGTCCAAGTGGTGTTGGAAAAACAGAAACAGCAAGAGCTATTGCAGATTTAATGTATGGTGGCGAGAGATTTATTACAACAATTAATATGACTGAGTTTCAAGAAAAACATACAGTCTCAAGATTGATTGGATCTCCTCCTGGATATGTTGGATATGGTGAAGGTGGACAATTAACTGATCCTGTAAGAATTAAACCTTATTCTGTTGTATTGTTAGATGAAATTGAGAAAGCACACCCTGATATATTAAATCTTTTTTATCAGATTTTTGATAAAGGTATTGCTAATGATGGAGAAGGAAGAGTAATTGATTTTAAAAATACAGTAATAATAATGACTTCAAATCTTGCGACTGAACAAATTACAAAACTATGTATTAATAATGAAAATATAACTATGGATGAAATTACTAAAGAAATTACTCCTATTTTATCTTCTTATTTACAACCAGCTTTATTAGGTAGGATGAATGTAATTCCTTACTTTAATTTAAAAAATGAAGCTTTAAAAGATATTACAAAGCTTAAGTTAAAAACTATTGAAAAACAGTTATTAAAAAAAGATATTCATTTAAAAGTAGAAGAAAAATTACTAGATTATATAGTGTCTTTAAGTAATACAGTTGATACTGGTGCTAGAAATATAGATTTGATTATAAATAATAACATAATGCCAAAACTTTCAAAATACATTTTAAATGCAAGTTTAGAGAATAAAAAATTATCAAAACTAGTAGTTTCTATAAATAAAAATGACGAATTAATTATTGAAAATAAATAAAGGAAGTATTTATGAAGAGATTTAGAAATGTAATAAGTTTATTATTTGTAGTTTTATTTTTTAATGCTTGTGCAAGTTTTCATGAAGAGTATAAGCCTTTGTATCAAGCAAAACCTGAAATAGAATCATTAAAAAAGAATTAGTTCAATGAAATTAATATTTGATATTATTAAAACGGGAAGGGAGTTCCCTTCTAAAAAAAATTATCATTTTAATAAGACTAGTGGAATTATAGGAAGATCAGAAGAAGCAAATTGGCAATTACCTGATTCAAAGAGTTATATTTCAAATACTCATGTTGAAATCGAATATAAAGATGGTATGTATTTTATTAAAGATATAAGTACAAATGGTACTTCTTTAAAACATCCATATAGAAAATTACCTAAGAATATGTCTATAAAGATAAATTCTACTGATATTTTTATTATAGGTGAATATGAAATTCAAGCTAGGTTTATGGACAATGACTATAGTCAAGATGATATTTTAAGCTACAAACCTGAAAATAGTGTGCCTTTAAATCAAATAAGTAGTAAAAAAATATCAAATGAATTAATACCCGATGATTTTCTACTTGATGATGAATCTGTAATGAGTAATTCTTTTATGGTTGAAGAAGAAATAAATTATGACAATAATGTATTGAATATATTTGAAGAAGATAATACAGTAGAACATATTGATGATTTATATGATTTTGAGAAAGAACCTTTAAATTTTGACAATGCTCATAATATTGAATCAGTTACTAATGAATTAAAACATGAACATATTGTTATTCCAACTTTTGAAGAAAAAAAAGTAGAAAAAGTAGAAGATAGGATAATCCAAGAGTCTTTATCTCCCGTAGATAATAGTAAAGATAATGATATAGAAACAAAGGTAATAGAAGAAAAAAATATTATTCAAGAAGCAGATTTTACAGGTGAAAACTCTGCTTTATGTGTTTTAGAAGAAAAGTTAGGAATTAAATTTAGTAACTTAAATAATGAAGAAAGAGATAAGAGACTAAATGAAATAGCAAATATAGTTATTAACTCTTTAGATGGCTTAAAAGATTCTCTTGAAACAAAAGATAAAATAAAAAAAGATTTATTAATAGATGATAAAAATACTACTGTTAAAGATAATAATCCAATAAGAATGGGACAGTACTCTTTGAGTATATTAAATGAAGTATCTAATAATAGTATAAAACTATCAGAAGCAGTGAAAAAATCATTTAATGAATTAAATATACATAATGTTGCTTTACATAGAGCAAGTAAAAATTTGATAAATATTGCAGTGACAAAATTTTCTCCTAAGAGTTTAGAACATCATTTTGAAACAACTGGAGTCTTAAACAATTTTGTCCCTAAAAAGTATCAAATGTGGGATTCTTATATAGAAATGTTTAATGAGTTAAATGAAAAACCTGATTTTGGAATAAATTTAATCGCTAAAGATTTTACAAATGAATATAAAAATATTGAATATACAATTAAATTGACATCAGTATAAAGGAATAAAATGAAATTTATATTAAAAACTGTAATTACAGTAATAATTGCCATTGGACTTGTTGGGTGTTCTTCAAAGCCTACACATTTAGAGTTAGTAGTTAATTCAACAAATGATTTAAATCCAGATATCAATAATGTTTCTTCACCTTTAATGTTAACTTTTTATGAATTGGAATCAGCAGAGAATTTTATGAAGTACGATTATTGGACATTAATGCAAGAATCTGGAAAAAATTTAAATAGAGATTTAATATCTCAATCAAAACATGTTATTACTCCTCATCAAAAGCAAACATACAAAATAGTATTTAACGATAATGCAAAGTTTTTAGGTGTAGTAGGACAGTTTAGAAATATAAAAAATAAATGGAAGCATGTCATAAATTTGGAAGAAGACACATATAATTTTAGTGAGTTAGAAATTCATAAATATAGTATAGAAAGAGTAGAATAATGCAAAATCAAGTAGTTTGGCGAGAAGGTTTATTTATTAGACCACAACATTTTCAGCAAAATGATAGATATTATAATTATGAGTTGATGACTAGAAGTTTATATTCAAGAGAAAATAGTTGGGGTTTATTTAATTTATCTTTTGATGAAAGTTTATTAAATACAGGAAAAATATCTATAAAGCATGTATCTGGAATAATGCCTGATGGAACACTTTTTGATGTTAGCTCTAAAAATCAGTTATTGACATTTGATGTAAATCATACACATAGTAATAAGGTAATTTATTTAGCTTTACCCATCTTTATTGAAGATGGGGATAGTGTACATTTTGAAGATCAAAAAAAGCTATTAACTAGATATACTGCAAAAGTAGCTAATAATATACCTAATACTAATGCAGGAGAACTAAGTAATTCTGATATTTTACTCGCACAGCAAAATTTTAAATTAGTGACAGAAGATGATTTAAATGATAGTTTTATCAGTATTGAAATAGCGAAAATAGGTAATATTTCTACAAGTGGAATAGTTTCTCTTGAAGAAGATTTTGTACCAACATATTTACACTTAAATAACTCAACAAGATTACTTTCTCAAATTAAAGAGTTATTGAGTATGATTTCTTATAGAGCTAATGTAATTGCTGATAATATAAGTGATTCAAGACTTCAATCAACAGAACTTGGTAATTATTTAATGCTACAATTACTTAATAGAACAGAAAGTAGATTACATTATTTTTTAACACAAGATAGAGTTCATCCTGATAAAGTTTTTTTAGAGTTAAGTTCTTTAGTTGCAGAACTTTCAGTCTTTATGAAGAAAGAAAGAAGAATTGCTGAGTATATAACTTATAATCATTTAGAGCAGTTTTCAAGTTTTTTAAAAATTATAGATGATTTGAAATCAATGTTAACTATGGTTTTAGAGCAAAATAGTGTGGCCTTAAAGATTGAAAAAAGAAAATATGGAATATATATTGCTCCTATAAAAGATAAAAAACTATTAGAAAGTTCAACATTTATTTTTGCTGTTTCTGCTGATATTTCAGAGAATAAGATAAGAGAAGCATTATTATCAAGCCTTAAATTAGGTACTATAGAAACTATTAAAAATTTAGTTAATTATCATTTAGTTGGTTTTAAACTTAGAACTTTGTCTTCTGCACCTAAAGAAATTCCTTATAAAGTCAACTATTTATATTTTAGTATAGAATTATCAGAAAAGAATAGAAAAGAGCTATTGCAATCTTCTGGTTTTGCATTTTATTTACCAAATGATATACCGAATATAAATTATTCTATTTGGGCAATTACAAATGATTAAAGAGAAATAAAATGAGTAATAAAACAATACTAATTTCCAATGATTCTTCTGAGAATACATTAACTAATTTTAATCAAGTTGATGTTAGTCCTTATGATAATTTTGATAGACAAAGTAGTACTTTTAAAAGAAACAAAGCTTATACTAGAATGAATGATTATGAAATAAGTTTTAATCCTTTTTTGAGTGCTTCTTCTCATTTATTTAAGTACACACTTGATATTTTGGAATCTAGTGAAGATTTAAATGCTGATGAGGTAAGAAATGAATTAATAGCAAAAATAAACTTATTTGATGAAAATGCTTTAAAGTTAGGTATTGAAAATACTGAAATGTTAGTTACAAGATATATTTTATGTACTGTAGTTGATGAGTTTATGAATAGTAGTAGTTTAGGATCAAATAACAATTGGTCAAATAATAGTGTTTTACGTATTTTCCATAAAGAAACTTATGGTGGAGAAAACTTTTTCCATTTATTAGATAAGTTTTTGAAAACACCTGCTAAGTATATTCATATTTTAGAACTAATGTATATATGTATTGCTTTGGGTTTTGAAGGTAAATATAGAGTAATAAATAGAGGTCAAATTGAACTAAATAATGTGAAAGACAGTTTATTTAGGCAGATAAAAATTGTTCAAGGTAGAGATCCTTTTCCTTTCTTTATAAAACAAGAAGCTTCAAAAAATAAATTTAGATTATTTAATAAAATATCATATCCAATTTTATTTTTAGGAGTTTTACTTTTGGTTTTTAGTGTGTATGGAATTTTAACATTTACTTTAAATGAACATAATAGTAAATTTATAGAAATGATAGAAAATAAAAAAATTGAGAAGAATAGTTTAGAGGTAGAGAAGTAAATGAAAAAAAGTATTTTTAAGACAGTTACATTTTGGATACTTTTAATTGCAACTTTAAGTTCTTTGTTTATAATTTTTGCAACACCATATCTTTTCGATTCTTTTAAAGATTTAAATTTTAGATTACTTATTGCTTTTAGTATATTTTTTGGAAGTATTATTATAGTTTTATTAACAATCTTATTAAAAAAAGAAGAAACCCAAGAGTCTTTAAAAGAAAAAAAAGAACAATATGAGTTAAAAAAAGAACATGAAAAAGTTGTAAAACTAAAACTTAAAGAGTTAAAAAGTAGTTTTAATGAAGCTATTAAGATTATTAAAAAGTCATCTTTATATAAAAGTAGAAGAAAAGCAAAATATGAGTTACCTTGGTATTTATTATTAGGAAATACTAATGAAGGAAAAACTACACTTTTAGAATCATCTGGATTGAGCTTTCCTTTAAATATAGATTACAATGAAAATCAAATAATTGAAGAAAAAAACACGAGTTCTTTTCAATGGTATTTTGCAGAACATTCTGTTTTTATTGATATCCCTGGAAATTATGTTGAACAAAAGCAGAACCCAGAAGATAATATAATATGGAAAGAGTTCTTGAAAATTTTTGTAAAAAAAAGATGGAGAAGACCTATTAATGGGATAATATTACCTATTAGTGTAGAAACTATCTTTAATAAAACAGAAAAAGAATTAGAAGTTTATGCAAAAGATTTAAGAGATAGATTTGATGAATTATCTGTTGCTTTTATGTCAAGTATTCCCATATATTTGATTATTACAAAAAGTGATAAGATTGAAGGTTTTAATGAATACTTTTCATCATTATCAGAAGAAGAAAAAAATGAAATTCTAGGAATCACTTTTGATAGTGAAAATGAGAATATTGATACAAATGTAATAAAACCTCATTTAGAAGATTTATTAAAAAGATTAAATAGTTCAGTTTTAGAAAAAATACATTTTGAGTGGGAACCTCAAAATAGAGCTAGAATATTCTCTTTTTGTGAAAACTTTTCTAATCTATTTGAAAGAGTTAATTTATTTGTTGATATGTGTTTTTCTCAAACAAGATATAGAAAACCATTATTATTAAGAGGAGTTTATTTTACAAGTATTCCAGGAGAGAATAACCCTCATGCTTTAATAAGTCCAGAAACACTAAGTACTTCAAGACATAATACAAAAGGTTTATTTATAAAAAAACTTTTAACTGATATTATATTTCCTGAATCAGATATGATAAAAATGGATGAAAAATATGAAAGAAAAATCAAAAAAAATCAGTACATTACTTATGGTTTATCATTATTTTTTGTAGCATTTTTCAGTTTTTTTATTGTAAAGGATTTTATTAATCATAATAATTTACTTCATAAGTTAGAAAAAAATTATGAATATTATTTAAAAGAAAAAGATAAAATTGTACCTTCTGATAATTTTGAAGATATTTTAGAAGTTTTAAATAAACTTGATGATATTAAAAATTATAATTTAAAAAATACATCAGATAGTTTTTGGAACATACTATTTTATAAAGTAGAAGAGAGAAATAGTAAACTTTTAAAGCAGTATCATACTGACTTAGTAAAACTACTTCTTCCTAGAATTGAGCATTTTATACAAAAAAATATAAACCATGAGTTAAAAGATTTTGATAAAACATGGGATAATACAAAAGCTTATATTTTATTAAAAGATATAAAAAGAAGAAATGAAAATATAAATTTCTTAAAAGAATATATGTCTATATATTGGAATAAAAAGTATCCAAATATGCCAAAAGTACAAGCTAAATTAAATAAACATTGGTCAAATCTTTTAAGTTTAGGTTTCAATTCATATAAGATAGATTTAACTACTTTGAAAATGGCTAGAAAAAGATTAGTTAAATATGGTTCAGAACAGTTGACTTATAAAGGAATAAAAAATAATATAGCAAAAATGAATTTGAAAGATTTTACTTTTGCACAAGTTTTAGGAAATAATATATCTTCTTTTAATAACACAAATTATGTGATTCCAGCCTTATATACAAAAAAAGGTTATAAGATTATGATTCAAGAAGGAAGAAATTTAACAAGTAATATTTTACTTAACAATTGGGTAATAGGTGAACGAACAGATTTAAATGTAGTAGAGATAAATGAATATTATAAAAGAATATTAGCATTTTATTTTGCTGATTATAAAAACTATTGGAATAATGCTTTATCAAGACTTAATATATCAACATATAAAAGAATTTTAGGTTTAAATAATCAATTAGCACTTTTAAGCTCATCAAATTCACCAATTATTGCTGTTTTAAAGGCCTTAAAAGAGAATACAGAGTTATATACTCCCTCAGAGGAGCTTAAAATGAACTCAAATAGTAATACTACTAATACAGTTGTTAATAAAGTAGTAACAGGACAAATAGCTAAAACAGTTACTAAAAAAGCACTTAATAGTTCAGATAAGTTAGTTGATAATACAAGTATTAAAAATCTAAGAACTTTTTTTAAACCTTATAATGATTTAGTAGATAAAAATGAACAACCTACAGTTGTTTTAAAAGAAGCTAACAATAGTATAAATCATATTTATCAAATAATGACAGCTATTCAAGGAGCTGTTTCTCCTGAATATGATTCTTTTAAGATTGTAACTGATAGGGTAAATGGAAGAATTAAACCTATTGTTACTTCTTTAAACTCTTTACCCTTATATGTTAAAAAATGGTATAAATCTGTTCAAAAAAGTAATTGGAAATATATTCTTGCTAATAGTAAAACTTATTTAAATAAAAGATATTTAGAAGAAGTTTATACATATTATACAAATAGATTAGAAAATAAGTATCCTCTGAAAAAAAATGAGTCAAATAACTTTGTTAAACTTGATGACTTTAGCGATTTCTTTAGAAAAAATGGAATTTTAGATAGTTTCTATAAAAACTATTTATCTTCATTTGTATCTATAAATAATAATACTTTAACATATAGATATAAAAATCTAGATGGAAGTATTGTAAACATAGATAGAAGTATAATTCAGTCAATTATAAAATCTTATAAAATCAGAAATGTATTTTTTAGAAATAATGGCACACTAGGCTTTGATGCTTTAATAAAACCTTATGATTTAAGTAGTAACTTGGCAACAGTATATTTAGTATTTGACGATAATACTTTGTATTATGAACATGGACCAATATTAAATAAAAAAATAGTTTGGCCTTCTCAAAATTTAAATAATATTGTTAAATTTAAGTTGTTTGATTTAAATAATAGCCTTGTTACTCAAAAATATATTGATAATGAATGGGCTTTATTTAAATTAATAGATGATTTTACTGTTGTATCAAAAACTAGAAATGAGGCTATTTATAAATATAGTTATGAAGATTATAGTTCTTCATTTTTAATTAAAGGTGCTGTTGTAAATATGTTAAATAAACATAGCACTTTATCAAACTTTCATCTAAATAAGGGCTTATAATGTTTAAAAGTTTTGCATTCACTCATCCTGGGCATATACGTAAGGTTAATGAAGACTCTTTTTATATTTCAGATGAAAAAGGTTTATGGATAGTTTGTGATGGAATGGGTGGACATGATGAAGGAAATTTTGCAAGCCATTTAATTACAGATATTTTTGAACAACTAGAATTAAAAGGAACATTAGAGGAAAAAATATCTTTAATGAGTAAGCAATTACAAGTAATACACTCTATCTTACAAAATAAAGTAGATAAGTTAGGAAAAAATATTAAAATTGGAACGACACTTATGCTTTTATGTATTGAAGGGAATAGAGGAGTTTGTATTCACTCTGGGGATAGTAGATGTTATAATTTACGAGGTGAAGTTTTAAGTACAGTTACAAAAGACCATTCTATTGAAATCGATGATTTTTATGGATATCGAAAAGTTTTAACTTCTGCAATATCTGCACCTGGTGATTTTAATATAGAAGTTACTAGATTTATAGTTGATCCTAATGATGTTTATTTATTATGCAGTGATGGTTTATATGATAATATTTCAAGTTTAACTATAAAATCTTCAATGGAAGAGCTATCTCTTGAAAATGGAATTAATAAATTAAAATTTAATGTTTTATCTTCAACTGCTGATGATAATATTACTGCAATAATGGTTGCTCATAAATGAATATAATTAAAGATATTACAACAAATAGTATATCTGAAAAAAGCAATATTAAAAATTTAAAGAGTTTTAACAAAAGATATTTTTATTTTAATCAAATAGCTAAAAGTGATTTAAGTATTGTTTATGATGGAATTGATATATATAATGAGTATTTTAAAAAAGATTCAAATATAGTTATAAAAGTACCAACTAAAGAATTACTTAAAATGAAAGATATCTCAGCTTTTGTTTTTTCAGAATACTCTTTTTTAAGAAGATTAAATTCGGATAGTATTGTAAGAGTTCTTGATTATGGAATTGATAAGAAAAAGAAAGTACCTTTTTTAGTTTTAGAAAAAATTGAAGGACAACTTTTAAGTGAAGTTTCTATCTTCAATTTAACAAAAAAAGATAAAAAATCAATATTTAAATCTTTACTAAATACTTTATCTTATATTCATTCTAAAAATATTGTTCATGCAGATATCTCTCCTAGTAATATAATACTTAATAAAAATTTTGAACCTATAATTTTTGATTTTGGTATTTCTCAAAATATAGAAACTAATGATGAATTTTCTTTAGAATATTCAAAAGTTAAAGCTTTTAATCCTAAATATGCTGCTCCTGAATTATTAGTTGATAAAAATATTAAACCAAGTGTTTCAACAGATATATTTTCATTGGCCTGTGTAATGTATGAGATATTTACAAACGAAGCTTTATTTATAAATAGTTCTAAGGAATTATTTGATTTACCTATAGAAAAAAGAAATTTATCAAAAATTCCTTTTTTTTTAAGGAAATGGTTTAAGAATTCATTAAGTTTAGACGTAAAATCAAGAAAAATCCAAAAAAAGTATCAAAAACTATTATGAAATAAATATTTATTAAATTATAATTTGATAAAATAAAAAACATTTTAACAGAAGGATAAAGAAAAATGAATAATCCAATATTTATTTCGATAAAAGGTAGTACACAAGGTTTAATTACAGAAGGTACATTTACACCAGAATCAGTAGGTAACTCATACCAAAAAGGGCATGAGAATGAAGCATTAATAAAAGGTTTTGCACATAACATTAATATACCAAGAGATCCACAGTCAGGACAACCATCAGGACAAAGAGTACATGAACCATTAGTAATATCAAAACTATTTGATAAATCATCACCATTATTATATAACGCATTAACAAAAGGTGAGACATTAACAGAAGTAGAATTAAAATGGTACAGAACAAGCTATGCAGGGAAACCAGAGCATTACTTTTCAATCGTATTAGAAGATGCAGTAATCGTAGATATAGACGCATACATGGATAATGAAGAAGGACAAGCAAAAACACAAGTAGCACCTTTAGAAAAAGTATCATTTGCATATAGAAAGATTACATGGAGACATGAGACAGCAAGTACATCAGGAGAAGATGACTGGAGAATTGGTGTAGGATTAAATGCCTAAACATAAATAAAAATAAGGAGGGAACTCCTTATTTTTTATATATCAAAAAGTAATAGAAAATAAAAAAAAGATAAAAATAAGAATAAATAAAATAATAAAAGTAGCGAGAAAAAATATTATTTTTTAATATATAAGATAAAAAGAAGTATAAAAAAATAAGTAAGGCTAAAAATTGTCCGAAGAAATAAAAAAAAGAATAAATGAGATAGAAAATAACTTACAAGAAGAAATAGAAGAAGCATTTAGTTTAAAAGAGTTAAGAAAAGAAGTAAACCAAGAAATAAGCTGTAGACTAAAACTATTAAATTATAAAGAAAATGAAATAATAGGATTAGGAATATTAGATGGAAGCTATAGTGTATATAAACTAAAAGGGAAAAGTCAAGTAAATAAACCCTATAGCTTTGAACTAATATTTGTAAGTGATGAGTTTATAAATATAGAAGAACTAGTAGATACAGATGTAGAAATAAAACTACAAGATGAAATAAGTCCTATAATAAAAAAAACAATATATGGGAAAATATATAAAGCAAGTGAAGATAGTATAGTAGCAAGAAAACATCTATATAAAATAGAAGTAGTATCACCTCTATATTATTTAGGATTAAATAATAGATATGAAATATATCATGAAAAAAAAACAAGTGATATAATAAAAGAGATAATAAATAGATATAACCAATTATTAAACCTTCAAATAGATATAAAATTAGATTTATTAAAAGCCCCAATAAGAGAGTATACAACTCAATATAATCAAAGTGATTTAGAATTTATACAAATGCTTTGTGAAGAAGAAGGATATAGCTTAATAATAGACTATAGCTCAAATGATCCATATAAACTAATATTGTGTGAATTAAATGAACATGTAATAGTAAATACATACTCTTCAACTTGTTCTTTTAATCATAGTAAAGAGTTTAAAGCAAGTAATCATATAGAAGACTATTATGATAAAAATAAACCAAGCCAAGAATATAAAACACAAAGTGGAGCAAATATAGTAAGCTCAATAAAAGATAATGAATCAACATCACAATTAAGAAATGATATAAAGAAATATACATTAAGAGATAAATTAAACTTGTTAGATGAGAGTTACTATAAAGATTTAAATAGATATACAAAAATAGATTCTCAAAGAGAATATGTACAATCAAATATAATAGAAGGAAGTTCACAAGAGTTAAATATAGAAGATAGCTTGTGTATAAGATTAGAAGATGAGAAAGCAAATAAAAAGATAGATAGTATCATCATAGAAGTAGAATATAAAGGACATTTCCCAAATGCCCTAGATGAATATAGACAAAATATAAATGAACAAGTAAAACATCAACTGCAATATGAAGTAGAATTTAAAGCCATACCAAAAGATATAGAATATAAACCCGAAAAAACGATAAAGAAACCAAGAATAAACTCAATATTAACAGCAAAAGTATCAAATGGGAATTCAAATACAAAAGATTATGATAATAGTATAGATGTAGATGAAGAAGGAAGAATAAGAGTACTGTTTGCATTTGAAGAGAATCAAATAACATCAACATACCTAAGAGTATCAAATATACAATCAGGGAATGGGTATGGGAGTCAATTTATACCAAGAGTAAATCAAGAAGTAATAGTAGGATTTATAAATGGGGATCCAGATTGTCCTATAATAATAGGAAGTTTGCATAATGGGGAGAATAAGAAGGCATATAACTTGCCAGAGAATAAGACACAAAGTTATATAAGAACAAATTCAATGCCACAATATGAGGAGACAAAAGGGTATAATGAGTTATTATTTGAAGATAAAAGAGGAGAAGAGAGAGTATCAATAAGAGCACAAAGAGATTTAAATTTCCATGCTTTAAATAATCAGAATATACAAATAGAGAATAATTCAAAGACCATAGTACAGAAAGATAAAGAGGAGACGATACAAGAGAATTCAAATTTAACAGTAGGGAAAGATTTAAATGAGAATGTAAAGTATAATCATATTTCGACGATACAGAAAGAAAAACTTACTTCTGTTTTGGAAGATTAT
>NZ_JBMOVW010000011.1:0-67425 GCF_049472155.1 Arcobacter rhizosphaerae | reverse complement strand
AAGCGGTAAGGCACTGGTTTTTGGTACCAGCATTCGCAGGTTCGAATCCTGCTATCCCATCCACTTTATATTTTATAACATATAGAATTTCTTCCATTACTTTTTGCTTTATATAAAGCTTCATCAGCATTTTTTACAATATCTTTTATATCTAAACCTTTTTTATAAGTGCTAATACCAAAACTTGCAGTACAGTTATTTATAGTTGAGAAACTAGTTTTCTCAATTTTATTTTTAATCTTTTGGGATACAATATTTGCTTCTTCTAAATTCGTTTTAGGGCATATTATTATAAATTCTTCTCCTCCCCATCTTCCAACAGTATCAGTTTGTCTTATATTATCTTTTAGAATTTGAGCAAACTCTTTTAGGATTGTATCTCCTACTTGATGACCATAAGTATCATTTATTTTTTTAAAGAAATCTATATCTATTAAAATCAGACTAAAATCTTCATTATATCTTTTTGTATATTTTAATTGTCTCTGTAGAGTATCGTCTATTTTTGTTCTATTGTATAAGCTTGTTAATTTATCTGTAATAGAAAGTTCTTCAAGCCTTTTATTTAAGACTTTAAGTTCTTCTGATTTTTCATTTGTGATTTTTAGAAGTTTATTTTTTTCATTTAATAAAGACTGTGCTTTTATTTTATCATTTAAAGCATTTATTTTTTCGTTTTCAATTTTTTTATATTTATAAGATATTAAATAAGAAAGTGTTAATGCTTCTATTATAATACCTATTCCTATACTATGCGAAGATATGTAGTTAAATTCAACCATTCCTATATAAAATAAGATGCCATATAAAGTAAATGCAATATAAAAGATATGTGCTATTAAAAATATTTTTATAACTTGATTACCTTTTTTATAAATACTTATACTTATTAATAAAAATACAATTAATGAATAATTTAAGGTAATACTTAATAAGACTAATGAATGATTATAATTAATTAGTCCATATAGAAAATTTAAAGATAGTAATGTAATTACACTATTTAAAAATAAATGTTCTTTTTTATACTTATATTTTGTTTCGAAAACTGATTGTATAAATAAAGTTAAGAAAATAGGTATTAACATTAAAGCAAAATTGAATTTAGTAGCAATTTCTCCATATACATTAAAATAGTGAGCTAAAGAGCCATACATATAAAAAATCCAGATAGTGGCACTAAATAGATATAATGAATAGAATAAATACTCTTTATATTTAGTTGAAATATAGAATAAAAAATTATACCATGCTAAAGCAAGCAATAAACCAAAGAAAAATAAACCATCAGCTTTTTCATAAATTAAGTATTTTATGGATTCTATATTGTCAAAAATTGAAAAGTTATAAAAGTGATAAGCACTTGATTCTTGATTAATATAAAGTGTTTTTATTTCTTTTGGATTAATTGATATGGGATAAATTGCATTTGATCCTTTAAGTAATGTTGAGTTTTTTGGATTTTGTATATTAAGTTCTTCTTTTTTTAGAAGTTCTCCTTCTTTATTTTTCTCAAAATATAATATTTTATTGAGAGTAAATGCCATACTTTGATGAAGAGATAATTGCATTTTATCTTTCGTATTATTTCTTAATACTATTTTTATCCATGTATTTTTTACAGTTCTACCAAGTGAAGCTTTATTTTTTCCTTTTTTAAACTTTACTTCGTGAATATTATTAATATCTATATTATTTGAGTCATTTATATAATATAAAATTTCAAAATTACTTAATTTTACTTTTTTATCATTTATTTGAATTATATTAGAAGCATTTATGTTTAAAAAAAGTAAAACAAGCATGATTAATAACTTCATTTTATTTTTCCTTATTTAAAGTTTATATTAAAAGTTACATATTACATAAAATATTATTAAAACTTTGTATATAATTATAAAATTATATATATAACAGACACTATAACATTATTATTATTTATTTGTAAGATTATTTAATATATAATTACAAGTAAAATATAATAATAGGATTATAAATGACATATTTTTTTAATTTTATAGTACTTACTTTTATTATTATAATCTTTTCTGAAAATATTGATAACTATTTTACTTCATTGGCAAAATATATAGTTGAAAACTTAGTATAATATTGAAAAATATACTAAGGAGAGATTATGATAAAAACACCTCATTTAAGTGTTGATGGAATTATAAAACTTTATGATAATAATAAAAACTTTAAAGGTATTGTTTTTATAGAAAGATTAAATAAACCCTATGGCATTGCTCTACCAGGAGGTTTTGTTGATATTGGTGAGAGTGTAGAAAATGCCCTTGTTAGAGAAATGAAAGAAGAAACATCATTAGATGTTGAAATAGAGTCGTTACTAGGAGTTTATTCTGATCCAAAAAGGGATTGTAGATTTCATACTGTATCAGTAGTTTATATATGTAAGGCTTATGGTATTCCAAGAGCTTGTGATGATGCAAAAGAAGTTTTTATATATTTAGTTGATGAAATACCTCAAAATAAATTAGTTTTTGATCATTCTAAGATTATTTCTGATTTTCTTTCTAAAAACAGCATATTATAGTATTAATTTAAATTGACATTAATAATTATTTAATATAATTAGAAATATTATATTAAGGTTTATTTTATGAATTTCATAAAAACAATTGTTTTATGTCTTCTTTTTTTTAGCTTATTAAATGCTAAAAATGTTAATTCAATTGTTTTTGCACCTTTACCTACAAAATTAAAATCAAATATAATTAATGACTTTAATCCTCTTATATCTTATTTAGAAAAAAAATTAAATATAGAAATTGAATACAAATTTTATCAAAACTATAAAGATATTATTGATGCAATTAAAAATAAAGAAGTTGATATTGCTTATTTAGGGCCTCTTCCTTATATTGCACTTTATTCTGAATATAAGGGAGTTAAACCGTTGGTTAGTTTTAAAGAAAAAAATAAAAAGCATAATTATAGATGTATATTAGCAAAGTTTAAAACTTCTAATATTGATATTTCTAAAAACGTAAAAATTGCTTTAACTCAACCTTTATCTACTTGTGGTTATTTCATGACAAATATTTTATTAAAAAAACAATATGATAAAAGTTTGGAAAACTTTTTATATTCTTATGAAATGTCCCATGAAAACTCTTTATTGTCTTTAGTTAAAGGAACACATATTTTAGCTGGTGCAAAAGAAGATATAGCAAAAAAGTATGAAAGTTTAGGTGTTAGTATTATAAAAAGGAGTATTCTTCTTCCAGGTTTTACACTTGTAGGGAATAAAAATACTATTAGTGATAATTTATCTAGTAAGATAAAAAAAACACTTTTAAATATAGATACTAAAACCTTATCTACTTTAAAAAAAGGAAGGTATGGTTTTTCTTTAGCAACTCAAAAAGATTATGGAAATCTAAAAGTTAATATTAATAAAATACCTTTTGTGGGAAACATAAATGAATAAAAAATATTTTATGTATTTTTTTAGTTTCATCATTGCTTTTTTGATTTTTAGTTTTATTCTAAGTCGTTTAGAAAAAAATGATATTGATATTGTTTCTAAACAAAAATTAGAAGCAACTAAACTAGCATATAAAAGTATATTAGATACTTATAAATTAGCAGCAAAAAAAGATTTTAATTATATAGTAAAAGATAAAAAAGTATTAAAGTTACTTAAAAAATTTAAATACTCTAAGGAAGAAAATAAAAGTATATATAGGGGGTTATTATATAGAGAACTTTACAAAGAGTATGAACAGCTTAAACAAAGTGGATTAAGACAGTTTCATTTCCATACTCATGAAGGGAAAAGTCTTTTAAGATTTCATAATCCTTCTAATAGTGGAGATGAATTAATAGACTTTAGGGAGTCTATTAAAATAGCTAATATAAAAAAAGAAAAAAGTTTTGGTTTTGAAGGAGGAAGAGTATTCCCTGGTTTTAGATATGTATTTCCTATAGTTTATGAAGGTGATCATTTAGGGAGTGTTGAATTTTCAATCTCATTTGATTCTGTGGAAAAAAAGCTTAAAGATGTTCTTAATTCAAATATGTATGTTCTTTTGATGAATAAGGAAACTACACTACAAAAAGTCTTTAGTTCAAAAAGAAAATATTTTATTAAGTCTGATTTATCTGATGATTATTATTTAGAAAATAGTCTTATTTCAAATATAACCGAAAAATATATTAATAGTAGTTTGATTAAAAGATTAAATAAAAAGCTAAAAGAAAATGAAGAGTTTTTGAAACTACATAGAAAACATGAAAGTTTTTATATTCCTTTGATTAGTAATGATAAAGGTTATATAATAAGTTTTTTAGCTATTAAAGATACAAAAAATAAATTTGCAGGATACATAGTATCATATTTAGATTTTAAAGATTTGATTTTTATTACTAGTAAATATAATATTTTTATAGTTTTATGTTTTATTTCTATTGCTGTATTTATATATTTAATTTCAGTTGCTATTGAACAAAGATATAAAACAATAAGAAATAAAAAAGAATTAGAGTTAAGTAATAAAAACTTACAAAATATTATAGATAATCAAAAAAATATAATTATTTTGTATGAAAACAATTGTATAAAAAAAGTCAATAAAAAATTTACAGATTTATTTACTTTAAGTGATATAAATGAATATAAAGAGTTTGAAAATTATATTATAGATACTAAAGAAGAAGACTTTTTAACAAAGAATAAGTTTAAAAAATATGTAAAAGAAAAAAAGTTTGCATTGCTTAATAGTAAAATGTTAAGAATAAACAATACTATTGTAAAGAAAGAACAAATATATTTAGTAAACATCAATTTTTATAATGGTAATAATTCCTTTATTCTTGTTTTGACAGATATTAGTGAATTGATTAATCTTCAAAAAATAGTATATACTCAATCTAAAATAGCTGCTGTTGGAGAAATGATTGGAAATATCGCACATCAATGGAGACAACCTTTATCTGTAATTACTACTTGTATAAGTGGATTAAGATTTCATCTTGAATTAAATAATGAGTTAGATAAAAAAACTTTATTAAAAAATTTTGATCGAGTAAAATCACAAGCAATGTATTTATCAAAAACAATAGATGATTTTAGAGGTTTTTTTAAAGATGATGATTCTATTTTAAAAGAATTTAATGTAAAAGAAGTTCTTGATAAAGTTTATGATATCACTAAAGACTCACTAAAAGCTAATTATATAACTGTAAAGATTGATTCAGAAGAGATTATGATGTTTAATAATGATAGTATCATTGTTCAAACATTGATAAATATAATAAACAATGCAAAAGATGCTTTTAAAGAAAAAAATATAAACAGTAATGATAGATACTTATTTATAACATTAAAAAAACAAAATAAGAAAATCATGTTGGAAGTAAAAGATAGTGCAGGTGGTGTTGATGATTCTATTATTGATAAAATATTCGAACCTTATTTTACTACAAAACACAAATCAATAGGAACAGGTATAGGTTTATACATGACTCATCAACTTATTACAAAACAACTAAAAGGTAAAATCCTAGTAAAAAATAAATCTTATATTTATGAAAATAAAAAGCTTTTTGGTGCTTCTTTTCAAATAGATATTCCTATTTTATAAATAAAATATAAAAAATAGATTCACAAAAGCAGATGAATTATCCATCTACTTTTTTATGTTAAATGAACTTTTTTTTCTAAAATAGTTTGAACGCCTTCATGTTTTACTAATTCTTCAAACTCTTCTTCATCTTCTATTTTATAAATATATTCTTCATTTAATTCTATTGCTTTTTCAAGATCAGTAATAGCATTTTCTTCTTGTCCTAAAACTGCAAATACTTTTGCTCTTTGATAAAAGGCATTTGGATAATCACTATCTATTTCTAAAGCTTGGTTTGTTAAATTTAATGCCCAATTAGCTTCACCTAAATCAAGAATAGCATCTGCTTTATATGTTAAGGCTTCAACTTCATCTGGTCTGATTTTTAAAATCTCATCATAAATTTCAATTTTACCACTTGGTGTAGTTTCTTGAGAAGCTCTAAGCCATAATGAGTGAATAGCATTCATTATTTCTATTTCTTGTTCATTTTGTTTTACTTGCTTAGCTCTTTTTGCTAAGTCTTTTTCAAACATTGACATTTTTTCATCATATTCTAAAATAGTTTTTGATGTTTTTTCATCAATCATGTGTTTTACTTTTTCATTAATATCTTTAATAGAAGACCAACCAATAATTACTAAAATAGAACTGGCTGCTGCAATAATATAAAACATATTGTTTATTGTTGATGTTGCATAATTAATTACATTTGTAGATATGTCAACTTCTTTTTTTGCCAATGTCTTATGCAACTCAATTTTTAAGTCTCTATTTTCATCTCTTAATTGTTTTAATTCATTAAGAATATAATTCTCTACAAATGGATTATACAAAGGCTTTTTCAATGAATTTATTTTTTCATTTATTTTTTCTTTTGGTACTTGTTCAGTTTTTGTTTGGGCTATTAGTATTGTGCTAATTAATAGTAATAAAACTGCTATTTTTTTCATACTTTTCCTTTTGATTTTTCTTTATTAATTTTATTATATCTTATTTAATAAAAAGTAAAGTAAAGAAAAATTTAGAATAAAATTATAGAAAAAATTGTATAATTCAAGAAAAAAATTAAAGGATAATTTTGGCACTATTAAACAATGATAAAGATATTTTACCTCTAAGTAGTATTGCTGAACTTCTAACAGCAAAAGTAAGAACACTTAAAATGTATGAAGATAAAGGGTTGCTTCCTAAAAAAATTGATGGTAAAAAACTTTACTCTATTAATGATGTTAAAATGATAGCTTTTGTACACTATTTAGCAAGCGCAAAAAAAATAAATGCAAATGGTATTAAATATATTACTGAAATGTTAGAAAACAATATGGATGAAAAGAATAAAGCAGACTTTTTAGATATTGTAGAAACAAAAATGGAAAAGCTTTCTGGAATAGATGTAAAAGATGTAGATGTTATTTAGTTCCAATTTTAAAAAATTGGAACTAATTTATAATCTTGTGTTTGCCATCCTATCAAAGAGATAAAACCATCTGCAATAATATTCATTTCTTTTGGAATAGTATTATTATCTACTTTAAATACTTTTGTAGCAACTGCACAAACTTCCATTCTTACACCTGCTTTGCTTAGGTTTTTTATAGAGTTTTGAATAGCTTCTAAATGTTCTTCATGTTCCATTTCAAAAGCTTCATCTTGTTTTGTACTTAAAAACTTTACTGTCTCACCAATAAATACTAAAACCATTTTAGGTTTAACACCTTGTTTTATTAAACCTTTGTGTGTACCTTCTATGATGTTTAAGTAAAAAGCAGTTTTTCTAACATTTGTAAAGTCTATAAGAAATACACTTTTTGCTTCTTTTATTCCATTTAATGCAGCTTTATCATTTATTTTTTCTGCATTTAAATTATTTAAAAATAAAACTGGAATAAATAGAGTAAAAAGTAGTTTTTTTAGAATTGTCATCAGTTTTCCTTTTTATGTATATTTATAATTATAAATTATATTTTTATATTAAGAATAAAGAATTATAAATTAATATTATTATATTTTTCTAAAGTATAATAAAGTAACATTTTAAGCATATTTTTATAGTAGAATATATCTTCTATTGGATATAATTTGACAAATTAAAAATAGGAAAACTTTAATGAGTGATAGATTACATGAAATAATCGCCCAAATAGGTGTACTTCATAATGAACTTATAGATAATAAAAAGATAGAAAATGCAGATTTAGTATTTGAATTTATAGAAGAATATGATACTGATGTTCAAGAGCATTATTTAAATTTATTATTACAATATTACTTTCAAAAAAATGATTTAGATAATTTAAAAG
The DNA here is from genome assembly GCF_049472155.1 of Arcobacter rhizosphaerae. Classification (NCBI taxonomy): domain Bacteria; kingdom Pseudomonadati; phylum Campylobacterota; class Epsilonproteobacteria; order Campylobacterales; family Arcobacteraceae; genus Arcobacter; species Arcobacter rhizosphaerae. The sequence continues at coordinate 59,531 of NZ_JBMOVW010000011.1, read as the reverse complement.
AAGTACTTTTAGTAGGTGCAAAATTTGATATGAGATTTGATGATGTAAAAGAGGCTTTTTTACACATAAAAAATAATGATAAAAATGTAATAGAGTTTATGGAAGATAGTATTGTTTTTATAAAAGATGATATAAAAGATGAAATTAAACAGATGTACGATTATTATGTGAGTAATGAAGAATTACAAGTTACTTTAGAACAAAGTATTGAGATTATAAAAAGAAATAGATATGTATGTGCTTACTGTTATAAGAATATACAGAAGCAAGAGTGTAAGTTTTTTCTAAATGAAGATTTATTAGAAAGTATTAAAAGAGACTTACCTTATATTTTAAAGTAATATAAATGCCAACATCTTTTGAATTTGTAATTCCTGATAATTTTTTGTTTATTCCAGCAAATTTGTCATTTATAAGCTTTTGTATTTTTTTTAGTTTTATATTATTTCGGATATTTAAATCAAAAATCATTTTTATGATATCTTTAGTTTTGACATTAAGTATATTTTATAATGATTTACTTTTAAAGTATGCAATTAAGAGTTTTTATTCTATTACTTCATATAATAGTACTTTTAATAAACAAGCACAAAAAAATCAATATGGAAGAATAGAAAGTCTTTCTACTATAAAAGTGTATGGCTATGATATAAATCAGTTAGCAAACTTATCTTCAAGTAATAAGCAAAAAATCATAGCTTTTCATGAAGAACATATAGAAAAGTTTCTTGAAATACCTTCAATTGAGTATAAATTTAAAAGATATAAATACAAAAAAATAAGATTACCTTTAAATTCTTATGAATATTATGAAGACTTTGATAACATAAAAAAAGCTAGATATTCAATAAATGTAGAAAAAATCAATAGTTTTTTCCCAGAAATATATGATGAATATAAATATAGGTTTATAGATAATAAATCAAATGAAGTATTAGCTACAGCTTATTATTTGAAGTTTATTGAACGAAAATCATTAAGACATAAGTTTTTGTATTGGGATGAGAGTAGGGATAAGTCTTTTTCTCCAAATGATATAGAAAATTTTGATGAGATTTATAAAAAAGTATTTTTATAAAGATAAAGTAGTATTAAAAAATACTACCCATCTCGTCATTTAAATATTCATCAATCTTTTCTTTAAAATCAATAAATTCTTTATTTCCAAGTTTATTAAAAATTACTATTTCTTCTCCAAAGTCATCATGAATAAAATGCTCTTGTTGAATTACTTGATTGTATAGTTTTTGAATATCTTCATCACTTTCATCTTTATTGAATAAAAACCAGTTAGCAGTTGCATTTTCTATTCTTACAAGTCCATAAGTTTTATTTTCATCTACATAGTCTTGAATAGTTCCACCATCAAATTGTGCTCCTACTACTATGTCATCTTCATTTAAAATCATTTCCATTTATAAACCTTTATTTTGAACTTAAAATGAATTATAATTAAAGTACTATTACTTAAGGCTTTAAGAGGCTTTGTTTTATGAACTATTTGATACAATTGCTAAAATTTTTAAAAGGCTATAATATAAAAAAGTTTAAAAAAGTTCATATAGAAATTACAAATATTTGTAATCTTAAGTGTACATTTTGTCCTCCAAAAATAAAGCCAAATGAAACTATGAGTTTAGAGCATTTTGAAGATATAAACTCTCAACTTAAAGATTATACAAAACAGTTAGCTTATCATGTAGTAGGTGATCCTTTAGTTTTATCTAATTTAGGTAAATATTTAGATATTAGTTTAAAGAATGATTTAGAAGTAAATATTACCACAACTGCTAATAATTTAAATGAAAAACATTTTGATACTTTAATGCACAAGGCAATAAGACAAATAAATTTCTCAATTAACTCTTATAATGCAAACTCTCATAAAAAAAGTTTAGATGAGTATTTAAATCCTATTATTAGTTTTATAAAATATGCACAAGAGAAAAAGCATGAGTATTTTATAAATCTTAGAATATGGAATTTAGATGAAGAACAAAGTGCTAAGCAGTTTAATGAAAAAGTATTTGAAAAAATAAATAAAAGTTTTAATACAGATATATTACTTGATGAGGTATATAAAAATAAACCTAAAAATATAAGAATAGATAGAAAACTATTTTTTAATTTCGATGAGTATTTTAATTGGCCTAGTTTAAAAAATGATTTTGTATCAAAAGAAGGTTTTTGTTATGGTTTAGATTCACATTTTGGAATACTTTCATCAGGTGATGTAATACCTTGTTGTTTAGACCAAAATGCCTGTGTTAATCTTGGAAATACAAATACTACACAAATAAAAGATATTTTAAATTCTAAAAGAGTAAAAGCAATACAAAGTGGCTTTAGACAAAATAAAGTAGTAGAAGAACTTTGTCAAAAATGTGAATATAGACTTAGATTTGATAAGTAAAACTAAGCTATAATCTTATAAATTATTAAAAGGTTGAATTTGAACGAAATAGATATTTTATCAAGAAGTTTAAAGGACTTCTTGACTCCAAAGATGTTAAAAATTGCATTAGTTCCTTTAATAGTGACTATGATTTTAATTTATTCACTATTTTTTGCAGCTGCTGATTTTGGAATAACAGCACTACAACAAGCAGCAGAAGCTTCTCAAAATGGACAAGAAGTTATTATTGATGAGAATGCACCATTTTATTTTGTATGGGCTACATATTTAATTGTATTTTTATTTAAGTATTCATTTACTTCTTGGATTGCAGCTTTTCTTCTTTACACTATAGGTTCTATCATAGTTTTACAAGCTTCTGTTATTTTAACTTTAGTTGTGATTGGTTTTTTAACACCGATGATTTTAGGTGTAGTTCATAAGAGACATTATAGTCATTTGACTTTACATGGTCATGGTTCTTTACTATCTCCTCTTTGGGTTTTATTTAAAAGTTCACTTATGATGATACTTTTATTTATACTTTTAATTCCTGTGTATTTTATACCTTTATTAAATATCATTGCTTTTGCTTTGCCTTTGTACTATTTCTTTCATAAGCTTTTAAATCATGATGTTGCATCAACTCTTTTAAGTGAAGAAGAGTATAAAAAAATCTATAAGAAAGAAGCAAATGCTTTTAGAGGAAGAACTCTATTTTTATATTTAGTTTCTATGATACCTTTTATTACTCTTTTTACAGCAGTATTTTATATAATATATTTAGGTCATGCTTATTTGATAAAACTTGAAAAACTTTATGAGTTTGAAGTTCCAAAAACTTCTAATATAAATAGTGAAGAGAAGAAAGAAGAAGTAAAGTTTTTAGAAGATAGGTAAGAGTTTCTTACTTATCTTTTTTTATGGTAATGTAGCCTGTGCAGCTTCTATTGCCTTTTTAGCATTTATCTTCCCATAAGCTCTTTTAGTGTCAAAATTTCCTGTTGTATAATCAGCATTACTTCCACCAATTTTATCTGTAGTTGAAATCAAAATATTTCTTACTTGGTCAAAAGTAAGATTTGGGTTTACAGATAATATCAATGCAACTAAACCACTTGTTGTAGGCGCTGCAAAACTTGTACCCGATGTTAAAGTATAGTTATTTAAATTTTCATTTGTATAAGAAAGTTGAGAGTTACTATTTCTACCTGCATTTCCACTTTGATCTAGTGATAAAATACCAAGTAAGCCATCATTTAAACTTCCACCACCAGGTGCAATTACATCAATAGCTGAACCATAGTTTGAATAAGAAGTTACATCATTTAAAACACTTGTTGCTCCTACTCCTATTACAGAATCAAGTTCCGATAAACTTTTTTCGCCTGCTTGGTCTAAATCTGTTCCATCATTTCCTGAAGCAAAAACAATTATTATCCCTTGATCTTTAAAATCTTCAATTAATGCTCTAAGTGGAAGTGTGTAGCTATCCCATAAATTAGGATCTTCACTAGATATACTCCAACTACAGTTTATTACCTTTGCACCAGCTTCTTTAGCTTTATTAAAGGCTGTTAGGTATTTATCTATAGTAGAACCTTGTGTAGCTAAATTAATATTTATTAATGCTATTTCAACATTAGGAGCTACTCCTATTTCATCTCCAGCAATTATTCCTGCAGCTGCTAATCCATGATAAAACGTATCACCATCTGTATCAGAAACATTTGTGCCACCATCACTTTCATTATATGTATAAAAAACTTTGTCTTTTATATTTGGATGATTTATTTCAAAATCTTCGTCAATTATAGCTACTTTTATTGCTTCACCATTTGTTTGTTTACCTTTTGTAACAGCCCAAGCTTCTTCCAAACTTATGTGTGCTTCATTGTTTATATTATTGTTTGTTTTATATGTAGCATTGATATCTTTATTTATATGCCAAGCAAATTGAAAAAAATCATTCCCTAATACAGAGTTTACTACGTTTGAAATAGAACTTGATGAATTACTAGAACCACTTCCTCCACCACCACAAGCTGTAAGACTAATAGCCAAAGTAATAGCTATACTATAATTTTTTATATGTTTTAATTTCATCTTTTTAACTTTACAATGTAATTTGGTGTAGCACTTTTTATATCTTCTTTTTTATGTAGTTCTTGTGCTAAAGTAAAAATATTTTGTGTATCTTCAACTTTTATTAGAAAAAATCTTTTACTTATTTTTTTATAATTTGTAATATTTAAGTCACTAAAATCATCTTCACAATATGCTTCTTTATGACATTGAACAATAAGTTCATCTTTAAATTGAACAGTATTTCCATTTGTTGTTTTATAAGTATGTATTTTTTCAGAGTTTTCATTTTGTTTATTAACACTTAGGCTTTCAGACTCAAGAGGCTTGATAAGTTCAACTTTTTTATCAAACTCATAATAGAAGTCATTTGCTAGTAAGTTACTTGAAATAAGTGTAACTAAAGCAATAAATATATTCTTTTTCAACTAAACTTCTCCTATAACTAATCTATATCCAGTACCTTGAACATTTTTCAAGCATTTTTCTGGCAATTTTTTTCTAAAGTTTTTAATAAATAATCTCATAGCATTTTGAGTCATCACAGAATCTTCATCCCAAATTTGATTTTCCATTTCTTCATAAGTAATAATTCTATTTTTTGTTATAAGTAGTTTTAAGAACATATTCTCTTTTTTTGTAAGATTGAAAACTTCCTCATTATTTGAAACTATAGATTTACTATAATCAAAATACCATTTTTCATTTAATGTAAAAATTTTATTATCATCATGTGTTTTTATAAATGCTTCTAATGCATCCATCAATTTTTCTTGAGTTATAGGTTTAATAATATACTTTACTAGATGTAGTTCAGCTGCTTTTAGCATATACTCTAAATCTGTATGAGCAGATGTGATTATTATTCTTGTTTTTGAATCAGATTCTCTTATTTTTTTTACTAAATCAATACCTGTTTCACCTGGAGGCATTTTTATATCAGTTATTATTAAATCAGGTTTGTTTTGTACATATTTGATATATCCATCACTTGCATTTTTTGCGGTAATTGTCTCTTTAAATAAGTGCTCTAATATCTCTTTTATATTGTTTCTAATGCCATCTTCATCCTCTATATAAAGCACTGAAAAAGCATTTAACTTATTTACTATATTATCTTGCATTTCGATAAAATCCTTATTAGAAATATTATGCTATCATAGCATATTAAAGGTTACAGGACAAGAAAAGTTGAATTTAATAACAGAAAAAAATTTATCAAAAATTATTATTTACATTTTTATTATTATTATGTCGTCAATGATATTTATGATTTCATATTTTTATGTAAAAAATACATACGATGACTTTGAAAAACAAATGGAAAACTTTGTTCATGAGTATTATGAAGAACAAAAAAGAATATTAAAAAAAGAAATAGATACAGTTATTGATGTCTTAAATTATAATTTAACAAAAGTAGATACAAATGAAAAAGAAATAAAAGAAGATGCCATAAGACTTTTAAATAATATTTCATTTCAAGAAAATAAAAGTAATTACTATTTTGTATATGATATTTTAGATATGAATGGTGGTGATAATTTTGCTAGATTGATAGTAAATCCAAATAGACCTGATTTATTAGGAAAAGTAATTTCTACAAACTACAAAGATGCAAATGGTAAAAAATTTAGAGAAGAGTTTTTAAATAAGATAAAAGTAAAGGGAGAATCTTATACTCAATATGCTTACAAAAAACCTAATACAAACGATGAAATAAAACAAAAATTATCATATTTTAAGTATTACGAAAATTGGAATTGGGTTATAGCTGTAGGTGTTTACATGGACGATATTGAAAAAGAGATAAAGAAAAAAAGAGAGGCATTAGAAAAAACAGTTCGAAATCAAGTAGGGCAAAATATAGTTTTATTTGTGATGTTTTTATCAATTGCTATTTTAATATCAATAGCTGTATCTCAAAAGATTGATGAGGTTTTAAAAAATTATCAAAATAAAGTAAAAACAAAAGCCCAAGAATTAGAAGAACTAAATCAAAATCTTGAAAATAAAGTATTTTATGAAGTAGAAAAAAATAGAGAAAAAGAACAACTTTTAATTCAAAAATCAAAATTTATTGCACTTGGTGAAATGATATCAAATATAGCCCATCAATGGAGGCAGCCTTTATCAGAACTCTCTTCAATTTTGATGTATATAAAATTTAAGCATAGTATGGGACTTTTAGATGATGAAACAATGAACAAAAAATCAAGAGAAGCTGATAAAGTTCTTGAGTTTATGTCTCATACTATTGATGATTTTAGAAACTTCTTTATGCCTAAAAAAGAGAAAGAAGAGTTTACTTTATGCAGTATGATAGACTCAGTTATGACAATAGTTGCTAGTGCTTTAGAAAATAATAATATAAATGTAACAATTGATGTAAATGAAAAAATAAAACTTCATACTTATTTAAATGAATATGAACAAGTATTATTAAATATTTTAAAAAATGCAAAAGATGTACTTATTGAAAAAAAGATAGAAAACCCTAAAATCTTTATCTGGGCAAAAGAAGAAGAGTTTGAAGTTACTTTATATATTGAAGATAATGGTGGAGGAGTAACTGTTGAACCAAAAAGTAAAATTTTTGAACCATATTTTACTACAAGGGATGATAGTGATGGAACAGGAATAGGGCTTTATATGTCAAAAATAATTGTTGATAAAAATATGAAAGGCAAGCTATTTGTAGAAAATATCAATGATGGGGCTAGGTTTTCTATTTCTATTCCAAAAGAGAATAAATAGCAATTTAATCCAATAAAAAAGTTTGCTTTTTTGATATACTATAAATTATGAATAAAAATGAAGATATTATTTACGATGCAAAATTTTGGAAGCCTAAAATAAATGAAGATATAGTTTTACATAAAGCTCACTTTAATAACTATGGTTTTGATAAACATGTACATGAAGATTATACAATTGGTCTTATTTATGAAGGACAGATGGATGCTTTTGTAGATGGACAGAAAAAAAAGCTAAATAAAGCCTGTGTAATTACGATAAATCCAGATGAAACTCATGCTTGCCAGACGCAGTACCATGAGGGCTATAAACATTATTCTATATATCTTAAACCAAACTTTATAAAAAAGCTTGAAGAAGAAAATTTCTATAATCAAGAGCTTTTTTTCTCTTCTGGAATCTTTGAAAATAGATTTTTTGCTAATAAATTAATAAACATAATCATGGAAAATGAGTATAAAGCAAACTCAAGTATTGACTTTGAGTGTGAACTTGTAAGTACTTTAAATGAGTTATTTTTAAATAATAGTAAAGCTAAAATGCCTATTATTTTAAGTGAACATGATAAGATGATAAATAGAGCAAAAGAGTTTATGAACTATAATTTACATCTTGATTTATCTTTAGATGATATTTCAAATGAACTTGATATTTCAAAGTATCATTTTTTAAGACTTTTTAAACAAAAGACTTTTATCTCTCCTCACTCATATCTTATGTTGAAAAGAATTGAACGAGCTAAGCAGGCTTTACAAAAAGGCGAGAGTATTATAAATACTACATATATGTGCGGTTTCAATGATCAAAGTCACTTAAATAGAAGATTTAAAGCTTATGTTGGTTTAACTCCTGGAAATTATAGGAAGTTTTTTAATTAGCAATTATATCCAAGATTTTTCTTTTTATTCTTTGTTAAAATTCAATTATGAAAAATGATTTTAAAGATGGATTTATGGCAAATTTGCCAATTGGAATAAGTGTTTTTACTTATGGTTCAGTATTAGGTGTTCTTAGCTCTCAAAAAGGAGTTGAACTTTTTGAGTTAGTACTTATGAATATATTTATTTTTGCAGGTTCTTCTCAATTTGTGTTAGTTCAAATGTGGGATAATACTCTTGATATCATAGCCATGATAACAGCTGCTTTACTTATAAATTTAAGATATTTTTTAGTTGGAGCCTCTTTGAATCCACTATTTAAACAAAGTAGTAAAAAAGAAAAACTAAAATATATGCACTTTGCTACTGATGAATCTTGGGCTATAACTATGCAAAGATTAAAAACTCAAGAAATAAGTCCAAAGTTTTTACTGGGTGGAGGAGTTTGTATCTTTGCTACTTGGTTTATAGGTACAGTTTTGGGATACAATTTAGGAGAGTTTATCTCAAATCCAAAAATATTTGGTTTAGATTTTGCTTTTGTGGCGATATTTTTTGCCCTGGCACTTAGTATGTATAAAGGTAGTTCAGATATTTTACCTTGGATTATAACTTCATTGATAGCTATTATTTCAAGTTATTATATTGAAGGGAATTTCTATATAGTAATTGCAGCAATACTTGGATCATATAGTGCAGTGATTTTGCATAAAAGGAAAAGCTATGAATAGTCTTGATTTAAATGCTTTACTAATTATATTTATTGTTGCTCTTGGAACATATAGTTTAAGAGTATCAGGACTTCTTTTATCTTCAAAGTTTGTAAAAGAAGAGGGGGATTTAAAACTATTTTTGGATTATCTACCTTCAACATTACTTTTGGCTTTGGTTGTTCCTTCTATCTTAAAAGAGGGTGTTATTGGTTTAATCGCTGCATTTTTAATATTTTTGTGTATGTATAAAACAAAAAGTATATTGTTATCTTTAATTGTTGGAGTTTTTACTATAGCGATTTATAGAAACTTTTTTATATAAAGATAGGATTAAAATTAATCCTCTTCTTTATATTTATCTTGCATTTTTTTTGTAAAATAAGCTAGCATTATTACTACAATTGTAACAATACTAAAGCCTATTATTTCAGATATTAAATCACTCATATCTAATTTTTTTTAATTTTTTTAATATATCTATATACAGAAGGTTCTGACATTTGAAGTTTGTCTGCTACTTCTTGAACGGCACCTCTTATATTAAAAATCCCACAATCATTTATGGCTTTTATAATTTCTGTTTTTTCTTTTGTTGTCATTCTTTTTGGAAGCACATCAAATTGATCTATTATCGCATCTATTTTACTTAATGTTGTTTCATGAGGGTTTGTATTTAGATTCTCTTTTATATTATTAAGTGATAAAATCTTATCATCCACATAGTTTGGTAATAAAGATGTGATAAACGATAAGGATTTTTTAACTTCATGATAATCAGAGTTTAAACATAAAGCACCAACAATCTCATTTTTATCATCTCTAATAAAATAAGTAGAAGAGTATAAAAGTCTTCCTTCAATTGTTTTAGAATTATAATTACAAATAAATTGTTTATTTCCTTTTGATTCAGTAGCAATAAAGTCTAAAACTAAATCAGTGATAGGATCACCTATTTTTCTATTGCTAATATCTCCGTTGATAATATGAACAATAGAGTTATCATAATTTGTTAAATCATGAATTATAATTTCTGTATTCTCACCTAAAACTTCGCCTAAAAAGTTAGCAATAGGAATATATTTTTTAACATAAGGGTTCAAAGGATGCCTTTTTATTATGATTGATTTTCTAAATTATAAGAAATATATAAAAAAATGTCAAGATGATAATAAATTGTTATCATGTTAATAATTCTTTTAAAATAATATATATTCTAAAGTTATTAAAGTATAAAAATATCAGTTTTTGAAACAAAAATATGACTTTTTTATAACAAAAAAACAATAACTGTATAAAAAATACAATAAAAATTTATCAATTCATAATAAAAACTATTTACAATGATAAAAATTTATTATATACTGACTGCAATGAAAATAAATTATCATAAAAGGAATGAAAATGAAAGCAATAAATTCAGCAAAAGCACCAAGTGCAATAGGGCCTTATTCTCAAGCAGTAGATAAAGATGGTTTTATCTTTGTATCAGGACAATTACCTATTGATGAAACAACAGGAGAGTTTGCAGGTCAAACTATAAAAGAGCAAGCAAAACAATCTTTAGAAAATATCAAGTTTATTTTAGAAGAAGCTGGTTTAGAAATGAAAGATATTACAAAAACAACTATTTTATTAAAAGACTTAGAAGATTTTGTAGTAGTAAATGAAATCTATGGAAGCTATTTTAGTGAGCCTTTCCCTGCAAGAGCTACTTATGAAGTATCAAGACTTCCAAAAGATGCACTAATAGAAATAGAAGCAATAGCAAAAAGATAATATCAAATTTTAAATGGAGAGTTAAAATGAAGAAAGATATTGTAATAGTAGGTGGTGGATGTATTGGGCTTATGTCTGCTTACTGCTTACAAAAAAGTGGTAGAGAAGTAACAGTAATAGAAAAAGGAGATATTACAAGTGGTACATCATTTGGAAATGCTGGCTTATTATCTGCCTTTAAAAAAGCACCTTTAAGTGCTCCTGGAGTTGTACTTGATACTTTAAAACTTATGGCAAAAGGTCAATCCCCTGCAAGTGTTCATCCAACATTTGATTTGCACTTATATAAATGGCTTTTAAAATTTGCTGCAAGTGCAACTGAGGCTAGACTAAAAAGAACACTTGCTTTATTTGAGAGATATGGGCAAATAAGTTTAGATATGTATGAATCAATGGTAAAAAATGATGGAATGGACTTTCATTTTTGTAAAGATGGGTTACTTATGATTTATACAGAGCAAAACACTTTTGATGCAAAAGCAGCACTTTGTACAAATCCTGATGCTTATGAGATTCTTTCAAAAGAAAGAACAAAAGAGTATATGCCTATTTTAAATGAAAAAGTTATTGGTTCTATTTTATTAAAAGAAAACGGTCATGTTGATCCGGGTGAATTTATGCTTGAACTTAAAAAATATCTTGAATCAAATGGTGTAGAGTTTTTACTAAATGAAGAAGTTCAAAGATTAGAGTTTGAAGGTTCAAAAGTAAGTAAAATCAGAACATCAAAAGGCTCTTATAAGGCTGAAACTTTTGTATTATCAACAGGGGCAGATGATACACTAGCAAAGCAAGCAAAAAATAAGTTCATGATGACACCTGCAAAAGGTTATAGTGTAACTTTTAAGATGAAAGATGAACTAAAACCAAAAACATCATCACTTTTTGCTGACTTATTTATAGCAATGACTCCAAGAAGAAATACAGTAAGAATGACTTCAAAACTAGAATTAGGTACTACAAATCCTGATATTGTAAGAAAACAAATAGATAGTATTCATAAAAATTTAGGACTTTACACAAATAAGTTTGAAATGAAAGAGCAAGTAGAGTGGGCAGGGTTTAGACCTCTTACTCCAAATGATATGCCAATTCTTGGCTTTGATGAAACATATAACAATCTAGTTCATGCTACGGGACTTGGATGGTTAGGTATTACATTTGCACCCGCAATTGGGAAGATAATAGGGGAAGTGATTACAGAAGATGGAAAAAATGAGACTAACGAAGATGTGTTGTTATTCTCAGCATTTTATCAAGGGTAATAAATTTAAGTTTTAAATTTTAAAGGAGAGATTAAAATGATATTAAAAAGAGTATTGCTATTTATGGTAGTTTTATGTCTACCAAGCATTGTTTTTGCAGAAGAGACTATAGGTATAGATAAACAAATAGATCAGTTTTTTAGTGATTATTTAGGTTGGTTTGCTAATGCTATCTTTTTTGGAGCTTCAATTGAAGATGGTGTTTCATTTCCATTGATTGTTGGATGGTTATTTGTTGCAGCTATTGTATTTACTATATATTTTGGATTTATTCAATTTAGAAGGTTTGGGCTAGCAGTAGATATAGTTTCTGGAAAATATACTGACCCGAAAGAAAAAAAATCTGGTGAAGTTTCACACTTCCAAGCTCTTACATCTGCACTTTCTGGTACAGTAGGACTTGGTAATATTGCTGGTGTTGGTGTTGCTATTGCTATTGGTGGACCTGGGGCTACATTTTGGATGATTTTATGTGGTTTATTTGGTATGGCTTCAAAATTTACTGAGTGTACATTAGCTGTAAAATATAGAAATGTAAATCCTGATAGTACAGTATCAGGTGGTCCTATGTATTACCTTTCTAAAGGTTTCAAAGATGGTGGTTATGCAACTCTTGGTAAATTCTTTGCTATAGGTTTTGCTATTATGACAATATTCTCAGCTCTTGGTGCAGGAAACTTATTCCAAGGAAATCAAGCAAATGCGATGATTGTTCAAACATTTGATATTGCTCCTGGATATGGTTGGGTTACGGGTGTTATTTTAGCAGTTTTAATTGCTAGTGTGATTATCGGTGGTATGCCTTCAATCGGTTCAGTTACTTCAAAACTAGTTCCATCTATGGCTTTTTTATATATCGGAATGGCACTAATTGTTTTAATAGCTAACTATGACAAAATAGGTTGGGCTTTTGAGCAAATACTTGTAGGAGCATTTACAGGTGCTGGTGTAGCAGGTGGATTCCTTGGGGCATTGATTCAAGGTCTAAAAAGAGCAACTTTTTCAAATGAAGCAGGTGTAGGTTCTGCTGCTATTGCTCACTCAGCAGTAAAAACAAAAGAACCAGTAACAGAAGGTTTAGTTTCATTATTAGAGCCGTTTATTGATACAGTTGTGATTTGTACGATGACTGCCTTAGTTATTATTATTGCAGGAGTTAATACAGGTGAGTTAACAGGTGTTACTTTAACATCAGCTGCATTTACACAAACCTCACCAATTTTTGAATACTTATTGACACTTTGTATTGTTTTATTTGCATTCTCTACGATGATTTCATGGTCTTACTATGGACTAAAAGCATGGACTTATCTGTTTGGAGAGGGTAAGAAAACTGAACTTATTTATAAAACTATGTTTTGTTTATTTGTAATTGTTGGTACAAGTATTAGCTTTAGTGCAGCAATTGACTTCTCAGATGCTGCTATGTTTGCAATGTCGATTTTTAATATCATTGGTTTATACTACTTAATGCCAGTTGTAAAAAAAGAATTACAGTCATATCTTGCGAGAATTGACTCAGGCGAAATAAAAAAATATAAGTAGAGTAATTAGTACAAGAAAGTTTTGCTTTCTTGTGCTTATGTTACTTTTATGAAGACAATATAAAGTTTTGTGCTTCTTTATATTGTCTTCATAAGAATATCATGTAATAATAAGTACGAAATAGGAGAGAAAATTGGACTTAACAAGAGCAGTATGGGCTGAAGTAAACTTAGATAATTTAGCAAATAATATTCGAGAAGTAAGAAGAGTTACTAATCCTAAGACTAAAGTATCAGCTGTGATAAAAGCAGATGGCTATGGACACGGAGCAGTAGCAATCGCTCAAACTTTACTTGAAAATGGAGCAGATAGATTTGCTGTTGCTACTTTAAGTGAAGCACTTCAGTTAAGAAAAGAGTTTAAAAAAACTCAAATCATGGTCTTAGGATATACACCTGAACACTTAGCCCAAGAGATAATCCAAAACAACATAATACAAACAATATATTCACTAGAACAAGCCAAAGAGTTCTCAAAAGTAGCCAAACAACTAAATAAAAATATCGTAGTTCATATAAAAATAGATAGTGGAATGAACCGTCTTGGTATGCTATGTAGTGAAGATACAGTAAACACAGTTTTAGATATAAGTAAGCTTGAAAACTTAGTGATTGAGGGTATTTACACTCACTTCGCAGCAGCAGATGAACTAGATAAAACATATACAAAAATGCAAGTAGAGAAGTTCATTAAAATAGTAGAGCAGATAGAAGAAAAAGGTTTAATTATACCTATCAAACACGTTTCAAATAGTGCTGCTATCATAGATATGCCTGAGTTTAACTTCGATATGGTTAGAGCAGGTATCATGCTATATGGTTTATACCCTTCTCAAAGTGTAAATCACGAAAGAGTAAACCTAAAAGAAGTGATGTGTCTAAAAGCAAAAATAGCCCAAGTAAAAGAAATAGAAGCAGGTTCAGGCATAAGCTACGGACTTACATATAAATGTGAACACAAAACAAAAATCGCAACCCTACCAATAGGCTATGCAGACGGCTATACAAGAATGCTTTCAAATAAAGCAAAAGTACTAGTAGAAAACAAAATAGTACCAGTACTAGGAAATATCTGTATGGATCAATGTATCATAGACGTAACAAACCTTGATGTAAAAATGGGTGATGAGGTAGTACTATACGGAGGAAATAACAAAGATGGAATCTCAATCGATAGTGTAGCAAATCTTCTAAACACAATCAACTATGAAATCGTTTGTATGGTAGATAAAAGAGTCCCAAGAGTGTACCTAAAAAATAATACTAAAACAAACTACAAAGACTATGTTTTATGTCTTTGTAAAGACTAAATAAATCTTAATAAAACAAAGAATAACTCTTTGTTTTATCTCTACAACTACTATATATCAGATATAAATATTTATTATATAAAATAATAATCAAGTATATATTTATAAATAGGTGTTATAAAAACTTACTTTTTAATCCAAAATCAACTAAATAAATAATACTATAATAGTAAAATTATTTTAGGATTGAGATTTGAAAATACTGCATACATCTGATTGGCATTTAGGTCAAAATTTTATGGGAAAAAGTAGACAAGAAGAGCATGAAGCTTTTTTGTCTTGGCTTTTTGAGATTATAAAAGAAAAACATATAGAAGTACTTATTGTAGCTGGGGATATTTTTGATACTGGAACACCACCAAATTATGCACTTGAACTTTACTATAACTTTTTAAAACAATTATCAAGTATAGATACTTTAAATACTACTATTATAACTGCTGGAAATCATGACTCAATCTCGACGCTAAAAGCACCGAAACAACTTCTTCAAGTACTTAATGTTCAAGTTATCACAAGTGGTGATGATGAAGAAAATGAAGTAATAGAAATAAAAAAGAATGATGAACTTAAAGCTATTGTATGTGCAGTACCATTTTTAAGGGATAGTGTAATAAGACAATCAATTTCAGGTCAAACTATAAGCCAAAAAGAAAAAGTAGCAAATAGTGGAATTAAAGCCTATTATAAAAATACATATAAAAAAGCACTTGATTTAAAAGGTGATAAAAGTATACCTATCATAGCTACAGGACATCTTACAACAGTAGGAAGTAGAACAAGTGAAAGTGAAAGAGATATTTATATAGGTGGAACACTTGATATAGGTGGAGATTATCTTGGAAGTCTTTTTGATTATGTGGCATTAGGACATCTTCATATCAATCAAGCAGTTGGTTCTAATCATGTGAGATACTCTGGCTCTCCTATCCCTCTAAGTTTTAGTGAGTCAAAAAATACTCAAAAAGTAAATGTAGTAAGTTTTGGTGAGACTGTAGAAGTAGAAGAACTTGAAATACCACTAAAAAGAAAGCTTATAGTTTTAAAAGGTGACAGTGAATTTATAAAAAAAGAATTAAAAACTATCGAAGACAAAACAGCTTGGATTGAAGTTCATATCAAAGATGATAATCCCCTTGTAGCAAATCAAGAAATAAGAGACTTAGCAACAAAGTTTGAACTAACACTCCTTGCAGTTAAAATTGAAAAGAGTGAAAAACAAATCAGAGCTAAAGAGATGAAAGCTATTAGTTTAGATGATTTATCTGTAAATGATGTATTTGAAAAAAGACTTGAACTAGAAGAGTTAGAAGACAAAGAGTTAAAAGATGAACTTTTTGTAAATTTCAAACAAGTAGTGCAAAAGGTTCAAAACTCATGAAAATACTAAAAGTAAAATCACTAAATATTAACTCATTAAAAGGTGAGTTTGAAATAGACTTTCAAGAGTTTCTAAAAGATGAATCTTTATTTGCTATTACAGGTCCTACTGGTGCAGGAAAGAGTACTATTCTTGATGTAATAACTTGTGCTTTATATGGAAGAACAGCGAGGCTTCAAAATCCAAATGACTTAATGTCAAGACATACAGGTGAATGTCTATGTGAAGTAGAATTTGAAATTAAAGGAAATATTTATAGATCTTCATGGTCTCAAAAAAGAGCTAGAAAAAAAGCTGATGGAAACTTCCAAACAGCAAAGATGGAAATAGTAGATTTAGATACAAATAAAGTATTAGAATCAAAACTAAGGGAAGTTCCAAAGTATGTAGAAGAGTTATCAGGTCTTGATTTTGAAAGATTCAAACAATCAATGATGCTAGCTCAGGGTTCTTTTGATGCTTTCTTAAAAGCAAAAGAGAATGAACGAAGTACTCTTCTAGAAAAAATTACTGGTACATATATCTATAAACAAATTTCTAAAGAGATATATGATACATACTCAAATAAAAATCAAGATATAAAAAATGATGAGTTGTTACTTGGAAATATAGATTTATTAGAGCCTCAAGTTGTAGAAGAAAAAACAAAAGAGTGTGAGAGTTTAAAATCTCAAAAGAAAGAGAAAGATAAAAAAGAAGAATCTCTTAAAAAAATATCTACATGGCTTGAGAGCTTACAGAAATTAGAAGCTGATAGTATTAAATACGCTCAAGAATTTGAGAATATATCAAAAGAAAAAGAAGATAAAAAAGAAGATTTTAAAAAGTTAGAACAAGCCAATAAAGCTTTGAATGTACAACCAGTTTATCAAGAAAAGAATCATTTAAACCAAGTGATTATTCAAGATAAAGAAAAGCTTCAATTTCTTCAAAAAGAATTAGAAGAGTTAAAAGCAAAAATAGAGCAAAAAACAAATGAATCTAAAATACTAAAAGAGAAGCGTGATAAAGAAAAAATATCATTTGAAAAAAATAGTAAAAAACTCCAAAAAGTAAGAACTTTACAAATACAGATTCAATCAAAACAATCAAATTTAGATGAACTAAAAAATAAAATATCAGCTAATGAAAAAGAAAAAGAAAATTTAACAAAAAAAGTAGATGAATTAAATGGTAATCAAAAAGTATTAGATGAAAAGCTATCAATTATAAATGTATATTTAGAATCAAGTAAAAAGGATGAAAACCTAAAAGAAGAACTACCTTTAATTCAAAAAAATTTAAATGATTATAATGAGCTTCTTTCAAATCAAAAACAAATAGAATCAACTCTAAAAACTTCAGTAGAAGATGAACAGCTATTAAACACGCAGTATGAACAAATAAAACAAGAGTTTAAAGATGTTGAAGAACAGTTCAAACAAAAAGAGATTGAGTATAAAGAGCTAGAATCAAAAACTTCTTCTTACTCATCAAAAGAAGATGAAAATAGAACTAGAATAAAAGTAATAGAAGAACTACTAAATAGTATAAATGATTATGAAAAAACCATCAAAACTATAAAAGATGAAGAAACTACAATAAGTACATCTGACGAAGAAATTAAATCTACAAAAACAAAAATAGAAGAAAAACACAAGTTAATAAATGAACTAAAAACTCATATACAAACACTAAATGAGAAAAAAGAAACAGAACTTTTATTAGCTAAATATGAAAGTGACAGGGCTAAATTAAAAGAGGGCGAAGAGTGCTATCTTTGTGGTTCAACTAATCATCCATATATAACACATGAACTAAATATAAATAGTGATGAAACTACATCAAAAATAGAAGAGAAAACAAAAACTTTAGATGAAGAAACTAACCAGTTAAGAGTATTAGAACTATCTCTTTCAAAAGTTGAATCAAAATATGAAACATCAATTTTAGAAAAGCAAAAGTGTGAGAAAAATAAGAGTGAAATCGAAAATGTATTTACTAAGTATGAGTTCAACTTAGAAGATGATTCAAAAGTATCATTAGAAGAAGAGAAAACTCAAAAACAAAAAGAGCTAGATGAAATAGTAAGTTTACGAAATAAAAAAGATTTAGAATTAGCAAAAAAAGAAAAGCTTCAAAAAGAACTAAATGATAAACAAATTTTATTAAATCAAAAAGAACAAGAGTTATATAAAATAAAAACTACAAAAGAAAACTCTGAATTAGAACAGCAACAAAATGGTTTTAAAGTAGAAGCTATTAAAAAAGAGATTGAACTTTCTTTTTCTAAATATGAATTGTCTTTAAATGATGAATATGGGGGAGATTACAAAAAATTAGTTGATAGAAAAGATAAATTCATTGAAAATGAAGAATTAAAAAAACAGTCAGATACACAACTTCAATCAATACTTGTACAGCAAAAAGAGTATAGTACGAAATTATCATCAATCACTCAAACTCTAAAAGAAGATAATGAAACCTTATCAAGTTTATTGAAAGAGATAGGGACACTGCAAACTCAAAGTAAAAGTATACTTGACGTAGAAGATTTAGAAGTTTATGAAGAAGCTATAACAAATAGTTTTAATACCCTAAATGAAAATTTTAATACTTTATCAAAAGAGTTAGCTCAAATAACTTCAAAAGATGAATCTTTAGACACTCAAATAAAAGACTTAACTCAAAAACAAACTAAAGATAATACAAATCTAGAAGAGTTAAGAATATCATTTGAAAAAGTATTAGAAGAAAATAGTTTTGAAAGTAAAGAAGAGTTTGAAAAAGCACTTTTACCAAAGGAACAAAGAGAAAAGTTAAATTCTATTTGTAAAGCTATAGAAGAAAAATATACTCAAATACAAACACTTAAAATAGATACAACTAAAAAGCTAAAAGAGCAAAAAGAACTAAAACTTACAGATAGAGAACTAGAAGATATAAATACTGAATTAAAAGAGCTTCAATCAAATATAGATGAATTTCAAAAAACAATAGGAAGCTTGGAAAAAGAGCTAGAAATAAACGCTTCAAATATCAAAAAACACGAAAATAAAATAAAAGAACTAGATAAGAAAAAAGAAGCCTTCAAACTATGGGTAAAACTAAATGACATGATAGGTTCAGCTACTGGTGATAAGTTTGCAAAATTTGCTCAAGGTATTACTCTAGATCAATTAATCTTCTTAGCAAATAAACATCTAGAAATATTAAGTTCAAGATACGAACTGCAAAGAAGTATGGATTCAAGTAAATTACTTGAAATAGAGATAATAGATGGTTTTCAAGGTGATGTAGTAAGACCAGTAAGTACTTTATCAGGAGGTGAAAGTTTTATAGTGAGTTTATCTTTAGCCTTAGGACTTTCAGCACTTGCAAGTCAAAAGATAAGTATAGATTCCCTTTTCTTAGATGAAGGATTTGGGACACTTGACGCAGATAGTCTAGAGCTAGCATTAAATGCACTAAATCAGTTACAAAGTTCAGGAAAGATGGTAGGTGTGATTTCACATGTGGAAGCATTAAAAGAGAGAATTCCATTACAAATAAAGGTTATTCCTAAGGGTGATGGGACGAGTATTTTAGATTTGAATTAAAGGAGGAATTATATTTTGGATAATGAGTTATTGAGTCAAGTAGGAACATATTTAGGTAGTTTAACCGTTTTGACTGGTGGAATAGTATGGGTAGGGAAAAAAGTCTTTGAAAGTAGTGCTACTGCATTACTAGAGAATTATAAAAAAGATTTAAATGTTTTATTAGAAAAAGAGAAATCAGAAATTCTAAAAGAGAAAGAAAGTTTTGATAGAAAATTTGAAGAAACAAAAAAATGGGCAAACCCTATATTGAGTAGTGTTAATGGGATTACAGGAAGACTTAAACATATTGTTGAACAAAATGGACATTTTGAACTTTCAGTAAATCATGAAGGTTATAAATATTATTACCCAAGTACATTATACTATTTTTCACAGTATTTATGTTGGATTCAAATATTAAAAGAAGAAATAAATTATGAGATATTTGATGAAGAAAAGAATGAAAGTACTTTTTTTATGGCAATAAAAGATGTAAATATTGCAATAAGAGAATATACACAAGATACAGACTTTGATGAAAGGGGTAATCCTATTTACTCTCTTCAACAAAGAGAAATATCAGAACTATTGAGAAAAGACAATAATTCATGTATGAGTTATTATGAATTTAATAAAAAACTGTCTACCGATGATTCTTTTAAAGGAGTTTTAGCACCAATAACCAATTTAGTTAATGAAATTAAACCAGAAACTAAAGAGTTTAAAAGAATTGAGAATATTCTAGAAAAATTATTTATACTTCAAGAAGAATGTAAACTGATATTAAAAGGAAATTAAGGCTATGGCAAAAATTGATATTTTAGAAAAACTAGCTGAAGATAACTTAACTATTTATCCTATAGAAGCTTTGAAGAATGAAGCATTATCTTATACTTTGGCAATTTTTCAGCCATCTGAAAATATTACAGCAAATGAGAATGAAGTAAAGAATGTAAATAGTGATAGTATAGATTTAAAATATAGTAGTTTTTTTCAAATGACAAATGAATATGGAATAGACTTAGTTCTAGCTCCTGAATACTCTTGTCCTTGGTTAACAGTTGTTAATCAGTTTGAAAACAGTTTCCCAGAAAGAGGTGTTTTATGGGTACTAGGATGTGAATCTATTACAATACCTGAGTTAAAATGCATAATATCTCAGAATAGTGATAAGGTTAAATTTATAGTAGAAGATCTAGATGCTTTAAATTCAAGAGGCACAAAAAACTTTTTAGATCCTATTATATATTGTTTTAATGCTACAAATAATAGTGGTGGAAATGAAAAAATTGTACTTATTCAATTTAAAAGAAGAAATATGGTAGATCATGAGATGCAATTAGAACGAAGACATCTTATTGTAGGAAAAAACTATTATGAATTAATGAACGATGAAAATTCTGCAAGACTTATAACAATGATATGTGCAGAAGCGATTCAATATGATTTAGAATTAGTACTTGATAAAGCATATATTATACCTCATTTACAGTTAAATACGGCCCCATTTCACCCTTCTTTTATGGATTATCGATTGAAAATATTTAAAGAGAGAAAAAATGTAGAAGTAATTTGTGTTAATTGGGCAAAGGGATTTGAAATAAATGGTTCTAGTCAAAGTAAATATGGTGCTTCTGCCTATTATATGCATACAGATAAGATTAATTATACTGATACTAGAATAAATGAAAATCATAAAAAAGGTATATATTATACGTATTCTACATCTCAACATTATCATCGTTTTTTGTTTAATTATAATGAGCATGTTTTTTATTTGAATTCAAATCAATTATTACAAAATGATTCAGCAAATATTAGTCAACTAAGAGATGGTATTGAAACAATTAATACATTTTCATGGAATGATAGTTGGGTTGAGTGTACTTCTTGTGATGATAATTGGGATGGGTACTTAGATAGCTATGGTTATTTAAGTAGGGTTTCTTTTTTAAGTTCAAGTAGTCCAATCTCTAAAGAAAGATTTTTAAACTTGACTTCGGGTAATAAACTCAAATCAGTAAAATGGTACGAACCTAAAAATCTTAAATCTTTCTATATAGATAGTGATGAGAAGCCTTCAAAGTTATCTGTTTTCTTTGATCCAAGAGTTATAGATGCTTCTAAGTTAAAAGAATATACGAATAATGTTCATTGGCTTAAGAGGAAAGTTATAAACTCAAACATAAGTTATCCTAACAAGTTCTCATCTCTAGAATCTGTAAATGATTTTACTATTTATGAAGAGGATATTAAGTCTCATTTAAATGTGGTTAATGATAGTTTGAGTGCAACTTTTGTTGGGTTAGGTAGTGATTCAGTTATTAATGCAGAAAGAGTTTATTCAAATATTTCAGATGCAATTAAAGAAGAAGAAAGGACTTTAGTTGTTTGGTATGAGAATGATGATGGAGATCCAGAATTTTATTCTGAAAATAACAATAATATAGATGCAGATTTTACAGAAAGTAGAAAGTCTATAACAAATGATAGAGAGGGAGAATAAATTATGATTGAACAAATTCAAGAATTAACAAATAGATTTCCAGACAATTTAGAGATGATAGTAGAAAATAGTTTGTATTTACAATCGGAAAATTATAGAGATAATGTTAAAGAAAAAGTGTTTTTTAACTTTTCAAATGAAATTCCTGATAGTGATGATGATAATGAAGTTAATAACTATTTGGAATCATTTCAAGAAGAATTTATTGCTCCTAGATATTATCAAGATAGAGGAAGCGTTCAATGGAATTATTATACTGTATTTGTTATTGATGGAGAATATGATGAAAAAATAGTTTCAAAAATTGAAAAAAATAAAGATTATACAAGAAAAATTGTTTTACAAAAAGAAAAATTTAATGATTTCTTAGATAAAGAGACTTTTATTCAAGAGTTTTACTCAACTGAAACTAATCTTGCACCAAATTTAATTAATCAGTGGGATGTTGAAATATCTGCTAATAATTTAAATTTTATTTGCGATGGAACTTATAAGAAAGATTGGATTGAAAAATTACTAGAAGAAACTGAAGAAACTAGTGAAGTGGAAGAACAAGTTCCTTTAACTAATAATGAATTAGAAACAAGATTTCCTGAAAATAGTTTTATTAATAGGTTAGAATTAGGTGGATACAGACCATATCCTAATCAAAGGGATTTTAATTTTTCAAAAGTTAATTTGATTCATGGTGTTAATGGTTCTGGGAAGACATCTCTTTTAGAATCTATAGAAGCATTAACTTGTGGAAAGATACAAAGAGATACTTCAGAGAGTAACTTTACAGATTTAGTATTACATTTTAATGATAGTGAATTAAGATGGTTTAATACTCCTATGATATATAAAAATAGAGATAAAGAATGGTATTCAAGCACTAATGAAGGACAAAATAAATTATATGAGAATTTTAATAGATTTAATTTTTATCATGCAGATGCTGCAAATGAGATTTCAAATGACGGAAATATAGATAAAATAGTTAAAGATATTGTTTTAGGAAAAGATGTTGCTAAATATGAAAAAAATATTTCTGACGCAATATATGAGTTTGAAAAAGAAGAGCGAAAAATATCAAACAAATATATTCCATCTTTAGAAAAAGATATAGATAGTATTAATCAACAAATTAGAACTATAGAGGATAATAAAACTTTACTAAATGAGATTGAAATAAAATTCAAAAATAATATTAAGTCAATTGATTGGAAAAAGCAAATTATCGACTATGACAAAATACAAGATATGTTTTTTGAAGTAAATGAGCTTAAAAATATCACAAAAGAACTATATACATTATCAAATGAAATTGAATTAAATGATCTCTCTCTAGTTGATGAAAGAATATCTTTCTTAGATAAAGAACATAAAATTTTAATAGATAGTATTAAAAACATTTCTGAGGTAAATAGAAAAAAAGATGAGTTCATTAAAAAAGTTAACACTTTAAGTTCAAGGATTGCAAATATTGATAAATTAAGTGAATGGATTCAGGTTGATAAAATTTCTGAAATTATTGGACTTGATGAAAAAATATCAAAGAATCAAGAATCTTATATTTTTTTAGAAAATATTTTTAAAATTGAAGAATTAAATAACGACTTTGAAAGTTATAAAGAAAAAGAATATGATTTATTTGATTATGCTACTAGTTTAAACTTAGAATTAGAAAAACAAAAAAGTGACTTGAATGATTTAATAGAAGAACTAGCTATAAAAGAAAAAGAAATTGGAACTATAAGCTCTAATAAAACAAACT
The DNA here is from genome assembly GCF_049472155.1 of Arcobacter rhizosphaerae. NCBI lineage: Bacteria > Pseudomonadati > Campylobacterota > Epsilonproteobacteria > Campylobacterales > Arcobacteraceae > Arcobacter > Arcobacter rhizosphaerae. The sequence continues at coordinate 35,605 of NZ_JBMOVW010000011.1, read as the reverse complement.
TGCAAGAATATGTTTTAAAAACAATGAGCTCAACAAACGATAAAGAAACTTGTCCTGTATGTAAAACAACTTTTACAGAAGAAAATCTATCTTCTTTAATTAAAAATATTACTGAAAATATTGAGGGACTTGAGTATGTAAATAAATTAAAGTCAGATATTAATCTTTTAGAAAAAGAAATTAAAGATAATTCAGATGAATTAGAAGTAATTAGTGAAGTAATTTATTTTATAGAGAAATTGTCTCCAAATCTTATTAGTTCTACAATAACAATAAAAGATGCTATAAAATTAATATATAGTTCGTATGAAAAGATGAGAGTCTTAAAAGTAGAAACAAAAGAATTAGTTGATTTAAAGAATTTCTTTGTTTCTAAAGGTATTACAGAATATGAATATGAAAAATTGATTAAAGCTTATAATGATAAGTATACAGCTGAATATGGTGAAATATCAGTAGAAGGATTATTTGGGGTTAAGAGTAAATATATTGCAGAAATAACTAACCAAAAAGATACAATAGATAGTTTTGAAGAACAAATTACAAACTATACTAAGGTTATAGATGATGTTAAGAAAAATAATGAAATATTCATCGATAATAATCAGGAAACATTAAATTATTTTTCATCTTTATTACAAAAGATTCACTTAATTAAAAAGTATAAAGAAAAGGTATCTTTATATTTTGTATTTAAAGACTTTAGTATGAATAATATAAAAAAACAAGTGGATGACTTATCTGCAATATCATCTCAATATTCTGAAACATTATTACAAACAAATAAAACTTCAACTCTTGAAATACAGTTAAAACAAGAAAATGATTTAAAAACTGAAGAATATTCTAAAAATATTGTGAATAAAGAAAAATTATCTAGGGCTATAGAAACACTACAAAGTTTAGTATCTTCAAAAAATATCTTAGAAGATTTTTTTATACGAAACACTAGTGCAATTTTAGATGTATTTATGACTATTCATGCTCCAAAAGAATTTAATAGCTTGAGATTTCAAAATGATAATATTGAGTTAAAACGTTCAATTAATGATGAATGGGTTGGTGTTAATAAAATAAGTACAGGTCAAAAAAGTGCATTGGCTTTATCAGTCTTTTTAGTTATGAATAGAAATGCGAGTAAAGCTCCTAAATATATTTTATTTGATGATCCAGTTTCTAATACTGATGATATTAATATATTAGCATTTTTTGATTTTTTAAGAGATATATCATTAAGTGGACAACGACAAATATTTTTTGTTACAGCAAATTCAAAGGTTGCCAATTTATTTAAGAAAAAATTTGACTTTTTAGGTGATGATTTTAAATATCATCATTTAGAAAGGTAAAGTTATGTCTCTTATGCGAATTAATTATGTGAGAAATGAAATGAAAAAACTTTCTCTTTTAATTGAGGATTTAATTAGAAATTATGATAGAGACTTAAAAGAATATGATAGTGACTATACTCAGGTTAAGGAAGAATTAGATTTAAAATTAAAAAGAAGTGAAGGTACAGAAGAGTTTTATGATAATGTTCAGGAGCAAATAGAATATGAAAAACCGATTAATGATATAAAAACTTTTTCTCAGTTTCAAAATGAGTTGATATTGGTAAAACACGTAGCATTAATAGAAAATATGATTATTAATTTGTTTGAACATTTAGTATATATACATAAAACCAAAGAATATAAGGAAAAGTATTTTGATGATAAAGAACATTTTACTGATATATTTATAGCAATTAAGAAAATTGCAGAAATTACTGAAAAAAAGGTTAATATAAAAAAAATCAAATTTTGGAAATATTATGAGACAATGAGATGTATTCGTCATTCTATTGCACATGGAGATATCCTTTTTGAATTAAGTTATCGTAGATTAAAAAATTTTAATGAAGAGATTAATTTAATACATCCCTATGGAGAAATAGAAGATGATGAATTTAGTAAAAAGTTTTCACCTACTAAATTACATCCTACTTTTGATAATAAATCTACATGGTATTGTCATTTAGTAGATAATATAAATAGTCTTGGTATTTTAAATGAAAAGTGTTTGGGATTTATTGAGGAAATAAGAGAAAGTTATTTATCTTATGGTGATGAAAGTCAAATTGATATTCATACTCTTTATGCAAGAACAAGATTCTAAGGATAATAAATGAATCTCTCAAAATCTCTCTACACAAAAGGTATTCAATGCCCCAAAGCACTTTGGCTTAAAAAATATAATTCAAGTGTATTAACACCACCTGATGAATCAGCCCAAGCTGTATTTGAAACTGGAAATATAGTAGGGAATTTAGCCTGTAAACTTTTTCCTAATGGAAAAGAAGTAGATTACACAAAAGACTTTTCAAAGATGTTAAATACTACCCAAAAGTATTTAGACGAAAAAATACCACATATCTACGAAGCTACTTTTGAATACCAAGGTATCTTAGTGATGGTGGATGTTTTAAAAGTCGAAGATGATGGTGTTAGTATCTATGAAGTTAAAAGTGCTACTTCTTTAAAAGATATATATTTACATGATGTGTCTATACAGTATTATGTACTTAGAAATTTAGGCTTACAAATCAAAAGTTCAAATGTAGTTTATATAAACAATGATTATATAAGAGGTGATGAATTAGAACTTGATAAACTTTTTATTATTGATGAAGTTAGTTCACAAGTAGAAGAATTACAATCAAATATCCCAAATGTTTTAGAAGAGTTTAGTGCGTACTTAGATGATAAACAAAATGAACCAAATATTGATATAGGAAGTCATTGTAAAAAGCCTTATGAATGTGATGCAAAAGATTACTGTTGGAAAGTTCAAAGACAAATTCCAGATTATTCTATATTTAATATTTTTAATATTGGAAGTAAAAAGCAAGTAGAACTATACTCTCAAGGGATAGTAAATATAAAAGATATTCCTTCTTCTTTTGATATGACTGAAAATCAGGTAAAAACAGTAGAAAACTATAAAAATAAAACAACACATATCGATAAAGAAAATATCAAAGCTTTTTGTGATGATTTGACATATCCTATTTATCATTTAGATTTTGAGACATTCCAACAAGCAATACCAGAATATAAAGGTCTTAAACCTTTTGAACAAATACCTTTTCAATATTCACTTCATATAGAGTATGAAGATGGAACTTTAGAACACAAAGAGTTTTTAGCACAAGATGGTATTGACCCAAGAGAGCAAATTGTAAAAAGATTAATTGAAGATATACCAAGTGATATGACAGTATTAGCTTACAACATGAGTTTTGAAAAAGGTGTTATAAAAAGATTAGCAAATACATATTCAGAATATAGTGAACATCTTCTAGGTATAAATGAAAATATGAAAGACTTGATGATACCTTTCCAAAAGAAATGGTACATAACTCCTTCTATGCAAGGAAGTTATTCTATCAAGTATGTATTACCAGCATTAGTACCACAGTTTGAAAAAGGATATAAAGAACTAGATGGAGTACAAAATGGAAACCAAGCTATGAATGCTTTTGCAAATCTTGGAAAGCTTGATAATAAAGAGAAAGAAAAAATGAGAACTTCACTTTTAGAGTATTGTAAACTTGACACTTTGGCTATGGTAGAGATTTTGAGAAAATTAAAAGGAGTATAGACTTAATGATTGATTCAAAAGATTTAGAACGTTATGAATATATCTTTGGAAAGATAAAACGTAATGAAGAATTAAAACCAGTTCAAATTGCTAATCATTTAGGCTGCCATAGAAAAACAGTAGTGAGAGATTTTAAAAATGTAATTTCTGTCTTATTTGAATCTCCAATAGAATTTTGCAATCGAGTATGGATTGTTCCTAAACCTATCATAGACATACGTGCATATACTCCCTCTAATTTAGTTTCAATTGCATTACTTTTAAAAAAAGCTTATCATGATGATTTGTATTTATATGAAAAAACTATTGAATTATTTGATTTTCTCCAAGAAAAAGTATCTCATTCTATTTATAAGCAAAATTCAATAGAGGAGTTGTTACCTTCATATAAAGAAGAGTTTTATAAAATTAAAGATGCTATAGAAAAGAAACAAGAGATTAAGTTCTCTTTTCATTATGATGATAATATTAAACATGTTCAGCCTCTTAAAATAACAAATTTAGAACAGTATTGGTATCTATTTTGTTACGATTTAGATGTTAAGTCATTTAGAACATATCATTTTAAAGGAATTAAGAATATAAATGTACTTGCTAATTATTTTGAATTAGATGAAGAACTATATTATAAAAAATTGGATAATGCAATAAATGCATACTTTAATATTAATGATGAGAATAAGGTACTTTTAAGATTAGAAAAAGCTCCAATGAAAGTTTTAAAACGTAGAAAATTAAATAGTTCACAAGAAATAAAAAAAGATACTGAAAATGATGGTAAGTATCTTATGTCTATTACTGTGTCTAACTTAAGAGAAATATCTCCTTTAATTCAACAATGGATACCTTTAATTGAAGTTGTTAAACCAGAAGAACTTAAAACAATTATTCGTGACAATTTAAAAAAATTTCAAATATAAATTTATGAGGACACATTTCTGTCCTCAATTTGTCTTATACTTTCTACATAAATAAAATGTTGGAGGATAGAAAATGAATTTTGATGAGCTTTTAATTGCTTTAATTATGGGATTAATAACAAGTATTGTAGGTGCTTATATATATGATAACTTAATAAGAAATAGCGACTATGAACCCGCATATCTATTTAATGAAAAGTTTTCTTTTATCAATAAGAAAAGAACTTTTAATGTAGATGATAACAAGAGAGTTCAAAATCGTAGCTTTTTTTATAATCTTTTTTTTATTGTATTTAGCCTTTTTTTACTTTGGGGTGCATTATATGGGCCATTTTTATTTAAAGCAGGGTTTCTAAATAGTATGGTTGACTTATCTAATAGTAATATCGTAAATATTCTAGGATTAAGTAAAGAATATTTAGTGTTTAAAATAGAACCATTAAAATGGGTTTGCTTAGGTGTAGCTTTTATTCTTTTATTTCCTACTTTATATGTAGGTACAAAGTTTTCACAATTATTTATAAATGTAAAAGATCATTTTTATGAAGTAAACCAAAAAGATTGGGATATTTTTAGAATGCATGGTGTTCTTTGTTTTATTGTTATTATATTAGCATTAAATGTATATTTTGTTTCAACATTAACTTTATTTAAAAGTTTTATAATATCAGCTAGTATAGTTTTAGCGTTATTAGCAAATGCTAATAAAAGGTAGAATTATTATGACAAATATATTAGTAAAGTCAAATCGTGAAAAAGAAGAACTTAGTACATTAATTTCCAAAGAAATACCAAATTATCGACAAGCTTATAGTGATAGAACATCATTTATTATGGCATGCTTATCAGAATTAGTTTACTTACAATTTAATAAACCTTTTTTTGATAAAGATGATAAAAAACTTATTAAAAAAGTCTCATTACTTATTGATAATAATAAATTATCTTCATTTAAAAAACTTTATGAAATATTTGGATATGACCATGAAGAAGAGATTAAAAAGTTAAAAGAAGAATTATCTTTTTTAAATTTAGAATTAGTAAAAACTTTTGATAATAATGGTACACAAGCAATTATTATCAAAAATGATAGCTTTTATGTCTTAGCTTTTAGAGGTACAGAAGTAACAAGTATAAAAGATATAAAAGCTGATTTAAAAGCGAATATTAGAGTATGTGAATCTGGTGGCAAAATGCATACAGGTTTTTATGATGCTTTTAATGAAGTTTACATTGATATTCAAAATTATTTAAATTCTCTTGAAAAAGAAGATAAACCTCTTTTTATTACAGGTCATAGTTTAGGAGGAGCTTTAGCTATAGTTGCAACAAAGAAATTAAAATATTCAAAAATTGCAGCTTGTTATACATATGGCTCACCAAGAGTAGGAAATGAAGAATGGATGAATGGCATAAAAACACCCATTTACAGAATAGTAAACTCAGCAGATCCTGTGACAATGCTCCCTCCTGGAGGCGATTTGATTACATTTACCACATGGATCCTTAGGTTACTAAGATTAACAAAATTATCAAAAAATTTAAGTGATAAATTTGGTGGATATTATCATTTAGGATATATGAGATTTTTAACAAATGTTGATGTAGGTGATTATAAATCTGCAAAGTTACTTTATTCAGTTACTTTGATGAGAAGATTAAGGGCATATTATAAAAAAGTAAGAGCTATATCAGATTTACCATCAGATCACTCAATTTCAGTTTATAGAAAGAAGTTAAAGTCAATAGCTATAGAAAAAAATAAGAATAAGGAGAATTGATTTTTATTAAATAGTGGTATTCTTCCATTAGAAGAATATTTATCATTAAAAAAGGTTTTATTTTGGAATAATATTAAAAAAAATAGCAAAAGAAAATATATCTATGGAATTTAAAAATAAGTTTAAAGAGTTGATAGATTAACCCCATCAAAAAGATGGGTCGTCCCGTAGGAATTTAGAATTAAATTATAACACAAAATATAAATAAATGCAATAACAAGCTAATCGTATTAAAATAATTTGATAGAAAAAAGAACTGGTCACAAACTGTGACTAGTTTAGTGTCATTAGTTACATGTGCATAAAAAACCCAAGCTTAAACTCTAAGGTTTAAGACTTAATGGGCGTCATAGTAAAATCATATAAAAACATTAGTAATAAGTCAATATAGAAGCTATTTTAAGAACAAAGTATAATATTGACTTTGTAGTATAAAGGTACTACAATTTATAAAAATAAAGAGGATTGAATTATGTCTTTAGATTCAATGGTAAGTGCAAGAGTAGATAGTGAACTAAAAATAAAGTAATTTATGACACTTATACAAAAAACAACAGCCTACCTCATAAGCATACCACTATTTACTATCTGGTTACTTTTTTGCTTTATTATCTCTCTTCTTGGTTCAGTTCTTTATAAAAAAAGAGTTCATGTTGATTTGGATATGGTGAAGAAAAGAGAGACTATTTGTAGTGTTTTAAATAGTAAAAAATACTTAAGTGATGATGAGTATGAGTTTGAAACTGTTGAGGTGGCTTCACTTTATGATGAGCTTACTTTTAGGGGATACTTGTTTGTTTTGGCTCCTGTGATATTTTTGCTAAAGCATTTTAGTTTTGCTGATGGGTTTGTTTTTTATCTTGTGAAAAAGTGGATGTATATACATAAGTATCAAAGACAACACAAGAAAAAACCTAAAAGCTTTTTCTCAGCTCTTATGTCTTTGTGTGTTTTGCTTGCCTTTTTTGTAGGGCAGGTTTTGTATAGATTAAAACCTTAAAACCCTTTTTTATTCACCAAAAAGTACATTCTCTTTTTGATGTATGATTTTAGATGTAAAGAAATTTACAACTAAAATAGTAAGTATTGGTATTAGTAAGAAATAAAGCACTAGTATATCAGCTCTAAAATCCCAATACGACTCAAAAAGTAAACTACTTATAAAGTACGAACCAACACTTCCAAGTATGATACCTATACTACTTGCACTAAGTGCAATAAGCCCAAACTCCAATAAAAATGAGTTTTTAATACTCTTATTTTTTATACCTATCATCTTTAGTCTTAGGATATTGTTTTTTTGTAAGTTCATTTGATACTGTATGATGATAAAACTCATAAGAAGCCCAATAGCAACAGAGTAAAAACTCATCTTTTCAGTAATAGCTGTAACATCATCAACTACTGTAGCAAATGACTCAAATAAGCTCTTCACATCTATTACAGTAAGACTTGGAAACTTATCTGTTAATGCTAGTAGCATTTTAGAAGCGTCATACTCACCTGTAGAAATAGTTGCTAGCATAGTTTTGGGAGCGTCATTTATAGCTCCTTCTTGTAGAAGTAAGAAAAAGTTTGGTGTAAACTCTGTCCATTTAACTGACCTTATATTTACTACTTTCGCAACTAGTTCAAGACCTAATACATCAAATACTACTGTATCACCTAAGCTTATGCCTCTTCTTTTTGCATATCTTTTCTCAACACTAAGCTCAATAGGTTTTGAGAAATCAGCAGAGTTATAAACTCCACTAAACTCTCTACCTTCTAGTATTTGCTCAGTTGTTTTCAAATCACTTCTATATGATAAGTTTACAGCTGAGTTTCTTGCGTTTTCGCCTTCTTGTGATTGTTCTTGGCCGTTTATTTTAAGAACTCTTGCTCGAATCATTGGGGCTATGTTTTCTAGTTTTGCTCCTAGTTTTTCAACTTCTTTACTTATATCTGATAGTTGCTCTTCCTTTGCATCTACTACAAAAAATCTAGGTCTTTCTTCTACACTTTTTGATAAGACATTTGATAAAGAACTTCCAACTTGAGGTATCAAACTAAAAAATGCAGTACATAAAAGTATGGCACTAAAGAGTGTAAGTGAAGTTCTTTTTTGCCTTGTGATATTTTTTAGAGCTAGTGATAAAGCTAGATTATCAAGATGACCTGAAAAATCAAATCTTTTTAATACAAAAGAGCCTATAGCAAAAAGTAGGGCGATGATTACAAGCACACTTAAAGCAAAGAAAAATCCTATATTCCGAGCTGGTGTTACAAAGTGTGAAAGCACAAGTAAAAACACTACAAAAGGAGTAAAACTTATGATAACTCTTGATAGTTTTCTTTTTTGTCTTTGTACAAGTGGTAGTATCAAAGGAAGCCCAATAGATAAACTTAAAGCAAAAAGCACAACAGCAGACTTCACAAAAAACATATAATCAAGACTAAAATCAAAACTAAAATCAATATACTTTTGAACAAGTGGCCCTATGAACTGAGAAGATGCTGTGATAAAAGCAAAAACTAAAACAGTAGCTATTGATATAAGTACAAAAAGATGAGTTAAGTAAGTCATGATAAGGTTTTTCTTACTAACTCCAATATCATTTAAAACTGTAATATCTTTTTCATGCTTTTTCAAAAAGCCTGAGTATAGATATATAAGTCCCACAAGTCCTAAGAAAAATGAAATCAAAGATACAAGTGATAGGAAATTTGTCAAGAAACTAAGAACGGCTATTAGTCTATCTCTTCCATCATTTGGGGATAAAACTCTAAGACTTCTATCAAGTTTTGCTTCTATTTGCTCTTCTAACTCTTCAAGTTTATCATTGCTTAGATTTTGTTCAAAAAGATAGTTTAGTTTATATCTAGCAGTTGAGCCAAACTTTAGAAGTTCACTTCTTTCAAGACCTTTGGCACTTAGATATACTTTTGGCATAAAACCACTAAAACTTATATTTTTAAGACTATCTTCTTTTATAACTTTTACAATAGTGTAGTTTTTACTTCCTATTTTAAGAGTGCTTCCAAGACTAAGTCCTAGTAAGTCTAAAACTTCTTGATATACCCAAACTTCATTCTCTTTTGGTAGGGCTTGCTCTTTTGGATAAGTTGAGCTGTCATTGAAAACTAAACCACCATAGTATGGAAAACCTTTATTTATTTGCACAAGTTCCATAAGTCTAGCTCTTTTTTCTGATGCCACCATACTTACTGTTGAGATACCTTCATCGAAGCTTTTGATTTGAGGAAGTAGGTCTTTTACTTGTTCTTTTTGCTTATCACTTATTGGAAATCTAGAGTTTACTACTAAATCAGCTCCAAGCAAACTTTTGGCTTTTGTATCAAGGGAAGTATCGATACTTCCTTTAAAAAACTGCAAGTAAGATAGTGATGCAATAGCCAAACAAAAGTTTAGTATAAAAATAAGACTAAAAGATTTTGACCTTTTAAGGGCTTTTGAAACTAGTTCAGCTACTAACATTTCTCTAAGTTTCCATGATTTAGTGAATAAGTTTCTTCACATCTAGCAGCTACATCTTTTGAGTGAGTTACTAAAATCAAAGTTGTATTGTTTTTTTTGATTAACTCAAAAAGCTTATCCATCACAGCTATTCCTGTCTCTTCATCTAAGTTTCCACTTGGTTCATCAGCTAGAATTATCTTTGGATTATGTATCAAAGCTCTTGCTATTGCTACTCTTTGTTTCTCTCCACCACTTAGTTCAGATGGTAAGTGATCAAGTCTATGTCCTAAGCCTACACTTTGTAGAAGTTCAATTGCTTTTTCTTTTGGATTTTTTATACCACATACTTTTGCAGGAAGCATTACATTTTCTAAGGCATTTAAGTATGAAACAAGATGAAAGTTTTGAAATACAAAGCCTATATTTGAAGCTCTAAAGTCATTTATCTGCTCTTCTTTCATATCTTTATATGAAACACCATCAAGTAAAATATCACCTGATGTTGGTTTGATAATACCTGAGATTAGTGAAAGCAGGGTTGATTTTCCACTTCCTGATTTTCCCATAATAGCTACTCTTGAAGCTTTTTTTACATGAAAGTTTAAATCTTCATAGATTTTTACTTCTTGTGCGCCTTGAGTGTATGATTTTTTAAGTGATTTGATTTGTAGCATTATAACTCTTCCTTTAAAAACTTGAAAACTTCTTTTGCCATAATTTTATGACCTTTTTGATTTGGGTGTATCCCATCTGCTTGGTTTAGTTCTTGTACTCCTGCCACATCTTTTAGTAAAAAGGGCATAAATCTAAGCTGGTATTTCTCTTTGATTTTAAGATACATTTGCTCAAACTCTTTTGAGTAAGTAGGTCCATAATTTGGTGGGATTAGCATACCTGCTAATAGTACTTTTGCATTTGCTTTTTGGGCATGATTTATAATCTCTTCTAAGTTCTTTTGACTTTGAGTAAGGTTTAAACCTCTAAGTCCATCATTCGCACCAAGAGCTACAAAAACTATATCAGGCTTTCTTTTTAGGTACCATTTTAGTCTTGATATTGCATCACTTGTTGTTGAGCCAGAAACTCCACCATTTATAACTTTGATATTTTTGTTTAGTTCATTTCTTGCTAGTTCTTGTACTAAGTTTGGATAGGCTTGATTTTTTGATACTCCTAAGCCCTCAGTTAGTGAGTCTCCTAAAAATAGGATAGTTTTAGTACTTGAATTTGCTGTTAAAATTTGTAGTATAATTACACATAAGATAAAAATTATTTTTTTCATGTTGGTATGTTATCAAAAATTTGTTAACCAATCATAAAGAAGATAAATTAGCTAAAATCAAAAAGAGATTCTTGTTTTTGTTTAAAAGGTTCTATTAGTTTATAGGCTTCTTTTATATAAAAATCAAAGTCTAAAAACTCATAAGAAAAGTCATTTATATTATTACAAAGTTCTATTTTGTATCCTACATTTATACCTATTACTCTTGGCTCGCTATTATTATTTAGAGGTGGAAGGATTTTCTTTAAAGGAAATCCATTTTTACTTATAAAATATCTTATTGTATTTGGCAGTTTCATATAGGTTTTTTCTAGGGAGTAAACTTTTTCAAGTACTAGGTCTATGTTTTTAGTAGCTTTGGTATTTAGTAAAAAGTCATATTTATTTCTATGATTACGTATAAACTCTTCTATTGAAATACCCTTTAAAAGATGAGCTTCAACAGCTTTTTGAACCACAAGGCATGAATGATTTTGATTCCAAGCAAGTTCATATTTATAGGCACCTATTTTTTTTGCTTCACCATTTTCTTTTAGGGCTATATAGTTGTTTACATCTCTTATCCAAAGTTTTTTATAAATAGTCTCTTCTAACTCTAAGCCTGTAAACTCTTGCCAGTTTTTAGAAATACCTTCATATAGAGCTTTATCTTTTTTGTCTATTTTAAAAGTAAGACCATCTGTATTTGCTTGTATTAGTGAAACTGACTCTATACTCATAAGTTTTTCAGCAAGCATACAAAGCATTAGTTGACCATTTAAAGTGATACTTAGAGTCATTTTATAGTCATAAAATGGACTAAATTTATTGTTTGTATCTCCATAAGCTGAGTTAAGAGCTAGTTTTAACATCTTGTTTTGAGAAGTTCCTTTTTCATAAGAAAATCTCATATCTCTTATTTCTTTGTATATATCTACAAATTCAGCCCCTAGATGTTCTGGGTAAAGACCATTTTGTATCACAATAGATGGATAGTAACTAGCAACATCTACATCTATGATTAAGTACTCATCACTTTGGTCATAAAACTTTCCTTCAACACTTCCATGAAGACCACCAGTTCCAAAGTAAAAAGAAAAATCTTTATAGTTTAAGTGCAAAGATGAAGCTTCACTTTTGGCATTTAGTGTGCAAAAAGATGATAGCTCTTCTAAGTCTTCTTTTTTGATATTAGAAAAGACTTTTGACATATCGTTTGTGTACTGTTTTTTTAGGTACTTTAAAAGAGCTTGAAACTCATAACTTTCAAATTTTATATAATCAAATATAATCTCATCAAAATTTAAAAAGTTTCTTACTGTTTGTCTTGGTTTACCGTTTATATAGCAAATGTTTTTACCAAGTTTTTCTTCAAGATTTCGTATAAAGTATCTTTTCCCTATTTTTGTATCACTGTAGTTAAGCATATACTCATTATATTTTGAACTTAAATTTTCTCTAAACTCTATAGCTTCTAAGGAGTGATTAAAAAAAAGTAGGGTTGCTTCAACGTCATGTTTATTGTATTTGATAAGATTATCAAATTCATCTACTTTTAGATTTTCACCAATAGTGAAGTTCAAATCTTCAATAGAGTCCATACACATATTTACTTCTAAAACTTTTAGACTAACTCTTGTTGCTTTATAGTCAAAGTTATGTATTTTCATAAGGTCAAGTTGATTGATTTTTATAGAGTCTTTATCTTCTTTATATATGGTATTGTTTTTTATTAAATCATCAGCAAAAAGAAATGTTTTATAAACAAGCTCTTTTATTTCATACTTTTTAGCATTTTTATAGATGTATTGAAGCACTGCATAATCAAAGTTTAGGTTATTGTATCCTACTAGTATTTTATCAGTTTTACTTAGCCATTCTAAAGTTTTTAGAAGTTTTGCTAAATCATTTTGTCTTATGCTTAACTCAAAAAATCTAAGCTCTTTTGTTTGAGCATTTTGCATAACACAAGTAAAGATATTAGGGAAGGTTTCTAAGTCATATATGTAGTATTTCATTAAAGTAATTATAGTTTATATGAACTGTGTACTACTTTATAGAATTTAAAGGGTAATAATATTCTATTATTTAATCATTTATATAATATTATTTTGTGAGGTTAGTAAAATGAAAGATAAAACTATTATTGGTAGAAGAGAGATTATCTCTATTTTGGATTTGGATTTATATGATTTGGATGCGAAGGTTGATACTGGAGCTGATTCAAATGCTTTACATTGTGATGATATCTTTATTGATGACGAAAACTTTGTTCATTTTAAATTACTAGATGAGGTACATCCCGCTTATCATGGTAAAACTATGAAAATGCCTTTATATAAACTAAAAAAGGTAAAAAGTTCAAATGGTGTTGTTCAAGAAAGACCATCTATAAAAGTAAAAGTTGCTTTCTTTGGAAAAGAGTATAGTACTGTTATTTCTTTGACAAATAGAGCTGATATGAAGTTTCCTATGTTATTAGGTCGATTATTTTTAAAAAATAGATTTCTTGTAGATGTTTCACAAGATTATTTATCAAAACAGGAGAAGTAATGAGAGTTTATGTATTATCGAGAAATAAAAACCTTTATTCTACAAAAAGATTGGTTGAAGCTGGTGAACAAAGAGGTTGGGAAATAAAAGTAATTGACTATTTAAAATGTACGATTGAGATTATGAAAGGTGAATTAGTTATCAACTATTTAGGAAAAGTTTTACCAACTCCTGATGCGATTATTCCAAGAATAGGTGCAAGTAGAACTTTTTATGGTACAGCAATGGTTAGACACTTTGAAATGATGGATGTATTTAGTACATCAGGAAATTTAGCAATTGCTAGAAGTAGAGATAAGTTAAGAAGTCTACAAGTTTTATCTAAAAATGATGTAGATATGCCAAAAACAGTATTTGCATCAAATATGTCAAGCTCAAAAGACGTAATCGCTCTAAGTGGTGGAGCGCCTTTAGTTCTTAAGATTTTAGAAGGGACACAAGGTGTTGGAGTTGTTTTAGTTGATAGTGAAAAAGCTGCAAAATCAGTTCTTGATGCTTTTTATGGAATGGATGTAAACTTACTTGTTCAAGAGTTCATAGAAGAAGCAGGTGGTGCTGATATTAGAGCTTTTGTTGTAGGTGGTGAAGTTGTTGGAGCTATGAGAAGACAAGGTGCTGAGGGTGATTTTAGATCAAACTTACATCAAGGTGGAACAGCTGTTGCTCATAAACTTTCAAGAAAAGAGAAATCAACAGCCTTAGCAGCTGCAAAAGCTATGGGACTTGGAGTTTGTGGAGTTGATATGATTCCATCAAGTAGAGGGCCTTTAGTTATGGAAGTTAATTCATCACCTGGACTTGAAGGAATTGAAAAGTCAACTCAAATTGATATTGCTGGTAAGATTATGGATTATATTGAAAAAAATATAACACCAATAGAACCAAATAAAAAAAGAAGAATAAAAAGAGATAAAATAGGTGTTTAAGTCTATAAAGAAATAGATGAATTTTATTCATCTGTTTCTTTTTTTGTATACTCTTTTTCAAAGAAAGATGGGCTATACTTAACAGTAAAAATTCTAAAAGCAAATAAAATAGCAATAATTCCTAAAATAGCAAATATTTTTTTAGAATCAAAAGTGTCATTTACTATTAGCATTATATCTCTAATAAAAAACACAATAGTTGAATCAATCATTAATCTCATTCTAATTCTGTTTTCATCACTTAGTAAAAATTCAATAAGCATTCTTACAAGCTCTAGTATAATGATCAATTCTAATAAAGCTACAGCTAGTTTACTAAATGAATCAATAGAATTAAAGTCTTTTATTGATATAAATAGAACTAATGCTATTATAAACTTTATAAGAGGTGGCATGTTTTTTTCAATAAAAAAACTTTTCATTAAAATTCCTTTTTTTTCGAATTATAATCGAAAAAATTGATTTTTATTCTTAAAGTATTCTTATTGTGAAAAAATTATATTTAACTATTTTTTCTTTGTTTATATCAAGTGATGAAACCTTCAATTAAAGAAGAAAAATCTTCAAAAACTTCTTCATCTTTGATAATTAAAGTTTTGAAAAAATAACTCATAGAATTAAAGACAATAAATTAATCCTTAATACGAGAACAGACCCAAAAGATAAAATATTTGCATGTATAGAAATGTTTTATAACTTTAAAAGAAGACATAGTTTTTATAAGTCCAAATGAATTTGAGAAGAGCTATAATAAATTTGTTATTCAATTTAAGGCTTAATTGAATAAAAAAGTGTCTACATACTTGGGCATTCTACACTATTTATAATAGCTGTTTTACTAATAAAGGATTTATTACTATGATATTTAATCTATTTAAAAAGAAAACATTTAATATCAATTGTATTTATTTAAAGGATAAGACTAAACACAAGCATTTAGTAAAAGAATTCGATAAAGTTTTTGATGCAAAAAATTTTCTTCGATATACAATTGAAGAGAAACTAAAAGAACTTTGTCCTCAAACAAAAACTTATATAGACTTAGAAGATTTATATTTTAAATCAAGAAAATATTTCTATAAAATAGAAAATGATGATTTTAGTGAAGATGACTATGTAAAGCAGATTGCTCCAAGGGTTTATAAGCAATTCTTGGAAAGAACTATAGATGGAGAATTTAAAAAATTCAAAAGTGAAAAAGAAACAATTATATTTGAAAATATTAAAAACTGTGAAATCTTAGAAGTAAATAAACTAGGTGAGGAAATAGGAATTGTTTACCTAAAAGATAACACAAAAAAGTTTTTAAATATTGAACCCGTTTATCATATAAGTTCTATGTATGGAATAGCAACTTTTTTTAAAATTAATAGTAAACCCTTAGATGCAAGAGTTATGAAAACTACTTATAATGAAGATACAATATTTGAAGAAGATTTCATACAAACTACTCATGATATACTAATTGATATAAAACAAATAGTAAATATATTTCATTTATCAAGCAATCATGATTCATATTATAGAGATGATATAATTGAAATTATCTATAAAGATAATAAAAACATCACAAATTCATATAGATTATCTTTTATTAAAGATGAAGATTCAGAGATAAAACTTGATATTAAAAGATATGAGAATATTTTTTCTTTTAAAACAAGAGTTTTAGATGACAAAGATAAAACAGAATTAAACTATTCCTATGATAAAAAATTTTTTAGACCGACAATTGAATATAACTATTTTGAAGAAGTTTATAATGAATCAAAAGACATTGAAAACTTATCTCCTCAAATAACAAGAAGAAGAATTGGAGATTATTATTTAGATTATCCTTGTACAACATTTGGTAAAAAAATCTATTTTACAAAAGAAGATACTGGAGGAATATTAGCTCATAATATATCCCATTCACACCTTTCTAATCCTTTCTTTTTACCAAATAAAGAAATTTATAATTACCTAAATGAAGAAGAGAAAAATAAGCTTCATCATTTCTTGTCAATTGCTCAATTGTATTTAAACGATGTATATGTAAATAGAGAATTTGACAACACTTTTATAATAGATAGTTTTATAAATCCAGAAGAAAATGAAAGAATTGAAAAGTTAGAAAAAATACTTAAAAATTGTAATTGGATAAAAAAAAGATACTATGATAATGCAGAACAAGGACATCATGCTTCTATGTTAGTAGATATATATTATAAAGAAAATGATAAAAATAAAAACTTTATACTATTTAATGAAAACGACTGGATAAGCTTTAAATATACAGTTCAATATAATAATGTAAAAGATGAAGTAGAAGAGCTATTAAAGGATGTTAGATGAAGAAATTAAAATACAATATTTCTTTTTTACTAATATTTCTATATGCAAGTATAATAAACCTTAATGCATCAGAAGAAGTAAAAATTGATAAAGAGTTTAAAAAATATGTTCCAAAAGAGTTTCAATACAAATGCGATGGTTTGGGTGACTTATGTAAAAAGTTTTACATAGGATATAATCTATTTCATGTTCAAGGAAGAACAAAACAAAGTTTAAGCTATTTACTTGAATCATATAAAAACAATATATCTTCAATACTTAAAAATGATTGGGATGCAAAAGATAATTATCTTACTGATACTATATCTAGACTTTACGGAAGACTTGGTGACAAAAAAAATCAAATTAAATATATAAAACTTTCAATAAAAGCAGGGGAAGAGCGAAATATTTGTTATCTAGGAAGAGAATATGATAAGCTAGATATGCTAAAAGAAGCTTATGAGCTTTTTAAAGAAGGCTCTTCTAAAAACTATACTGAATGTTTTACGGATTATGGTATGTACCTTTTTAATGGACGATATGTGAAAAAAGATAAAGAATTAGCAGGTAAATATTGGAAAAAAGCTTATTGGGACGATAGTTATAATGATATTACAAACTATAATATGGCTGTTTATTATGCATATAAGAAGAATGATTTAATGTATAAATATCATTTGTTAAAAGCATCACTATTAGGAGATAATGAAGCTAAATCTTATTTAAAAAATCCATATATAAAAAGTATAAGTACAACAAGACTTTTTTTAGAAGAAGCATTGGGAAGTAAATATAGAGATATTTTAAAGGTAAAAAATTTAGAATTTTCAAATAGTTTTGATCTATATTATAGGCTAAAAGAAATGTTTAATAAAAAAAGCCCACTTTATAGTAAATGGGAAGAAGATTATGAGTATAGCAAAAAAAGATGGAAAGAAGATAAATCAAATGTAGTTAAATTTTATAGAGATCAAAGCTCATTAATTTTTGAAGATAAAAAACTGATACTAGAAACAACATTAAATAATCATTTCAAACAAAGAAAAATGATAGTGGATATGAAACTTTTATATAAGGTTTTACTAGTTGATTTAAGTGAAGCAAAGGAGTTTAATAAATTTTATACTGTAACAGTTGGCTTACTATCAAAAAATGAAAGCTTTGAGTTTAAAAATCAAATCACACAATATAATTACAAGTTTTACTGGTATGCAAAATTTGATAAAGATAGTGGTAAATTAATAGTTGAGATAGGAATCATTTAATGAGTTAAATTTTAATGATAAACAACTTTTATGGGATAGCTTTAAAGAGTTTTATAATAATCAAATAAAGTTAAAAAAACTTTTTAGAATTAATAAGTAATAATAAACAACAAAAAGTATTTAATGTAGATTATTCAAAAAAAGAAAAAGAATTCTCTTCTAAAACTTTTTCAAAAGATTATATGATCGTATTCTTCCCTTATCTTAATCAAAAATTTTATATTACGATAGATAAAAAGGCAATATTAATTGAAATTTACAATCTTTTAGAAAACTCAGCAAAACACTTAGAAATAATAAAAGAAAAACTTAGAATAAAAGATGTATGAAGTTAGAGTTGGATAACTTAATCTATATGTAGAAACTTTTGATAAATTTTAGCTTTGTGTTTATAGTATTTCTTTTTTTGTGAATTTTTATTAGTATAGTACCCATAAATAGGGCATTTAAGCCCATATTTAAGGGATTTATCTATTTATCATCCACCATACATTAGATTTGGTAACCAAAGGGCTACTTCTGGGATATATGTAGTGATTAAAAGTCCTACTAAGATAGTCATTGTCCATGGGAATGCCGCAACAATAACATCTTTTATACTCATTCCTGTAAGTCCTGAAGTTACGAATAAATTTAGACCAACAGGTGGGGACACCATACCAAGCTCCATATTGATAGTAATTACAATACCAAAGTGAATTGGGTCAATTCCAAGTGCTACAGCAACTGGAAGTAATAATGGAACCATAATCATAATAATTGCACTTGGTTCCATAAATGAACCAGCTAAGATTAATAAGATATTTACCATTAATAAGAACATGTATTTATCAACATTTGCTTCAATTAACGCATTTGTAATTCCTTGAGGAATGTTTTCAATTGTTAAGAAGTGAGCAAATAACATAGCATTAGCAATAATAAACATAATCATTGCAGTTGTTTTTGCTGATTCTAAAGCTGTTCCCCAAATTTGTGTCACTTTAATATCTTTATAGATAAATACAGAAACAACAAATGCCCATACACAAGCTACTGCTGCTGCCTCAGTTGGTGTAAAAATACCACCATAGATACCACCAATAACAATAACAATTGTCATTAATCCCCATGCTGCATCTTTCATCTTTTGAAGTCTTACTTTTAAAGGAGCTGGCTCAGTTTTTTCAAATCCAAGTCTTCTTGCACCTATATATGTAACAACCATCATCATAAGACCAAGCATAATACCTGGCACAACCCCAGCCATAAATAACTTACCAATAGAAACTTCTGCAGTTACTCCATATACGATAAGTACAATTGATGGTGGGATTAAGATACCTAATGAACCAGCTGTAGCAATAGTACCAACTGCATATCTTTTAGGATAACCAGCTTGCATAATAGCACCAAACATAATAGAACCAATAGCAACAACTGTTGCAGGTGAACTACCAGAAACAGCAGCAAAAATAATAGATGCAAAAATAGCTGAAATTGGAAGACCACCAGGTAAGTGACCTACACAAGCTTTTGCAAATTCAATAATTCTAGTTGCAGCTGAACCTTTTGAAAGTAAATTACCTGCAAAAATGAACATTGGGATAGCCATAAGCGAGTAATGCTCAACTTTTTCAAACATCATTGCTGAAATTTCAATTGGTGAAATTGGCGTAAATAACATTAATGTTGTAAACGTAGCTACACCTAAACAAATTGCGATTGGAGCTCCAAGAATTACAAGGAAGAAAAATATACCAAATAATACACCTACACTCATTATAGCATTCCTCCCGTTTTCTTTTCTACTTCTTTAACCATATCATTTAACTCTTTTACGTGTTTATTTGAATCATCATCATGTTTAACACCTAATTCAGCTAAAACCATTTCAGCTTCACTTTCAGGTACTACTTTATCATGTGGAGTTTTAATAATATGTACTATTTTTTCTGCTACTCTATATGCACCAAATGCAAAAGAAACAGGTATAACTAAATATACAATCCACATAGGCATATCCCATAAATCAATAGATCTTTCATCAAGTTCTGCCACTAATAATAAATATTCATATCCATAATATGCAACTGCAAGTAAAAAGAAAAACGTTACAATATGAGAAATTAATAACATTGGTTTAGCAATTTTTGTTGGAACAATATCTAATACTACTGTAACAGCAATATGAGCATCTTTTTTGAAGCAATACGCAGCTGCAAAAAAAACACTCCATAAAAATAAAAAGATTGTAAGCTCTGTTGCCCATACTAATGATGCGTCAAATACATATCTTGCTACAACATTAGTAAAAGCAATAGCAACACCGGCTGTAATACCGAATGCTGCTATTGTTTGATTTATAAAGCCTATAAGTTTACTTATAAAACTAAACATAATTTACTACTTTGTAGCAATAGTTTTTTTGATTAAATCTTCACCAATTGTTCTATTAGAGTAGAATTTTGGGTAAATTTTACTAACTTTTTGTCTCCATGCATCTCTTTGCTCAGGAGTTAAAGTATGAATATTTAATTTACCAGTAGTTTTTGCATACTCTTTAATTTTTTCTAATTGAGAATCATTTAATTCTTGTGCGTATTGTCTTTCTTTTGCTGTAGCTTCTTTCATTGCTTGTTTTACATTTGCTTGTAAATCAGATGGTAATGAATTCCAGAATTTTTTTGACATTACAACTAAGTAACCTAAGTATCCGTGATTTGAAATTGTTAAATCTTTTTGTACTTCATGGAATTTTTTTGTATAAATGTTAGAAATTGTATTTTCTTGACCATCAATAACACCTTGTTGTAAACCTGAATAAACCTCTGAGAATGGCATCATTTGAGGATTTGCATCTACTGCATGGAATTGAGCTTCTAATACTTTAGAAGACATAATTCTAAATTTTTGACCTTTTGCATCTTCTGGATTAATTAAAGCTTTTGTAGATGATGATAATTGTTTAAATCCATTATCCCAAAAATCTAATGCTACGATACCTTTAGCTGTTACTTTATCTTTTAAAGCTTGGCCTACTTCACCGTCTTGAACTCTATGTAAGTGATCAATATCTTTGAAAAGGAATGGTAAATCAAATAGTGCTAAGTTTGGAACAATCTTACCAAATTTAGAAAATGAAGGTGCTGCCATTTGAACAGAGTTTAATCTTAATGCTTTTAAAACCGCATTATCTTTATATAACTGTGATGATGGATAAACTTGAACGTCAATTTTACCACCTGATAACTCTTCTAATCTCTTTTCAAAGAAATCTGCTGCTTTACCCTTTGGTGTATTTGGGCTTACTACATGTGAAAACTTTAAAGTATACTCCGCTGCTAATCCTGATGTTGCAACCATTGCTGCTGCAATAGTTCCTAGTACTAATTTTTTCATATCATTTCTCCTTAATTATTTTGATATAAGAAAATTATAGTAAAAACTTATGTCACAATTATGTAAAATCAACAAAAGTTTTAAACTTATTTTAGCTTATTATAAGATATTAATACTATTTATTAAATTTAGTTTAAGTAATACAAATTGTAATACTAAATGTAGTGTTTTATAAGTCACATAAAAGTTTCATATTAATTTCAAAAAGTTGTTATAGATACCATGAAATCAATCTTCTATGATATAACAAAAATTAGAAGCCAAAATTAATGACAAGTTTTTTTTAACCATTTTTTAAACAAGATTAGAGTAGTATATTCCACTTTTCTTAGGAATATAAAAGATTAAAACAAAGGAAAATAATGGGTTCTAATTTAGACTTACTAACTTCTTTTAAAGATAACTGTGGTTTTGGTCTTGTTGCTGATATGAAGAACAGACCAAGTCATAAGAATTTAGAAGATGCAATAACTTCGTTAGAAAGAATGATGCACAGAGGTGCAGTAGCAGCTGATGGTAAAACAGGAGATGGTTCTGGTTTACTTTTATCAATGCCAGATCAATTTATGAGAAAAGTAGCTATGCAAAAAGGTATAGATTTACCTGAAAAATATGGTGTAGCTATGATCTTTACAAAAGATTTACAAGATATTGAAACTTTTAAAGAGTTCTGTGAAATAAATGATTTAAAAGTTGTATTAACAAGGGATGTTCCAGTTGACACAGAAGCACTAGGTCAACAAGCACTAGAAACATTACCTTATATTATTCAAGTATTTGTTATTCCAAATACTCTAATGTCATCAAAGAGATTTGATGCAATGCTATATATGACAAGAAAAGAGTGTGAACACAAATTAATAGATAAGAAAGATTTTTATATTCCTACATTCTCATCTAAAGTGATTGCGTACAAAGGTCTTGTAATGCCTACGCATATTAAGCGATTTTATGTTGATTTAAGAGATGATGATTTTAAAATCTCTTTTTCTTTATTTCATCAAAGATTTTCAACAAATACATTACCTCAATGGAGATTAGCACAACCATTTAGGGCTATAGCACACAATGGTGAAATTAATTCTGTTGAAGCAAATAGATTTAATGTAAAAGTTAAGTCAGAAAAAATTAAATCAGAAGTATTTTCTGATGAAGAAATAAAAAGACTTTTACCAATCTTACAAGAAGGTGGTTCAGATTCTGCTTCTTTAGATAATATGTTTGAATTTATGTTAGCAAATGGTGTAGACTTTTTTAAAGCAGCAAGATCATTAGTTCCTGCTCCTTGGCAAAACTCACCACACATGGATGCGGATTTAAGAGCATTTTACGAATATACAGCAACTGCTATGGAAGCATGGGATGGACCTGCTGCTGTATCTTTAACTGATGGTAGACATATTGGATGTTTAATTGATAGAAATGGTTTAAGACCATCAAAATATGTAATTACAAAAGATGATAAATTATATATTACTTCTGAGTATGGAACATTAAAAATTGATGAAGATAATATCAGTGAAAGAGGTAGATTACAATCAGGACAGATGATTGGACTTGATCTTAAACATGGTAAAATATTAAAAGAAGAAGATATAAATGACTATTTAAAATCATCACAGCACTATGCTAAGTGGTTAAATGATGATATGGATTACTTACAAGAATATATTGAAGACTCTTTTTTAAATATAAGTGATTATAAAATAGAAAACTTAGAGAAAAGACAAAAATATTTTAATATTACTTATGAAGCAATTGATCAAATGATAGAGCCAATGGCTAAAGATGGTAAAGAACCAGTTGGTTCAATGGGTGATGACACTCCTTTAGCATGTTTTTCAAAAGTAAATAGAAACTTTACAGACTTTTTTAAACAAAAGTTTGCACAAGTTACAAATCCACCGATTGACCCATATAGAGAAAAAGTTGTAATGTCTTTAGAAACTGGATTTGGTAAGGTTCAAAATATACTAGTTGAAAAACCAGAAGATGCTAAAAGAATTAAAGTAGCAAGTCCTATTTTAATGAAAGAAAAATTTGATGTTTTATTTTCATTTGGTGATGAAAATTCTCCAAGATATGATGAATATTATAAAAACAGAGTATTCTCAACTACATTTAAAAATGATTTAAAAGAAGCATTAAAAAGCTTAGCTTCTTATGTTATAAAAGCAGTAAAAGAAGATGGTATTTCAATAGTTATCTTAGATGATAGAAATATTAGTGAAAACACAAAACTTATTCCTATGGCAATGGCTGTTGGATATGTAAATCAAGCTTTATTAAAAGCAAATGTTAGACATTGTGTTTCAATAGTACCTGTAACAGGTGAAGTATATGATCCGCACATGGCAGCAGTAATGTTAGGTTTTGGTGCTCAAGCAATGTATCCATATATGATGTATGCAACTACTGTAGCATTATATGAAAGAAAAGAAGTATCTAAATATGAGATGCAAAGAGTACTTAAAAATACACAAAAAGCATTAAATGCAGGTCTTTTAAAAATTATGTCAAAAATGGGTATTTCTACAGTTGCTTCATACAGAAATTCATCATTATTTGATGCGATTGGATTATCTGATGAAATTATAGAAGACTGTTTCCCAGATGCTTATTCTGAGTTAGCAGGTCTTGGATACGAAGATATCGAGGAGAGAATTGAAAAATCTCATTTAAATGCTTTCCATGATGATAATCACATGTTCCCACTTGATTTAGGTGGATTCTACAAATATATAAATGGTGGTGAATACCATGATTATGGTCCAGCTACAACAAGAGCTATGCATAATAAATCTGCAACTACAAAAGAAGAGATTACAGACTTTGATGGACTTAAAAAATTAGTTCAAAATAGAGATAAAAAATTTATTAGAGACTTTTTAGAATTTAATTCAGATAGAAAACCTATTTCTATTGATGAAGTTGAATCAAAAGAAGATATCTTTAAAAGATTTGCTTCTGCTGCAATGTCATGTGGTTCTATTTCTCCAGAAGCACATGAAGCATTAGCACAGGCTATGAATACAATTGGTGGATCATCAAACTCAGGTGAGGGTGGAGAAGATCCAGCAAGGTTTAATACTTTAAAAAATTCTAAAATTAAACAAATCGCATCAGGTAGATTTGGTGTAACTCCTGGTTATTTAAGAAGTGCTGAAGAATTACAAATCAAAGTTGCACAAGGTGCAAAACCAGGTGAGGGTGGACAATTACCAGGACATAAAGTAACAAATCTTATTGCTACATTAAGACATACTGTTCCAGGTGTAACTCTTATTTCTCCACCACCACACCATGATATTTACTCTATTGAGGATTTAGCTCAGTTAATTTTTGATTTAAAACAAATCAATCCAATGGCAAAAATAACAGTTAAATTAGTATCTTCTGTAGGTGTAGGAACAATTGCAGCAGGTGTTGCAAAGGCTTATGCTGATAAAATTATTATCTCAGGTGGAGATGGTGGTACAGGTGCTGCTCCATTAACATCTATTAAGCATGCAGGTAACTCTTGGGAAATGGGACTTTCAGAAGCTCATAATGCTTTAAAAGCAAATAATTTAAGATCTTCTGTTCATGTACAAACAGATGGTGGATTAAAAACTGGTTTAGATGTTGTTAAAGCAGCTTTATTAGGTGCTGAATCTTATGCATTTGGTACAGCTGCATTAACACTTCTTGGATGTAAAATTTTAAGAATTTGTCATACAAATAAATGTTCTGTTGGTGTTGCTACGCAAGATGAAGATTTAAGAGGACACTTTACAGGAACTGTAGAAAGACTTATTTCATATTTTACATTTATTGCTCAAGAAGTTAGAGAAATACTTGCAGAACTTGGATATAAAACAATCGAAGAAATTGTTGGTAGATCTGATTTATTAAAAGTAATTGATGATAAGTTTGCACAAAAATTTGACTTTCAAAATATTTTAAGAAAAGTTGATGGAATTGATACTTGTCAAAAAGAATCAAATGACCCATTTGATGATAATAAATTTGAGAAAGAATTATTAAAAAAAGTTCATAGAACAATAGAGAATCCAAATACTCCTATAAAAGTTAATACAGAAATTTCTAACTTAAATAGATCATTTGGAGCTCTGATTTCTGGAGAAATTGCTAGATTTTATGGTGATTCTGGATTACCAGAAAACTCAATCAATATTAATCTAAAAGGTATTGCTGGACAATCTTTTGGTGCTTTCCTTTCTAAAGGAATGAGTTTAACACTTGATGGTGCTGCTAATGATTATGTTGGTAAAGGAATGAATGGTGGTAAGATTATAATTAATCCTGTTCATCAAGGTCAAGAGTTTGCAGGTGCTGGTAATACTTGTTTATATGGTGCAACTGGTGGAAAATTATATGTAAGAGCAAGTGTTGGTGAAAGATTTGGTGTTAGAAACTCTGGAACAATAGCTGTAGTTGAGGGTACAGGTGATAATGCTTGTGAATATATGACTGGTGGTATTGTAGTAATCCTTGGAAATACTGGTATTAACTTTGGAGCAGGTATGACAGGTGGTATTTCATTTGTTTATGATCCAGAAAAAGCCTTTGTTGATAAAATGAACCAAGAGTTAATCGAAGCAGTTAGAATAGATACAGATGCAGCGGAAAGAGAAAGATTATATCTGAAAAGATTACTTTTAGATTATGTTCATGAAACTGAAAGTGAAGCAGCACAAAATATTTTAGATAATTTTAGAGCAGAAATTAGAAACTTCTGGATGGTAAAACCAAAAAATATGACTGTATTACCATTAGATCCAGATGAGGGAGATTAAAATGTTAAACTTTACAAAATTTGAAAGAATTAACCCTGAAAAAAGAGATGTACTTCAAAGATTAAAAGATTTTAATGAGATCTATGAAGTGTTTGGAAAGCAAAGAGCAAAAGAACAAGCTGATAGATGTATGCAGTGTGGAGATCCATACTGTCATACAGGATGTCCATTAGGAAATTTTATACCAGCATGGTTAAAGCAAACGGCTACTAAAAATCCTGATTTAGCTTTTGCTTTATCAAATGAAACATCACCTTTTCCTGAGATTTTAGGAAGAATTTGTCCTCAAGATGTACTTTGTGAAGGGGCTTGTTCTTTAAATACAGGTCATGGTGCAATTTCAATTGGTGCTATTGAAACTCATATTAGTGAAAAAGCTTTTGAAAGAGGTTTAAAACCTAAATTTACTGATAAAAAAGTAGATAAAAAAATCGCTGTAGTTGGTTCTGGTCCTTCTGGTATTTCTGCTGCAACTTTTCTTTTAAGAAAAGGTTACCAAGTAGAAATGTTTGAAAGAGAAGATAGGGCTGGTGGTTTACTTATGTATGGAATTCCTGGGTTTAAACTTGATAAGACAACAGTAAATAGAAGAATTAATTGGTTACTTGAAGCTGGTATGAAACTTCATTTAAATTGTGAAGTTGGAAAAGATGTATCAGTAAAAGAACTTGAAGAAAATTTTGATGCAATCTATCTTGGAACTGGTGCAAAAGATGGTAGATACACTGGAATGGATGGGGAAAAAGAGGCTTCAAATGTTCATTTAGCAATGGATTTTTTAACTGGAATTCAAAAAAGAAATTTAGGTACTGATGTAGAGTTTATAGATGTAAAAGATAAAAATGTAGTTGTAATTGGTGGTGGAGATACTGCAATGGACTGTGTAAGAACATCTGTAAGAGAAAAAGCTAAATCTGTTAAATGTTTATATAGAAGAGATGAAGCTAATATGCCTGGATCTAAAAAAGAAGTTGTAAATGCTAAAGAAGAGGGTGTTGAATATGTATTTAATGTTTCACCTAAATCTTTAAAAATTGAAGATGGAGAAGTATCTGCTGTTGAGTTACTAACTACATCTATGTCTGATCCTGATGAGTCAGGAAGACAAAGAGTTGTGATCAATGAAGGTACTGAATATTTTGAAGAAGCTGATGTCGTAATTCTTGCTTTAGGATTTTCACCAGAGAAACCACAATTCTTAAAAGAATTAAATATTGAAACTAATTCGTGGGGTGGAATAGAAACTACTAATTATCAAACATCAAATAAAAAAGTTTATGCAGGTGGAGATTGTCAAAGAGGTGCTCACCTTGCTGTAACTGCAGCTGTTGATGGTAGAGAAGCTGCAAAAGCCATAATTGAAAAACTTTCATAATGATTGAAAATATTGCAGAAGCTTATAAAGAAGACTTTATAAGTTCTGTAATAAATGCTAACAAAGAACTATACAAATATATACACTTTAATTTAAAACAAACAGATTTAGAATACTCAAATATTATAGGATATGGTGGAGATAATTCTTTAAATATTGATTTATATGCTGAAAATATTTTTATTAAATATTTGAAAAAATTTGGAAATATTTATTCTGAAGAGTGCGGTTTTTTAGATTATAAATCAGACTTTACAATTATTATTGATCCTCTTGATGGAAGTGATAATTTTTATTCAGGTTTAGAGTATTATGGAAGTTCTGTAGCTTTAAAATATAAGGATAAAATTATTGCAGGTTTTGTTTGTAATTTAGCTACAGGTAGTTTAATATATAAAGCATTTAATTACGAATTAAATGAGATAAATTTAGATAAAAAAAATATCATAAATAGTGAAAAATTAAATAAATTTGGTATTTTTGAAAGAGCTTATAAATATCCAAAAATTACATATAAATTATATAAAAATCACATAAAATATCGTTCTTTAGGGGCAGCAGCGGTTTCCTTGGCTTTTGCTAAAAATTATGATTTTGTATTGTTTATGGGTGATATTAGAGAGTTTGATATTGCTGCTTCTTTATATATATGTAACGAACAAAATATTTATAAAAGTAAACATTTTTTGCTTATATCTAAAAATATACAAAAAGTTGAGCTGATTAAAGAAATTATAAAGAATAATAGGTTATAACTCCAACATATATTTTAAAACTAGGGATTGGTGTTATATGTCTTTAATTATTACTGATGAATGTATCGCATGTGATGCATGTAGAGATGAGTGTCCAAATTATGCAATCGAAGAAGGAGATCCAATATATTTAATTGACTCTGATAGATGTACTGAATGTGTTGGACACTTTGAGGAACCACAATGTATTGAAGTTTGTCCAGTTGACTGTATTATTATAGATCCAGATAATCAAGAGACAATGGAAGAGTTAAAGTTCAAATATGAACAAATAATGGAAGAAGAAGCCTAATGGCAAAGATTACAACTATTATAGATATTGGGTCAAACTCAATGCGTATGGTTGTATTGGAAAAAAGCAGTAGATTTGCTTTTAACCTAATCAATGAAACAAAAAGTAGAGTAAAAATTTCTGAGGGTTGCTATGAAAATAATGGCAATCTTCAAGAAATACCTATGCAAAGAGCTTATGAGTCACTAAAATCTTTTTTAAATATATCTAAATCATTAAAATCAAGAAAAATTATATGTGTTGCTACTTCGGCTTTAAGAGATGCACCTAATGCAAAAGTTTTTTTAAACAGAATTAAAAATGACTTTGGTTTAAATATCAAAGTAATTGATGGAGAAAAAGAGGCTTTTTATGGAGGTATTGCTGCATCAAATCTTATTCATGAAGACAATTTTATAACAGTTGATATTGGTGGAGGTTCTACTGAATTTTCATTTGTAAATAATGGTGTTATTTTAAAATCAATTTCATTAAATATAGGAACTGTAAGAATAAAAGAGTTGTTCTTTAATAAAAATGATATTGAAGGTGCAAGAAAATATATTTTAGATAATTTAAAAGAGCTTTTTGATTTAAATATGAATGTTCCTCTAACGGCAGTTGGTATTGGAGGAAGTATTAGATCTTTATCAAAACTTATAATGCAAAAAAATGAATATCCTCTTGATATTTTACATGGTTACAAATATAATGTTGAAAATGAATTTTCTCATTTTGATTTGATAGTAAATGCAAAGACGAATAAAGAACTTAAAAACCTTGGAGTAAAAAAAGATAGATTTGATACTATAAAAGAAGGTACTTTTATTTTTAAAACTATTTTAGAAGAATTAAATATTAAAAAAGTTATAACCTCAGGTGCTGGAGTAAGAGAAGGAGTTTATCTTTGTGACTTACTTAGAAATACTAATAATAAGTTTCCTTCAAACTATAATGTAAGTGTTAGAAGTTTACTTGATAGATTCCAAATTGATCAAAAACAAAGTGCATATTTTGGCTCAAATGCTGGTAAAATTTATGATGTATTAAAACCACTTCATGAGCTTGATGATAAATTTAGACAACTTTTAATAATAGCTTCTAAACTTCATACAATTGGTAGTTCTTTAAACTTCTATAAATCAAATGATAATGCTTTTGACTTTATATTAAATGGTTTAAACTATGACTTTCAACATAGTTCAAGAGTTATAATAGCTCATACTATTAAATATTCTAAAAAATCTTTACCAAATAAAAGTGATTTAGAAAAATTTAGTGAACTTTTACCTAAAACTCACGATATGAAATGGATGTCATTTATGATTGCATTAAATATAGCTGTTAATCAAGATCTATCAAGACCAAATACTCGATATATTTTAAGTGATAACACTTTAAAAATTGAATTAGAAAATAAATCTTTTATGATAGCTTCAAATATTGATAAGTTGGAGTTACCAAAAAATTTAAAATTAGAGTTAGTTTAATGAAAAGAATAGCTATAGTTAAGCTATCAGCAATGGGTGATATTATTCATGCAATGGTAGCCTTACAATATATAAAAAAAGAATATCCAAATATTATAATTGACTGGTTTGTAGAAGAATCTTTTTTTTCTATTCTTCAAGGAAATATAGATATAGATAATATATATACTATTAATTTAAAAAGTATCAAAAAAAATAAAAAAGCTATTTTTACTCAAATTTCTTTACTTAAAAAATATTCTAAAAACAATTATGACTTAGTTATTGATGCACAAGGTTTAATTAAATCTGCAATTGTTGCTAAGTTATTAGGAGAGAATATTGCAGGATTTTCAAAAGATTCAATTCGTGAAAAGTTTGCATCATTTTTTTATAAAAAAAAAGTTTTTATAGCTTATGACAAAAATACTATTGATAGAAATGTAAAGGTATTATCTAATCCTTTAGGTTTTAATATTACAAGTGAAGATATTCTAAATAAAAAAGCTTTTTTATTTTATGAAAATGAATCTCATGTTATAAATGAATTTTTATCAAAAGAAGAAAAAAATATTATTTTTGTAGTTGGCTCTACTTGGGAAAGCAGAAATTATCCAAAAGAAAAATTTGTAAAGATAGCAAATGAATTAAAAGAGAATTGTATAGTTGTTTGGGGTAATGAAAATGAAAGACAAAAAGCTTTATATATTGAAGAAAACTCATACTATGCTAAAGCTATGGCTAAATGTGATTTAAATTCTTTAAAGGCTTTAATCGCTAAGTCTGATTTGCTAATTGGAAATGACACAGGTCCAACTCACATGGCATGGGCATTAAATATTCCATCAATTACAATTTTTGGACCAACCCCTACTAATAGAGTTTATGAAACTCCAATCAATAAAGTGGTAAAATCTTCTTCTAAAGTAAACCACTTTAAATTAAATAAAAATGATTTCTCAATATGTGAGATAAAAGAGGATATAATTATAGAAATGTCAAAGAAGTTATTAAATGGATAATATTTATTTATTTATATTTTATGTATTTAGGTTTTTTATAAAATTTACTCCAAAATTTATTATAAATCCAATTTTAAATTTTTTATCATTTTTTATTTATTCTATTGATAAAAAGCATAGAAAAATTGCAGAAGTAAATCTTGATTTAGCTTATGAAAATAAAATATCAAAAAAAGAAAAAACAAATATTATTAAAAAATGTTACAGAAATTTAGTCTATACTTTAGCAGATTTTATAAAAAATCAAGGGGCTACTAAAGAAGAGATTTTAGAGAAAGTATCTTTTGAAAATAGTCAAATATTAGAAAATGCGATTAGAGAGAACAAAAAAATTATTATTGTTACTGCTCATTATGGTAATTGGGAGTTGTTATCCTTAAGTATTGCAGCTAAATTTACACCTTTATCTATAGTAGGGAGAGATTTAGATTCAGAAGTTATGAATAAAATTCTTACAAAAAATAGAGAACAGTTTGATATTGAGTTATTAAGTAAATCAGGTGCAATGAAAGGCATGGTTAAATCTTTAAAATCTAGTAGACCCGTAGGTTTATTAGTTGATCAAAATACAAAAGATAATGAAGGGATTTTAATTGACTTTTTTGGAAAAAAAGCAAGACATACTCCTAGTGTCGCAGTTTTAGCAAAGAAATTTGATGCATTAATTATTCCTGCATTTATTCAAAATAATGATTATAATAATTTTGTTGTTAAATTTTTTAAACCAATAGAAATCGATAATACTAATGATAAAGAAGAAGATATTAGAAAATGTGTACAAGCTCAGGCTGATATTACTCAAAAAATTATTGAAGATAAACCAGAAGAATGGTTTTGGTTACATCAAAGATGGAAAAATCAATATGAATCATTATATAATTAGAAATCTTTAGAAATAAAAAAGGAAAATAAATAATGCTTGAAAAAAGTAATCAAACTATGAAGTATAAGATAGCCATAGCAGGAACGGGGTATGTTGGTCTATCAAATGGGATACTATTAGCCCAAGATAATGAAGTAATAGCATTAGATATAATCCGTGATAAAGTAGAACTTCTAAATAATAAAAAATCACCAATAGAAGATAAAGAAATAAGTGAATACCTACTAAGGGATGATTTAAATTTTAAAGCAACATTAGATAAAAAAGAAGCTTATGAAAATGCAGACTATAATAAGTTTCCTTCAAACTATAATGTAAGTGTTAGAAGTTTACTTGATAGATTCCAAATTGATCAAAAACAAAGTGCATATTTTGGCTCAAATGCTGGTAAAATTTATGATGTATTAAAACCACTTCATGAGCTTGATGATAAATTTAGACAACTTTTAATAATAGCTTCTAAACTTCATACAATTGGTAGTTCTTTAAACTTCTATAAATCAAATGATAATGCTTTTGACTTTATATTAAATGGTTTAAACTATGACTTTCAACATAGTTCAAGAGTTATAATAGCTCATACTATTAAATATTCTAAAAAATCTTTACCAAATAAAAGTGATTTAGAAAAATTTAGTGAACTTTTACCTAAAACTCACGATATGAAATGGATGTCATTTATGATTGCATTAAATATAGCTGTTAATCAAGATCTATCAAGACCAAATACTCGATATATTTTAAGTGATAACACTTTAAAAATTGAATTAGAAAATAAATCTTTTATGATAGCTTCAAATATTGATAAGTTGGAGTTACCAAAAAATTTAAAATTAGAGTTAGTTTAATGAAAAGAATAGCTATAGTTAAGCTATCAGCAATGGGTGATATTATTCATGCAATGGTAGCCTTACAATATATAAAAAAAGAATATCCAAATATTATAATTGACTGGTTTGTAGAAGAATCTTTTTTTTCTATTCTTCAAGGAAATATAGATATAGATAATATATATACTATTAATTTAAAAAGTATCAAAAAAAATAAAAAAGCTATTTTTACTCAAATTTCTTTACTTAAAAAATATTCTAAAAACAATTATGACTTAGTTATTGATGCACAAGGTTTAATTAAATCTGCAATTGTTGCTAAGTTATTAGGAGAGAATATTGCAGGATTTTCAAAAGATTCAATTCGTGAAAAGTTTGCATCATTTT
The DNA here is from genome assembly GCF_049472155.1 of Arcobacter rhizosphaerae. Taxonomy (NCBI): domain Bacteria; kingdom Pseudomonadati; phylum Campylobacterota; class Epsilonproteobacteria; order Campylobacterales; family Arcobacteraceae; genus Arcobacter; species Arcobacter rhizosphaerae. The sequence goes on along the minus strand of NZ_JBMOVW010000011.1, from coordinate 2,306 downwards.
TTTATAAAAAAAAAGTTTTTATAGCTTATGACAAAAATACTATTGATAGAAATGTAAAGGTATTATCTAATCCTTTAGGTTTTAATATTACAAGTGAAGATATTCTAAATAAAAAAGCTTTTTTATTTTATGAAAATGAATCTCATGTTATAAATGAATTTTTATCAAAAGAAGAAAAAAATATTATTTTTGTAGTTGGCTCTACTTGGGAAAGCAGAAATTATCCAAAAGAAAAATTTGTAAAGATAGCAAATGAATTAAAAGAGAATTGTATAGTTGTTTGGGGTAATGAAAATGAAAGACAAAAAGCTTTATATATTGAAGAAAACTCATACTATGCTAAAGCTATGGCTAAATGTGATTTAAATTCTTTAAAGGCTTTAATCGCTAAGTCTGATTTGCTAATTGGAAATGACACAGGTCCAACTCACATGGCATGGGCATTAAATATTCCATCAATTACAATTTTTGGACCAACCCCTACTAATAGAGTTTATGAAACTCCAATCAATAAAGTGGTAAAATCTTCTTCTAAAGTAAACCACTTTAAATTAAATAAAAATGATTTCTCAATATGTGAGATAAAAGAGGATATAATTATAGAAATGTCAAAGAAGTTATTAAATGGATAATATTTATTTATTTATATTTTATGTATTTAGGTTTTTTATAAAATTTACTCCAAAATTTATTATAAATCCAATTTTAAATTTTTTATCATTTTTTATTTATTCTATTGATAAAAAGCATAGAAAAATTGCAGAAGTAAATCTTGATTTAGCTTATGAAAATAAAATATCAAAAAAAGAAAAAACAAATATTATTAAAAAATGTTACAGAAATTTAGTCTATACTTTAGCAGATTTTATAAAAAATCAAGGGGCTACTAAAGAAGAGATTTTAGAGAAAGTATCTTTTGAAAATAGTCAAATATTAGAAAATGCGATTAGAGAGAACAAAAAAATTATTATTGTTACTGCTCATTATGGTAATTGGGAGTTGTTATCCTTAAGTATTGCAGCTAAATTTACACCTTTATCTATAGTAGGGAGAGATTTAGATTCAGAAGTTATGAATAAAATTCTTACAAAAAATAGAGAACAGTTTGATATTGAGTTATTAAGTAAATCAGGTGCAATGAAAGGCATGGTTAAATCTTTAAAATCTAGTAGACCCGTAGGTTTATTAGTTGATCAAAATACAAAAGATAATGAAGGGATTTTAATTGACTTTTTTGGAAAAAAAGCAAGACATACTCCTAGTGTCGCAGTTTTAGCAAAGAAATTTGATGCATTAATTATTCCTGCATTTATTCAAAATAATGATTATAATAATTTTGTTGTTAAATTTTTTAAACCAATAGAAATCGATAATACTAATGATAAAGAAGAAGATATTAGAAAATGTGTACAAGCTCAGGCTGATATTACTCAAAAAATTATTGAAGATAAACCAGAAGAATGGTTTTGGTTACATCAAAGATGGAAAAATCAATATGAATCATTATATAATTAGAAATCTTTAGAAATAAAAAAGGAAAATAAATAATGCTTGAAAAAAGTAATCAAACTATGAAGTATAAGATAGCCATAGCAGGAACGGGGTATGTTGGTCTATCAAATGGGATACTATTAGCCCAAGATAATGAAGTAATAGCATTAGATATAATCCGTGATAAAGTAGAACTTCTAAATAATAAAAAATCACCAATAGAAGATAAAGAAATAAGTGAATACTTACTAAGAGATGATTTAAACTTTAAAGCAACATTAGATAAAAAAGAAGCTTATGAAAATGCAGACTTTGTAATAATTTCAACACCAACAGATTATGATCCAGAAACAAACTATTTTAATACAAAATCAATAGAGTATGTGATATCTGATGTACTTGAAATAAATCCAAATACAACAATGGTAATAAAATCAACTATACCAGTAGGATATACAAAAGAAATATCAAAAAAATTTAAAACAAGTAATATTATTTTTTCACCAGAGTTCTTAAGAGAAGGAAAAGCTTTACATGATAATCTATACCCTTCAAGAATAATAGTAGGTGAACAAAGTGATAGAGCTCAGACTTTTGCAAAACTACTTGCTCAAGGAGCAATAAAAGAGAATATAGATATTTTGTTTACTGATTCTACAGAAGCAGAAGCAATAAAACTATTTTCAAATACATACCTAGCTATGAGAGTATCATATTTTAATGAATTAGACTCTTACGCGTTAGCTCATAATCTAAATTCAAAACAAATAATAGAAGGTGTAGGATTAGATCCAAGAATTGGAAATCATTATAAT
>NZ_JBMOVW010000010.1:0-79311 GCF_049472155.1 Arcobacter rhizosphaerae | reverse complement strand
TTAGTAAGTAGACTGATTATAAATAACAAACTTGTTAGCTAAATCTTTTAATTCAGCTTTAACAGTAGCTTGAAGATCAGTATTTTCAATATCATCTAATACATCAGCAATTTTATTTGCTATATATTCAAACTCTTGCTCTTTCATTCCTCTTGCTGTTAATGCTGGTGATCCAATTCTAACCCCTGATGTTACAAATGGTGATCTTGTCTCACCTGGTACTGTATTTTTATTTACAGTGATACCTGCATTTTGTAATGCTGCATCTGCATCTTTACCTGAAAAGTCTTTATTTAAAAATGATACTAATACTAAGTGATTATCTGTTCCACCTGATACAATATCATATCCTCTTGAAACTAATACTTCTCCAAGCTTAGCTGCATTTGCTTTTACTTGCTTAGCATAGTCTTTCCACTCTGGAGCTAAAATCTCTTTAAATGCTACTGCTTTTGCAGCCATTACATGAACTAAAGGTCCACCTTGTAATCCTGGGAAGATTGCTGAATTAATTTTCTTAGCAATATCTTCATCATTTGTCATAATCATACCACCTCTTGGACCTCTTAAAGTCTTGTGAGTTGTAGTAGTAACTACATCTGCATAAGGGAATGGTGATTGATGTTCATTTGCTGCAACAAGTCCTGCAATGTGAGCAATATCAGCAAATAAAATAGCTCCAACTGCATCTGCAATTTCTCTAAACTTAGCAAAATCAATCTCTCTTGCGTAAGCTGATGCTCCACAAACAATGATTTTTGGTTGAGTAATCTTAGCAATTTCCATTACTTTATCATAGTTAATTCTTCCATCTAATTCTACTCCGTAGTAGAATGCTTGGTAGTTTTTACCAGAGAATGAAGGTTTAGAACCATGAGTTAAGTGCCCACCATGAGATAAGTCCATACCTAAGATTTTATCACCTGCTTTTAATAATGCTGCATATACTGCACCATTTGCTTGTGAACCTGAGTGAGGTTGAACATTTGCATAGTTACATCCAAAAATTTCACAAGCTCTATCAATAGCTAATTGTTCAGCTTTATCTGCGAATTCACATCCACCATAATATCTTTTGTATGGATAACCTTCTGCATATTTATTAGTAAATACAGAACCCATTGCTTCCATAACTGCTGGTGAAGTAAAGTTTTCACTAGCAATCATTTCTAAGTGTGTTGTTTGTCTTTCTAACTCTTGCTCAACGATATCAAATATCTCTTTATCTGCTGTCTCTAAGTTTGCGCTTGATATGTAGCTCATTTTCTACCTTTATATAAAATTTTCAAAAGTATAACCAAAACTTTAAATTCAAACAATCCAAATATTGCTAAATTTCATTTTTATTAATAATACTTTGACTGATTTTAAGATAAGATACAAGTAATTTCAAATAAAGAAGAATTAGGAAGAGTATTATGATAGAAAGAAAAGGTTCTATACTTTCAGTAAGAGAAGATGTGAAAGTTTTTGATTGTACTATTAGAGATGGCGGTCTTGTAAACAATTATCAATTTTCTGATGAGTTTGTAAAAGCACACTATGAAGCCTGTGTTGCTGCTGGTGTTGATTATATGGAAATAGGGAAAAATGTATCTCCTACTATTATGAGTGAAGATGAATATGGACCATGGAATTTCTGTAAAGAAGAAGATATTAGAAGAATTGTTGGTGAAAATAACACAGATATGAAAATTGCCGTTATGTCTGATATTGGTAGATCATTAAAAGAAGAGTTAAGACCAAAAGAAGAATCAGTTGTTGATATGATTAGAATTGCTACTTATATTCATCAATTACCAGCTGCTATTGAGTTAATAGAAGATGCTCATGCAAAAGGATACGAAACAACAGTAAATGTTATGGCAGTATCAAAATCATTTGATGATGAATTAACTGAGGTTTTAGATCAACTAGCAAAAACATCTGTAGATGTTATTTATATTGCTGATAGTTTTGGTTCTTTTTATCCAGAACAAATAGTAAAATTAACAGAAAAATATTTAAAAGTTGCAGAAGCAAGTGGCAAAAAAATAGGTATTCATGCACATAATAATCTTCAATTGGCCTATGCTAATACAATTGAAGCTATGACTTATGGAGCAAGTTTCTTAGATGTTACTGTTTCAGGATTAGGAAGAGGAGCAGGAAATTGTCCAATGGAGTTATTAATTGGTTTCTTAAAAAATCCAAAATATAAATTAATGCCTGTACTTAAGTTCATAGAAGAGTACATCGTACCTTTAGAAAAAGAGTTAGACTGGGGTTATTCAATTCCATATATGCTAACAGGACAATTAAATGAACATCCAAGACCTGCCATGAAAGCAAGAGACGAAAGAAATACGGAATATAGAGAATTCTATAGAGATTTATTAAAAGAATAAAACTTAGTAAAAAGACTTATTATATAGGTCTTTTTACACATAGATATTTAAATTTCAAAACTTTTCTTTATTTTATGATGTAATTAAAGCTTTTTTAGTTATGATATCATAATTGAAAGATGGTTTAGAGTTTCATCTTTAGCTAAGATTTATTGAACACAACTGCAGTAGAACTACCCTGAAGAACACTTTACTTTATATTTTCAAGATTACACTAATATAAGGCATTTAAAATGGCAGATTTAAAAAATGGAACTATTAAATGGTTCAACGACGAAAAAGGTTTTGGATTTATTCAACCTGAAGATGGTAGCAAAGACGCATTTGTACACTACAGACAAGTAAACAGTACTGGATATGGAAGAGTTTCTTTAGAAGAAGGTCAAAAAGTATCTTATGAAACTGAGCAAACTGATAAAGGTATTCAAGCTGTAAACGTTACAGTTTTATAATACTTTATAGAAGGGTTATTTATTTAACTCTTCTTTTACTTATTCATTCTTAATTTTTATTTCTAATATAACAAATTTTTGACTTTATAAAAATAGTTAAAATTCCTACGATAAATTAAAAAACATCATAAAAACAATTATTATATATCTGTGTAATTAATACACAAATAATTTTTACAATTCCTGATTTTTATAACTTTACAATCATATTAAAATGCTATAATAACACAATTTATAACAAATAATATATTAAGAGAAAGAAGGTAAATATGAGTGTTAAAAATAAACTTTTATTAGGGTTCTCATCCATTATACTTATGATAATAATTTTAAGTGCAGATGCTTGGTATTCATTAAAATCCTCAACTAATGGATTTAAAGACTATAGAGAAATGGCAAGAGATGGTGTACTAATGGGTCGTGTACAAGCTAATATGCTTATGGTTAGAATGAATGCAAAAGATTATTTTATAAATGGTTTAGATAAAGAAATAGATGAATTTAATTCTTATTTTAAAAAAGTTGAAGGTTTTATAGCTACAGCAAAAAAAGAAATCAATAATCCAAATAGAGCAAAGATGGTTGAAGAAATTGATCAAAAGCTATTGGTATATAATGACAGTTTTAAGGAAATTCAAAACCTTATGAAGCAAAGAAATAATATTGTAAATAATAAAATGAATATAATTGGTAAAGAATTAGAAGTATTATTTACAAAACTAATGAATTCTGCTTTTGATGATAATGATGCTATTGCATCACATGAAGCAGGTTTAGGATTAAGAAACTTACTTTTAGCAAGATTATATGCAGTTAAATATTTAGAGACAAATAGTACTGCTGATTCAAAAAGAGTTGATTTAGAATTCAAAAACTTAAGCCATGACTTAGAAATACTAAAAAAAGAGATACAAAATCCTACTAGAATAAGTATTTTAAATAAGATTATTGAAGATATAGCTATCTATAAAAAAGCTTTTTCTGATGTAAAACAAATCATTATGAAAAGAAATGATATTATTAAAAATAAAATGGATAAAATAGGCCCACAAGTTGCTAAATTGACAGAGAGTGTAAAACTAGACCTAAAAAAAGCACAAGATAAAATAGGACCTGAGGTTCAAAATTCAAATGAATTTTCAATTATTGTTATTTCTATAGTTTCAGTTCTTATAATTGTTTTAGCTATTATATTAGCTTTAATTATTCCTAAAGGTATCATAAACTCTTTAGAAAAAGTATCCAATGGACTTGAAAGCTTCTTCAATTTCTTAAATAGAAAATCTCATACTATAGAAGAAATTGATTTAAAAACAAATGATGAATTTGGAAAAATTGCAAAAATGATTAATACTAATATTTCTCAAATTGAACAATCAATTAAACAAGATGAAGATTTAATAAATGAAGTAAAACAATTAGTAAATAAAATTGAAGAAGGAAATTTAAAAGGTAATATAAATAAAAATACTATAAACCCATCTTTAAATGAATTAAAAGATATTTTTAACAGTATGCTTGCTTCATTAAGACAAAAAATTGCAACTGATCTTAATAAAACAACAGAAGTACTACAAAAATGTTCAAATAAAGATTTTACTTCTAAGATAGATGACTCAGGAGAATTTTCACATAAAATAAATGAGCTAATAGATATCATCAATAGTATGCTTGCTGATAATATGAAAAATGGAATTATTTTAGATAATAGTAGTGATACTTTACTTGTTAATGTAGAACTATTAAATAAAAATGCTACAGAAGCAGCTGCTGCTTTAGAACAAACTGCTGCTGCTTTAGAAGAGGTTACAGGAAATGTTTCTGGAACTACTGAAAATATTATTAAGATGTCAAACCACGCAAAAGAAGTTGTAAAAGCTACAAATACAGGTGAGAAATTAGCAAATGATACAACAAAAGCTATGGATGAAATAAATACAGAAGTTACAGCTATTACAGAAGCAATTTCAATTATTGATCAAATTGCTTTCCAAACAAATATTCTATCATTAAATGCAGCAGTAGAAGCTGCAACAGCAGGTGAAGCAGGAAAAGGTTTTGCCGTTGTTGCTCAAGAAGTAAGAAACTTAGCAGCAAGAAGTGCTGAAGCTGCAAAAGAAATAAAAGACCTTGTAGAAAATGCTACTCAAAAAGCAAATAATGGAAAAAATATAGCAAATGAAATGATTACAGGATATAATGGTTTAAATAGCAGTATTAGTAAAACTATTGAATTAATAGAAGATGTAGAATTAGCAAGTAGAGAGCAAAAAACAGGTATTGTTCAAATAAACGATGCGATTAACTCTTTAGATAAACAAACTCAAGAAAATGCGAATATAGCTACTCAAACAAAAGAAGTTGCAGTTAAAACTGATGAAATATCAAAAACAGTAGTTAAGAATGCAAGTAGTAGTAACTTTATAGGAAAAGAAGATATAAAAAAACAAAGAGTTACTAATAAAAAAGAAACAAATATAAAAAATAATACAAAAACAGATATAGAAGAACCTCAAAAAATTCAAGAAATTTCTGATAATGACGAATGGGAAAGCTTTTAAGAACTTATAGAAGTTTATTCTTGTATGAGATTTTATCTCATACAAGAAAAGTATCTATTTTAAAATAGAAGCATTACCTGTTATTTTTGCTGGGCTTATTACACCTTGCCCATTTTTAAACATTATTTCTTGTCCTTCTTTAGATAAAACAAAATTTACAAACTTTTTTGCACCTTCTTTATTTACTGGTGATTTTTTATTTTCTACAACTGTAATTCCATACACCATAGCATCACCTTTTTTAGTGATAAAACTCCCTTGTTTTTTTCCATCAATATCAAAAGAAGCTGTTTTATAGAATTTTGCATTTTCATTATCTTTTAAAGATACTTCTTTAGGTAAAGTAATATAATTTAAGTTATGTTGTTGTGCAACTGATTTATAAATATATAAATAATCATATTTGTTTTCTTCAATCATCTTTAAAAGTTGTGACTCTTTTGGTCTAACAACTACCTTACTTTTATTCTCTTCCCCTTTTGTATATGAACTTCCATATCCAAATAATTTATCATAGAACTTAGGTACTTTATAATACTCTTGCGCTAATTTTGTAACTAAAATAGATCTATATCCACAAGGGTCTTGATTTGGATCTGAATGGGCTACTCTTACTCCATCTCTTAAAAAAATCTCAGGCCAATTTTTACTATTTATCTCATCTGCAAATTTTGCATTTTTTGTATATGCAATTGCCATTTCATTTGTGGCAAATCTTGCATTAAATTTTGCATGATTTGGGATTAGTAAATTATCAATAACCTTATAATCAGCACTTGCCATAACATCTGCACCTCTTCCTTGTGCATATATTTTTTTTGCTGCTGCTCTAGAACCAGAGCCTTCTCTTACAACATCATATTGAGGATATTTCTCTTCAAAAGCTTTCTCAATTTGTGAAAATGGCACCTTTAGTGATCCTGCATGAAATACAGTAATAGTCTGCTTCGCCACTACTGATGTAACTACTAGTGATGCAATTAATGTTGAAGATAATAAAATTTTTTTCATTTTTTTCCTTGTAAAATATTTATATTTAGTAATATGCAAATTTTGCACATTAGTAAATATAAAAAAATGCAAAGTTTTAACTTTACACTTTTATATCCAACAAACATTATTAGTATCAATATTTACATTGATTTTGTCTCCTGGTAAAAAACTTTGTTCTTGCATAAATTTTCTTGAGATTTTACAATTAAAACTAATACCTCCAATTGAAAACTCAATTAATAAATCTTTTATACTATTAAGCTGTTGAATTGAACTTACTTCTGCAATTAATGTATTTTCGTCTTTCATTTCTTCACAATCAACTCTACACATAGTAATTGCATTACTATTTATCATAACTACTGAATTTCTTTTCTTATCTTCACTATTTTTAATTTCTAATCTTTGGCCATCTATAAAATGCTTTACAAGATTTCCTTCTTCATTTTTTTGCCAAGGTGAGAAAAGAAGATTAATTCCTCCACTTTCAACTAAACTACCACTAAAAAGTGCAATTTTCCTATCACATATATGATTTAACCAATTATGGTCATGGCTTGATATTAGTATTGTTGTATTATATTTTTGTTTTGCTGTTAAAATTGCTTCTTTTATTAATTGGGCTGAGTTTGTATCAACTCCTGTTGTTGGCTCATCTAAGATTAAAACCTTTGGTTTTAGTATAAGTCTTGCAGCAAGAGCGACTCTTTGGGCTTCTCCACCTGAAAGTTGACTCCATTTTCTTTGAGCAAAAGAACTATCAAGTCCTACTAAAGTCAAAGCTTCTAATACTTTTTCATTTAGGTTTTGTTTTTGTTTTCTAAGCTTTAACCCATAAGAAATGTTCTCAAAAACTGTTCTTTTTAAAAGATATGGATTTTGAGGTACCATAACTACACTTTGTCTTGTTTCAAAATCAAGTCTTGTATTGCATAAACCATTAAAAGATATATTTCCTAAAGTTGGCTTATTTATAAAAGATAAAAGTGAAAAAAGTGTTGATTTACCACTACCATTTGGCCCAAAAAATCCGATAATTTGATTTTTATCTAAAGTAAGATTTTCAATACTTAATACTCTTTTTCCATCATAATACTGTTCTATATTATTTAATTCATATAAACTCATTGTGTCCATTTCCTTTTAAGTATTGATAATGCAATATTTACCATAAGTGCAACTACAAAAAGTACTAAACCTAAAGCGATTCCTGTTACAAATTCACCTTTTCCAGTTTCTAAAGCAATTGCTGTTGTTACTGTTCTAGTGTGATACTTTATATTTCCACCAACCATCATAGAAATACCAATTTCTGTAACAATTCTTCCATAAGCAGTAACAGCAGCTGTCATAATTCCAAATCTTGCTTCAACTAATGTTGCATTTAATATCTGAAAAGATGTAGCTCCTAAGCCCTTTAAAGAAGTATAAAGTCTTTTATCAACTGCTTCTACTTGTGTTGCTGTTAAGGCTATGATTATAGGAAGACCTAGTACAATTTGACCTAATATTATTGCTTCTTGTGAAAAAAGCAAATCATATTGCCCAAATGGTCCAACCCTTGACAACATTGTATATGCTACTAAACCAATTACAACTGTTGGTAAAGCAAGAAGTGTATCAACTATAGTTCTAACTACTGGTTTACCTGGGAAATTATAATATCCCAAGGCAAACCCAAGAGGAAGACCTATTAATAAACTTATAAATAAAGACCAAGAGGATACTGTTATTGTAGTAATAATTGCAGAGTATACACTCTCATTACCTGATACAAGTAGTTCTATTGCTTCATTAAAGCCATCTGTAAAAAGATTCATCCAGTTTTAATCCTAAGTTTTATTTTTTATTTATTTACCAGCATTTGGAATAAATAAAGCTTTTCCTAATAATCTAAAATCAGCAATTGTTTTTTGAGTTTCTGGTTTAATAATCCATTTTGTAAACTGTGCTGCTAATTCTGGTTTAACATTTGAACATTTTTCTTTGTTGATTGAAACTACAGAATACTGATTAAATAATGTTTTATCTCCTTCAACAACAATTTTCATAGTGTTTTTATCACCTTTTTGAGATTGGTATTTAATCCAAGTTCCTCTATCTGTCATAGTATAACCACCTTTTTCAGCAGCCATATTAATAGTTCTTAACATACCTTGACCAGTTTGAACATACCAAGATGCTTTTTCAGGAGCTTTAGTCATAGCTTCTTTCCAAAGTTTAATCTCTTTTTTGTTTGTTCCAGAGTTATCACCTCTTGAGAAAAACTTAGCTTCTTTATCATTAATTTTTTTAAGTGCTGCTGCTGTTTTCATACCTGTAACCATTGCAGGATCTGCTTTTGGTCCAATAACAACAAAATCGTTATACATAACTTGTGTTCTATTTACACCATATCCAGTACCTACAAATTTCTTTTCAGCACCAGGAGCGTGTACAAATAAAATATCTACATCACAATTTCCACCCATCTTTAAAGCTTTTCCAGTTCCTGTTGCAACCCATTTTAAAGTAGTTCCTGTTTCTTTTTCAAATTTTGGTGCTAAATAGTCTAATAATCCTGTATTATCTGTACTTGTAGTTGTAGCCATCATTAAATCTTTTGCATTTAATCCTGATACTAGTACTGCACTTAATCCTAAAGTTACTAAAGTTTTTTTCATCATGTTTGTTTCCTTTTTGTTTTAATTAAATATATTCGTTTGTTTATTTACTAAATTGTTATTAAATCTAATAACATACACCTCTTGTCCTACATCAATACTTGAAGTTTCTTCCCTAGTTACAAGTATTGAATTACTTTCATATAATGCTGTTATCATTCCTGAACCATATTTATTTTTTCTAGTTACTCTAAATCCTCCATTTTCACAAGTTCCAAGTACTACATTTACTCTTCCTTGTTTAGTTTTAAAATCCTCATGATTCATAGCAAAATTTACATCATGATAGAAACATTTATTTCCTTGCATTTTATGTAAAACTGGTATCGCAAATAAGTGCATATTTACCATTGCTGTTAAAGGATTTCCAGGTAAACACATCACAACTGTATTTTGCATTTTTCCCATCATTATTGGACGTCCTGGTTTTACATTTACTCCATGAAATGCCGTTTCAAGACCATTTTCAAGAAATGCTTGACCTACAAAATCAGCATCACCCATAGAAATACCACCTGTTGTAATAATTACATCATAATTTTTCATATTTGAAATATACTGTTTTGAACTTTCTAAACTATCAGGTATTACTCCACTATATGTTGCATCAAAACCATTTTCTTTTAAAAGTGAAACTAAAGCATAAGAATTACAATTATAAATTTCTTCATCATCACTGCTTTCCCAAGGCTCTTTTAATTCATTTCCAGTTGAAACAACTGCTATTGAAATTTTTTTAAAAACCTTAATCATTGTAAGACCTTGCGAAGCTAAAAGTGTTACATGAGAAGAAGTAATAATTTCACCTTTTTGAAATAAAACATTTCCTTGCTTTTGCTCTTCACCTTTTAATCTTAAATTTGAACCTTCTTTTACATTTTCAGGGATTCTAACAGTTTCAGAAGTTACATCAAAACAATTTTCAATAGGAATAATTGCATTGGCATCACTTGGAACCTTAGCTCCCGTCATAATTTTGTAACACTCATTATCTAAAAGGCACGCATTTGTTGCTTCCCCCTTATCTCCTGCATAAATTACTTTTTTTATATTTAGTGTTTTTCCTGCATCTTTTGCTTTTATAGCAAATCCATCCATTGCTGAATTATTAAAAGCAGGAAGATTTTTTACACAAATTATATCTTCACTAACAACCCTACCAATAGCTAGTGCAATTGGTATAATTTCAGTAAAAGTAGTAGCTTTTGCTAAATCTAAGCTTCTTTTTACTGCTTCTTCAAAATCCAAGTAAGTTAATTTATTGCTCATTTAAAACCCTTATTTGTCTATATTTTTTTGCCATTTTATTTACAACTTTTTGTATAGTTTGAGAATCTAAATCCTCACAAAAAGTTAGAGATAAAGCATTTCTACTTGTAGTTTCATCATATCCCATACTTTGAATAATTCTTGACGGTTTTGATAAACCTAAACTACATCCCTCACCATTTGTAATATGTATAAAATCTAAACCTAGTGTTCTTATTATTTCTCTTGCTTTTATACCTTTTAAAGCAAAGTGAAGAGTAAAATCTAAAGTATCATTTGAATCTACAAAAAAGTAAATATTTTCACCAAATACTTCATTTAATGCATTTTTAAATTCCTCTTTTATTAAGTTTGTAAAAGTTTGATTTTTAAGAGCTTCAAAGATAAAGTTCACTGCAATTGTGTCAATAAAACCTATGCTTTTTTCTTCAAAAAGTTCCTTATTAAAAAGTAAAACTCCTGAAGTAGAAAAACCAGTTAATTTATAAGAATCAAAATATATAGCATCACTAATATTACTAAAATTAGCACTTGCATTTGAAATAATTTTCGCTTCTGTAAGAGATTTTATTTCTTCTATATCAGTTTTTACAAAAGTATCCATAACATAAGATGAAATAAAAATAAAATCTATATTTGAATCTTTTATTTGTTTTGTATTTACTTTTCCATTTTTCAATAAATCTATCCAAGTGATATTAAAACCTAAAGACTCAAATAATACCCCAGCTTCATAAACTGCATGAGATTCTCCCTTTGAAATAGCTATTTTACCTTTTTTACTAAGTTGTAAAAAAAGACCCAAAAAACCATCTTTATCAAAAGAAAATGTTATAAGTTTTTCTTTATTGTATGTTTTTAAAAACTCTTCTTGTAAAAATAAAAACTCTTCATTATTGCTTAAAACATTTAATGATAAATTATTACTTATATGCAAATTTTGCATATTTTGATACTGTAAACTATTCAGCTTTATCACAATTTTCACCTTTTACTTTTATGATTTCTTTATTGTCTTTTAAAAACAATTCATCAAATCTTTTTTTAGCATATTCTTTAATATCTTCTTGTAACACTTCGTAAGTATTGATAATCTCTCTAGCTTTTGGAGTAAGAGAACTTCCACTGTCCTCTCCCCTACCTTTTTTTGTTTGAACTAATTCATCTTCTATATGCTCTTCTAATATTTTAATATGAGTCCAAGCTTTCTTATAATTCATACCTACAATTTTTGCTGCTTTTGAAATTGAGCCTGTTTGGTCTATATACTTTAATACTTCTGTTTTTCCACCACCGAAAACTAAATTATTCTCATTATCATCAATCCAAACTTTTACTTTTACTTCCATGATTACCTCTTTAATAATCTATTCTACCTTGATGTGTATATAAATTCATTTTTTTACCACGTGCAAAACCAATTAATGTTATTCCATGTTTATGTGCTGTTTGAACACCTAAATATGTAGGAGCTGTTCTTGATACGATAATAGGTATTTTGTGCATAACTGCTTTTGTAACCATCTCTGAACTTAATCTACCTGATACAAATAATACAGATTTAGTAGTATCTAATCCTTGAAGTTTACATTTTCCAATTGCTTTATCAATTGCATTATGTCTTCCAATATCTTCTGCTGTTATAGTTGTTCCATCAAGTAAATATATCATTGCTTTATGAACACAACCTGTTAAATTATAAAGTTCGCTTTCTCTATAAAAAATCTTAACCTCAGAAGAAATAGTCTCAGGTGTTACTTGAAATGAAGTTTGATTAAAAGGAATTACAAGTTCGCTACTATCTGTACCTGTAACTCCACCACCACAACCACTTGTTAAAGTTTTTTCTTTATAAAGATTTTGTAATGATTCTTCATTTATTTTCGCTTTTATATCAACTCTTAAACCATCTTCACTTATTGAAATATCTTCTATGTCAGCAATAGAAGATATCACATTTTCACTCATTAAAAATCCAATTGCATGAGCATCTTGATCTTTTGGTATACACATCATGGATATTGTTTTTTGGCCATTTAAATATAAATTTAATCGTGTCTCATCAATAGTCACATCTTCAAATTCAGTTGCTTCATTTTCTATAAGTTTGTCTATTACTACTGTTTTTAAATATTTGGCGTTATCCATATCTTCTTCTTTTCTTTAATATGCTAATTTTGCATATTTTAATTTCTAAATCTCTTTTAACATAGAAAATAAATCCTAGTTAAAAAAACAAATTCCAAAAAGAGCAACTTATTGCTCTCAAAGTTAATATGCTAATTTTGCATATTAATAAACAAATAGAAAAAGCAATCCAGTTTCCTCTTAGGAAACTTAGATGCTAAATCTATTTTCTTAAATCCTCTTCTTCTAAAACGTCTGGTCTTAACTGTTCTAGATACTCTACTGGTAATTTTCCTGTAATTACACCAGGAATATATCCTTTTACAGATACAAAATAAGAATATACTGTTTCAAATGTAAAGAACGAAATAATCGCACTTCCCATAAAATGAATAAACAGAATAAATCTTTTAAACTGAATAGTCTCTGCATGTGTTGTATAATCTGGGAATAAATACCAAATAATAAATCCACTTAGTACTAATTTAAATCCAAATGCCACATACATATAATAGTTTATTCTATCCATGTGTTTGTATTTTCCTCTTAGGAAAATCTTATTCCAAATTTTTACACTTGGTCTGATAAAATATTTATGATCTTTAAAAGCAATTAAAGTCATGATAGCCCAAACTGGAATCCATCCAAGCCCAACTATTTCATGTGTTGCTCTCATTAACCTTGCAATTTCTCCACCACCTGTCCAGTTTCCAAATGTAATTGAAAAACCAGTGATAAATAGATAAATCATAATTAAAATATTTAATAAAATCACAAATCTTTGAAATACAGAGTAAACTTGTACTTTGTCATTTTCTCTTGTGATATTAGCTTGCTTTCTACCTTTTGCTATTATGAACATTCCTAAAAATAAGAAAAACTCCACAGTAAAAACTATTGGCAGTAAATGTTGTCTTTCTTCAAAAGCTCTAATAACCTCAGGAGCAATAGCATCATAATCAGGCCCAAATAGTGCAACTTCCATTTGTTCATACCTAGTTAGGTTTTCAACAGGAACCACATTACCAGAAATATTACCTTGCATCATTTGCAGTAAAAATTTATATACATAATTAATATCTGCAATTGTTGCTAACCAAAAATACCAATAAGTAAGAAGCATAAATATAAAGCCTATTATAAAATAAGCTTTATACTCGCTAAGAAAACTTTTATTTTCCATACGCTTTATCCCATCCGTAAGGCATTGACTGAACACCATGACCAAATGATATAACTCTTTCTCTATATATATTAGCTACTGATTCAGAATCACCAACTAGTAAAGCTTTTGTAGAACACATCGCTGCACATACAGGTACTTTACCTTCTGAAATTCTGTTTTGACCATATAAATGTCTTTCATGCTCACTATTAGTCTCATCAGGGCCACCTGCACACATAGTACATTTATCCATTACACCTTTTGTTCCAAATGCACCATCTTTAGGGAACTGAGGAGCTCCAAATGGACAAGCATATAGACAATATGAACAACCAATACATTTATTTTTATCATGTAAAACAATACCGTCTTCTCTAATATAAAAACAATCTACTGGACATACTTGCTCACAAGGAGCATCTGTACAATGCATACAAGCAACAGATAAAGAAAACTCTTCGCCTTGTTTACCTTCGTTTACTGTTATTACTTTTCTTCTAGAAATTTCTACTGGTAACTCGTGAGCTTCGGCACAAGCAACAGAACAACCATCACAATGAATACATCTGTTTTCATCGCAGTAAAATTTCATTCTTGAATAATCTACATTATTACTACTCATGTTGCTTCTCCTACGCTCTTTCAATTCTACACAGACCACCTTTTGTCTCAGGAATTTGAGTAACAATATCATAACCATAGTTAGTTACAGTATTTGCACTTTCACCTGATGCAAAAGGTTTTGTACCATCTGGGAAGTTATGAGTATAATCAACACCTTCCATAACACCTGCAAAGTGGAATGGTAAGAATACTCTATCTTCTGATACACTAAATGAATATTTAGCTTTAACTTTAATCTTAGTTCCTTGAGGTGAATGAATCCACATCATAGAACCATCTCTAATACCATGTCTTCCTGCTAAATCTGGATGAATATCACAGAACATTTCTGGTGTTAATTTAGCTAAATACTTACTTGCTCTATTTTCAATTCCAGCACCGTTCATATTTACAAGTCTTCCTGTAACTAAGTTAATAGGGAAGTCTTTTGCCCAGTCTGATGCAGTCTGTTCAGAAACATATCTAGTATCAACTCTATAATGATTCTTTTTATCTGCAAATGATGGATATTTCTTAACTAAATCTGTTCTTGGAGAGTGCAATGGCTCTCTATGTAAAGGAATTGGGTCTGCAAATGTCCAAACTTTTGCTCTTGCTCTTGCATTTCCATAAGGAGCAATTCCTTTTTCCATACATTTTTGGGCAATTATATTTGAAGTATCAACTTTCCAGTTTTTACCAATTCTTTTCTTTTCATCTTCTGTTAATTTAATACCAAGCACTTCTTCAATGTTATCTCTAGTGATTTCTGGGTAACCATTTGGATTTGCCGAATTTTTAGGTGCTGAACCTTTTCCTGCAAGTAAATCTTGTCCATCATGCTCAAGTCCAAATCTATTTCTGAACCCCATACCACCTTCTTTAACACTTCTATTGATGTTATATAATAAAGGAGAACCACAATGATCTTCTGTCCAACAAGGCCATGGTAAACCATAGTACTCACCAGTCATTTCACCGTATCCTCTCATAGATACTTCATCAAACATGTGCCAATTTTTTTGGTGTTTTTTAAGTCTTGCTGCTGTCCAACCTGTAAGACCAATTGTTTTAATTGTTCTTGCGATTTCATCAGTAGCATCTTCTGGCCATTTATAATCTTTTTTGTTTTCTTTAACTTTCATACCTGCTGTTAATTCATCATAGAATCCAAGTCTTTTAGCTAATTCAAACATAATTTCTTGGTCAGGTTTAGACTCATACATTGGCTCAATGATTTTATCTCTCCATTGTGCTGATCTATTTGTAGCAGTTACTGAACCACTAGTCTCAAATTGAGTTGCACCTGGTAAAATATAAACATCATCTTGCTTATCTGTAATAATTGCACCTTCATTTACAAAAGGATCAACAAATACTGCTAAATCTAAATTGTCTAAAGCTTCTTTTACTTTTACTTGTTGTGAAGTTGATGTAACACCATTTGCCATAACAAATAAAGCTTTTAAATTTGTACCTGCATTATGAATAGCATCTTCTCCTGGCTTACCACCAAGAACTCCAGCCCACCATCTAGCAAGTGTGAAACCTTTTTTATTCATCCATGAAGGATCTTTAAATCTACCTTTTAACCATTCATAATCTACATTCCACATTTTTGCGAAATATTTCCATGAACCATCACTTAAACCATAATAACCTGGTAATGTATGAGATAAACAACACATATCTGTTGCACCTTGTACATTATCATGACCTCTTAAGATGTTTGTTCCACCACCTTCTCTACCCATGTTTCCAAGAGCAAGTTGAACGATTGGAGCAATTCTTGTATTTGATGAACCATTATTATGTTGAGTTAATCCCATAGCCCAAACAAGTGTACCTGGTGTATTTTGTGCATAATGCTTAGTAATTTGTACAATTAAATCAGCTTTTACACCTGTAACATCAGCAACTCTTTCAATTGGCCAGTTTTTAGCCTCTTTTTTGATATCTTCCATACCGTAAACTCTATCTTTAATAAAGTTTTCGTCATGCCAACCATTTTCAAAAATGATATTTAACATTCCATACATAAATGGAATATCAGTACCTGGTCTAATTTGTGCAAAATAATCTGCTTTTGCAGCAGTTTTTGTATATCTTGGATCTACAACTATTATTTTTGTATTATTTCTTTCTTTAGCTTTTAAGAAATGTTGGAATCCTACTGGGTGATTAACCGCTGGATTTGCTCCAAAAATAATGATCGCCTTAGAGTTTTGAATATCCCCTAAAGAATTTGTCATAGCACCATAACCCCATGTGTTTGCCACCCCGGCAACTGTTGAGCTATGTCAAATTCTAGCTTGGTGATCTATATTATTAGTTCCAAACATTGCAGCGAATTTTCTAAAATAATACGATTGTTCTGTATTAAATTTCGCTGATCCTAAAAACATTGTTGAATCTGGCCCATCTGTTTTTCTTAAAGATTCAAGCTTTTTAGCAATATTATCTAAAGCTTCATCCCAAGAAATTCTTTGCCATTTTCCACCTCTTTTTACCATTGGGTGCTTAAGTCTAACTTCTGACCTAACCATATCAATCATATCGGCACCTTTACAACAGTGACCTCCAAGTGATACAGGATGATCAGTAGCAACTTCTTGTCTTACCCAAACACCGTTTTGCACTTCTGCCATAACACCACAACCAACTGAACAAGCTGTACAGATAGATTTAACCATCTTTGAACCAGGGAATGGATTTTTAATCTCTTCCTCAGTAGCTTTTCTTGTAGCTGTAGTACTAGCAAAAGATGATGTTACTCCAAATGCAGTAGCAACGGCAGCCATTTTCATAAATGACCTTCTACCTACTTTTGCATTCAAAGATTCATACGTATTTGCTGACATACGACTCTCCTACTATTTTGAATTATTATTTTGCGTTCTTGTAATACTCTTCCCAAGTCGCAGTTTTTCTGTAAAGAATCTCTTTTTTTCTAGAAGACCCTTTTACAACACCATTATTTGTATCATCTTGACGTGATGAATTACCAGTAGCAGCCAATACGCTAGTTCCAGCAGCAACTGCTGCACCAGCTGTAACAATTGCAGTTTTTTTAGCGAATTCTCTTCTGCTTTGTTCCATGACTGACCTCCTTATAGAAATTAAGCCCCTTGAAATAAGAGACTTTATAAAAAAAGATTAAAGCTTTCTTTATAAAATCCCTTAGTAAAAGGAAACCTTTTACTAAATATCCTCTTCTACATCATAAGCAATATCTGTAGGTCTTTGTTCTTTTTTAGGACCCATTGCTCTTAATGCTCTGTTTCTTTCTCTTCTTTGTCTTTCTTCTTCTGAAATTTCTTCTACTTCACAAGTTTCAACTTTTTCTATTTTTTCTTTTGGTATAGGTTTTGAAACTTCAAGGTAAAGTCTTTCAAATTCAACAAAAGAATGAAGAACAATCATAAGCTCTTTATATATTACAGCATTATCATGTTCATATAATTCTTTTGCGAACTCATCAATAAATTCATTTAAAATTTGAGCAAAGATACAATGTACTGTATTTTCATACTCTTTTTCACCTTGTGATATTAAATCTGTAAGTTCAGACATTAAAGTAAAAATGAACCCTACAGAATCTTCATATTCGTGAAACTTTTTTTCATCTCTTCTTAATTTTGTTTTAGCAACAAAATTAATCATTTCAACTCTTTTTTTACCTGATTCCACACCTTCATCATAAAAAGAAGCTGTTGTTCTTATTTTTTTACTTGTGGGATTATGAAAAATATCGTCAAATTCTTGTAATAAAGGAATATTTGAACTTCTATCTAACAAGTCTTCTATTTTTGCTAAAGCATCTCCTGATGTTTTATCTAAAGGATTTTGTCTTAAAATATAAATTAAACTTGTTAACTCTAAATAATTTTCAATACTTTCAGGTGGAACAAAAAAGTTTGCAAAAAGATTGTAATATAATGCTCTTGCTTTGTTTACTGCTTGATTATCTTGCATTTGCCATTCCTTGTTTTTTTTGATCATAATAATTTTGCATCATGATTTTTGGTTTACAATCTGCACAGCAATATAAAGATCTCTCTTTAACAGGATCACTAGCAAAAATTGGTCCCATCATAGAAGCAATTTTTTCAACAGATTTTTTTGTAGCGAACTCTTTTCCACATTCAACACATGCAAAAAGTTCATCTTGTGCTAGAATATTTTCTTTAAACCACATTGGTTGAAGTTTGATTACATCTCGTTCTATCTCTAAACAGTCACTTTCAGGACATGATACTTCACAGTATCCACATGACGTACATAAAGAAGGATTTATTCTTAAAGTATTATCTCTTGCATCTGCTTGAAGAGCATCTACATTACAAGCTCCAACACATACTAAACATAATGTACATTTATCTTCATTTACTTTTACAAGTCCATAATGAATATGCTCACCTGTTTGAACTTCACCTAAATCATCTTCCCCAACTAACTTTTGTAGTCTATGTGAGAATATTTCTCTTTTTTTAAGTCCTTCTTGATTGAAATTAAAATGAGAGTTTTCAATAAATGTCACTTCTTCTAAAGCAGCTTTTAATTCTTCTTCATCCATTGCTACTATAATTGCATCTTTTCCATATTTTTTTTGATAAATATCATTTACAATTCTAATAGCATCACCTGAACCTTTAGAAATAAAATCTGTATAAAATACAAGTTGAGAACCTGAAATTTGTGCTAGTGTTAAAAATGCTGTTTCATCTAAAAACTTTTCACCTTCAATAGCATAAGGTAAAACACCCTCTTTTAACTCTATTTCTAAATCTTTTATATTCATTTTTTGAGGTGTTATTAAAGGATGAGTATCAGCAAAAAAACTACTCATTTCAAACATTGAGTCTCTATTTGAAGGAGCATAATCAAGTGCCCCGCTAGGACAAACTGAAATACAACCTCCACATCCATGACAATCTATTTGAGAAAATGTTAAAACTTTTGTTGTATCATCTTTTATAATAGCAACACTAGGACAAACTTCTTCACATTTTGAACAGATAACTTCTCTTCTTTCATTGTATTGACAGATTGTTTTATCATAAGTTGTAAATTTTTTGTATGAGTATGAATTGATATTTTCTTTTAATTGAGAGATTACTTCTTCTTCACTAGATTCTTTTGGGTCAAAGCATCCACTTTGTTTAATTCCTTCTTGTTTAGCATCATACCAAACAATTTGTGAAACATTTAAAGTTACATCTTTACCTTCATCATCAACAACTACTGTTAAATTTCCTATATGGCCTTCAATTGACTTAATTATGTTTTCTTGTACAAAAAATAATTCAAAGTCATCAGGCTTAATACAGGCTACAAATCTTTCGTAATCTTCTTTATCATTAGCAACAAGTAATAATTGCTTTGAAACTTCTTGTGAGTAAGATATATCTTGAGCAAAATCATATTTGTTGGCAGCTATTTCATATAATTTATAAACATTTTCAATTTGCACTGCCATTGAGTCTTTAGTATTTTTAATATAAAAATCTATTTCATCTGCACTTACCTCTGCATCAACTTCAGAAGAGTTTGAAATTAAAAAACTTTCTTCTTTTATTTCATCTAAGTTAGTTGATACTAATATCTCTTCGCTAACAGGGAAATCTAAACCCTTTGGGTTATAGTAAATAAATTCTTGCATAACCTATGCCCTTCCATTAATGGTAAAATATATTTTACCTAATTTTATTAACATATTTTTAAATATAGCTTAAATATTAAACTTTATTTTACCAATTTTTTTTAAGGTGTTACTATTAAGCACTTAGCAAATTTAAGATACAATTTTTTTATTGTCTATAATTATATTAAAGCTGTATTTTCTACATATTTTTGTAAACTAAACTATGATTAAAAGATTACCTATACTCGCATTTATTTTTATAATTATTTATGTTTATTTTAAAGATGATATTTTTCCTAACAAAACTATCAAAGTTGGAATATCCTTACCCAAAACAGGGGTCATCAAAGCTTGGGGAAATTCAGTAGAGAAAGGTGCTACTGCATATTTAAACTATGCTAATGAAACAAATATACTAAGAGATAAAAAAATACAACTTATTATGTATGATGATAAGTATGAACCTGAATTAACTATTGAAAATGTTAATAGATTAATATTTGATAACAATGTTTATGCACTATTTGGTTTTGTAGGAACACCAACAGTTAAAAATGTCTTACCATTAATTAAAGAACAAGATATTCCTTTTTTTGCTGCTTTTTCAGGTGCTTCTTTTTTAAGGAATGATAAAAATGAGAATATCATAAACTTTAGAAGTTCATACAAACAAGAAATAGAGAAAATAGTAAGTTACTTACATGAAGAGAAAAAACTTGATAGAATTGCAGTTTTTTATCAAAATGATGATTATGGAGAAGAAGGCTATATATCTTTACTTGAATCTTTAGAGAAAAGAAAACTTCCTTTAGTTGCTGAGGGTTCTTATAAAAGAAATACTCTTTCAATAAATCATGCTTTTAATGAAATTAAACATGCAAATCCCCAAGCAATAATTATGGTTGGTGCATATAAAACAAATGCTTTATTTATAAAAAAAGCTAGACAAAATAAAAATTTAAAAGATTTAGTTTTTTGTAATATCTCTTTTGGAGATGCAAATGCTATGATTAACAATATTAAAGAACTAAATATTGATACTGAAAACTTGATTTTTTCTCAAATTGTACCAAACTATACAAATATTAAAATACCTATTATTCAAGAATATCAAGCCTTAATGAAAAAATATTATCCTAAAGAGAAATTAGGATTTATATCTCTTGAAGCCTTTATGGCAACAAAAATTTTAGTAAATGCAATTTCAAGGATAAAAGGTGATATAACAAGAGAAAAATTAATTTTAATGTTAAAAAATACACCTAAAGATTTGTTAAAAGGTTTGAATATAAACTATAAGAATACTCAACTTTTTAATAAAACTTATTTGTTTGAATATAAAAATAATAAATTTAAAGAAATAAAATGGTAATTAAAAAATTAAAAAAAATAATTTCATACTTTGATAACCTAAGTTTTAAATATAAAACTTCATTTTTAGTATTTATTATAGCAGGAGGAATGATTTGTATTGTCTTATTATCACAAATATCTACATTTACTATCAAACAAGATTTTGATGTACTTTTTGATAAAAGAACAAAAAGTTTAATAAAACTTGAGAACATAAAAGATACATACAATGTAAATATTCAAGATACGATAAAAGATTTAGAAAATGAAGAACTTACAATAAGTCAAGCACAAGATGTATTACTTTTAGCACAACAACTTATAAATAAAAACTGGAATTCATATAAAAAAGAACTAGAAAATAAAGATGATAGATTTTATATAATCTCTTTTATAAAAAAGTTTTTTACTAGTGATGAAAACTATTTTGAAAATAAAGTTTTAAAACAAAATATAATGAAAAACATTGATAAAAAAATGTTTAAGATCAAATACTATTTAAGTTACATGATACAAAATAAAATTGACTATGATTATGCGAACTTAAACCTTGAAATTAATGCCATTTCAATTTATATAACTAGTTTAATTAATTATGATTTATCGTTAGCTATAAATGAGAAAAGAAACACACAAAAGATTTTTAATATAATTATGATTCTTTCAATTATTTCTATTATTTTGGTATTTTTGTTTTCAATTGTTTTATCAGTTTATATTATCAATAACTTCAAGATTTTACATAATTCATTAGAGCAAAAAGTAGAAGAAAAAACCAAAGAGCTTACAGAATTAAATGCTTATTTAGAAATAAAAATTTCAAAAGAAGTAGCGCAAAATAGGAAAAAAGATATTATTATGTTTCAACAAGCAAGACTAGCAAGTTTAGGAGAAATGTTAAATAATATTGCTCACCAATGGAGACAACCTTTAGGTTCTATTACTATGATAGTTCAAAGTTTTCAAACAAAAATGTTACATGGAAAATTAACAGATAAATTTGTAGATGAAAAAGTACAAGATGCTTTACTTTTAGCAAATAATATGTCACAAACCCTAGATGACTTTAAAAACTTTTTTAGTCCTAATAAACAGAAAAGTACTTTTGAAATAAAAGATTGTTTAGATCACTCAATTGAGCTTTCTAAATACTCTTTAGAGAAGCAAAATATAAAAATAAAACTAGAAATTAAACAAAATGTAAAATTAAATACTTTCTATAATGAACTATCTCATGTTTTTTTAAATATCATTTCAAATTCAAAAGATGCTTTATGTAACATATCCAATAAAGATGATAGAATCATAAAAATCATTGTAAATAAATATAAACACAGTGTTGTTGTAAATCTAATAGATAATGGTGGAGGAATCAATGAAGAGATTGTTTCTAAAATTTTTGAACCTTACTATACAACTAAATATAAAAGTGCAGGTACAGGGATAGGTTTATATATGTCAAAACAAATAATAGAAAAACACATGAATGGTTCAATCTCTTATAAAAATATTGTACATAAAATAAAACCTGATAGTAATGAAAACTTTAAGTGTTCATTGTTTACAATAAAAATTCCAATTACTAACAACAAAGAGGCTACAAATGAATAATAGAGATTTAAATATCTTACAACAATTTAATATCTTATATTTGGAAGATGATGTAAACCTTTTAAAACATACAAAAGATGTTTTAGAGGATTTTGTTAATAATATCTATGCTGTGAAAACATCAAATGAAGCGATGGATGTACTATTAAATAAAAAGGTTGATGTTATAATTTCTGATATTTTACTTGAAGATGAAAATGGAATAGACTTTTTAAAGCATATAAAACAAAAAGATATAAATATTCCTACGATTTTAACAACTGCACACACTGATACAAAATATTTACTAGATGCAATAAAACTAAAAGTAGAAAACTATATAATTAAACCTATAAATATAAAAGAGCTATTAAATAGTTTACATGATGTACTACTACCTATAGTACAGCAAAAAGAAATTCAAAAAAACTCAAATGTAATTAGAACTATTTCTGCCATAACTGATAGTAAACAAGTTGATATAGTAAAATTTATTATAAATAATCTAGATAATCAAAATCTATTTACAGCCTCATATAGTGATATTATGGAAGAAGTTTCTATATCAAAACCTACATTGATTAAACTTTTTAAAGAATTAGCAGAAAAGAATATTTTAGTAAAAGTACAACATAAAACTTATAGATTTAATGAAGCAGCGTTAAAGAATATTTAATGCAAAAATACAATTTAGAAAATACCTATGTCATTTCAGATGTGCATGGGTGCTATAATACCCTAATGGCTCTACTACAAAAACTTCCTAAGAATGCAAACTTAATATTTTTAGGAGATTTATGTGATAGAGGACTTTATTCAAAAGAAGTAATAGAATTTGTAAAAAGTAATAATTATCCTTGTATTTTAGGAAACCATGACTTTTATCTTTTAGATAATATTGAAGCTTGTCTAAATGGTGCTTTGGTTAGATGGAATGTAAAATCATACATGGGTGGTATTGAAACCATTGAAAACTATAAAAAAGATTTATCTTTACTCTCTTCTCATATTGATTGGTTAAAAACTTTACCTCAATATCTAATCATAGAAAAATATTTTATTACCCATGCTTTTTGTATGCCTTATTTTAAAAGAAGAGATGATAAAACAAAAAGTCATGCTATGATGGTAAATAGATTAACAGATGAAAAAGAGTGGATTTGGGATTGGGAAAAAGATTGGCAAAGTTACGATTATATAAATATATATGGTCATGAATCATCAAAACATGTCATAAAAAAGCACAACTACATTTGTATTGATACAGCTTGTGTTTATGGAGGGAAATTAACTGCATTAAATCTTGCTACATTAGATATAATACAACAAGATTTAATAAAAAAAGATGTTTTACTTTAGGTCACATCCACAACCAATAAGTTTTTCATCTGCTCTTAAATAATCTCTTACTTTTTTTGATATCAAATCAATAGAAATATTTAAAAGTGCTGTAAAAAATAAAAGTATTACAACCTTATCAAGTCTAATATCTGCAATTGCTGAATCAATAAAAAATCCTAGTGTAGCTATTCCTAAAATACCTAGAATAGCTGACTCTCTCATAATAACTTCCCATCTATAAAAAAGAAAAGCTAAAAAAGAACTATAAAGCTTTGGTAACACTTCATAAGTATATAAATTTAGATGAGTTGATTTGTCTAAGACATATTGCATTTCGTTTGATTGTTTTCCAATAATAAAAGCTATAATCGCTCCATTATGAAGCATAAGAGCTAAGACTGCTGGAAGCATAGAAGCTCCAAATATTGATAAAAATAAAAAAGCTAAAAGATACTCAGGAGTTGATCTTAAAACTACTAAAAGTATATGTGAAAAAAACCTTCCTGTTTTACCTACAAACTTATAAGAGATTAAAGGAAACAAAACCAAAGCTAAAATTGCAGTTGCTACAAGTGAAATTTGAGTTAAAACTACAGTATTAAAGATTCCTGGAACTATTTCATTTATAAATATTTTGTAAAACCAGTTAAGCCCTTCTACAAAAGTAGAATCATTTTTAATTGGACTTGGAATAATATCACTTGTAAAAAATCTTATAAAATTATCATAAGAAAAAGATGATATAGACATAGGCATTTTAAAAATCGAAAATACAAAAAGAGGTATGATTGTGTATTTATTAAACCAGTATTTAATAGTAGCTATTAAAATGTAAAAGATGATAAGCATTAACCATACTTCATTGTAATAACCTTGATTAAAAGATGAACTTAAGTAGTAACCCAAAGTAGTAATCCCAACAAAACCTAAAATAGCAGAAGATTTCATAGCACATTCAAATCTATATAAAGTATAAGAGATTAAATGTGGCATTGCATTTGGAAGCTTTGTATAAAAAAATAAACACACTTTTGATACTTTACTTGAAATAGTTCTTTTATCAAAACTATCATACTCTTCAAGTATTTCAAAATAAACCTTAGCAAGAATAGCACTATATGGTAAAACTATGGCTAAAACTGCAGTAAGAGTATTGAAGCCAAATATTTGTAAAAAAATCAATGCCCAAAATATCTCATGTATAGCTCTAATATAAGATAATACAACTCTTACAAATAAAAACTTGAAATAAAAACTTAAAATAAAACCTATAATTGCAGATAAAACAATAGAAATAGTCGCAATATAAATAGTCTGTAAAGAAGCATCTATAAGTAAATCAATCGATGAAAAACTCATATCTTTTATGGCAAAAATAAATTTTGAAAACTCCAAAAAAGGCTCATAAGCACTTATTTCTAAATCAGCAAAAAATAAAGAGATTATAAAAATACCAAGGAAAATAAGACTTACCCTTAGTTCTTTTGAGATATTAGCTAGCAACATAATATAATTTTTTTGTGTCTTCACTATTTATATCACAAGATAGTTTATCAAGAATAATTTTTCCATTTTTAATCCCAATAACTCTGTCAAATGATTCAATGGCAATTTTTACATCATGAATTGCACAAATTATAGTTTCAAAAGATTTATGAAGTAAAGCTATTGATTTTTTACAGATATATTCATCCAAAGCTGAAATAGGTTCATCAGCAAGTAATACTTTCTTTTGAGAATAAATAGATTTAGCAATAGCTACTCTTTGTTTTTGTCCACCTGATAAATTTAAAGACTTAGTTAAAAGCTTATCCTCTGTTTCAAGCTCTTTCAAAATCTTAACAATTTCATCCATATTTTGTTTAAAAGGTCTTATTAGATTTATAAGATTATAAATAGTTGATTTTTGTTCTAATCTTGCTGTATAGATATTGTGATATGCACTTAGATTATGTACAAGTCCTAAATCTTGTGGCAAATAAGAAACCTCATCACTTTTTAGTTCATATAGTCTTTTTAGAAGGGTTGATTTCCCACTCCCACTCTTACCAAGAAGGGCTATTTTTTCGCCCTTCTTTACTGATAAGTTTATAGAATCTAAAACTTTTTTATTCTCATAAGAGATTGTTTCATTTTCTAAATTGAAAATCATTAGTCGATTAACCCAATTTGTCTTGCTGTTTTTAATACTGGCTCAAAATCTTTATTTTCAGCTTTGATAAAACTAGCTCTTGGAAATGCACTTAAAATAGTTTTATCTTCTAACTTGATTAAAGCGTCTTGAACTTTTTTTGTAAATCCAGCTCCATAGTTTTTATCAACATCTGCTCTGATTGTAAAGTTATAATCAGGATATGCAGGAGTTTTATAAATAACTTTTACTTTTGAAGTATCAATATTACCAGCTTTTAGCTCTCTATCCCATACTTTAAAGTTTACAGCACCTACTTCATAAGCACCATTTTGAACTAATGAAATAGTTTTAGAGTGATTTCCTGAAAAACCAACTTTTTTAAACACATCTTTTGGTGCTTTATTAAAAGTCTCTCTAATAAAATACTCTGGCATTAATCTTCCAGAAGTTGAACCTTTTGAACCAAAAGTGAAAGTTTTACCAGCAATATCTTTGCTTAAGTTATCAGATTTTTCTAAACCTGTACTTTTATGAGCTATAATATAAGAGTGGAAATTTGGATCTTCAACACCTTGTGCGATTGCTTGTGAATCTTTTACTAAAAGTCTAGCTTTTACACCTGATAAACCACCAAACCATGCTAATTGAACTTGATTATTTCTAAAAGCTGCGATTGAAGCTGCATAAGATTTAACTGGAACAAATTTTACATCAACATTAAGTTCTTTACTTAAATATGTTGCTAACTTAGAGAATCTCTCTTTTAGCTTT
The DNA here is from genome assembly GCF_049472155.1 of Arcobacter rhizosphaerae. NCBI lineage: Bacteria > Pseudomonadati > Campylobacterota > Epsilonproteobacteria > Campylobacterales > Arcobacteraceae > Arcobacter > Arcobacter rhizosphaerae. Next base: position 52,258 of record NZ_JBMOVW010000010.1, on the reverse strand, counting down.
GTTTCATCCTGATCAGGAATAGCTGTAAATGTAAATGTTTGTGAGAATACTGTAGTTGCTAATAGTGCAACCGAAACAAGAATTTTTTTCATAAAAAAACCTCAAATATTTGAAGCATTAATGAAGAAATAAAGATAGAAAATTATACTTTATGTCCAACCTAAACCTTAGGTCTATATGCTAATTTATGTCGAAATACTATAATATCTTGTATAAAATAAAACTTAATATAACACATAAAAGTAAAATTTTCTTTACTTTTTAAGCTTTTTAAAAATGAAAAATCTGTATTATAAAAGATATAAATTATAGTAGAATACTATCTTAATATAAGGAGTTTTATGAACAATGAATATAAATTAACCAAGTTCGTTAAAGCTGCTGGTTGAGCTGCAAAGATGGGTCCGGGGGATCTTAAACAAACAATTTGTGACTTAAAACCAAATGACAGCAGAATTTTAGTGGGCTTTGATACAAGTGAAGACGCTAGTGTATACCAAATAAATGATGAACAAGCTATAGTACAAACTCTAGATTTTATTACTCCTGTGATTGATGACCCTTATGTTTATGGACAGATTGCAGCTGCTAATTCTTTATCAGATGTATTTGCTATGGGAGCAGAAGTCAAAACTGCTTTAAATATAGTAGGATTTGATAAAGCTAATCTATCTTATGAAGCTTTAGGAGAGATTCTAAATGGTGGAAATGAGAAGATTAAAGAGTGTGGTGGACTTTTACTAGGTGGTCATACTATTGAATCACCTGAGATGTATTATGGACTTTCTGTTACAGGTATGATACATCCAAATGAAATAGTAAGAAACAATACAGGAAAAATTGGTGATGTTTTAGTTCTTACAAAACCAATAGGAATGGGTATTTTAACAACAGCTATTAAAAGAGATTTATTAGAACCTGCACTTATTAGAAAATGTGCAGATATTATGGCAAGTTTAAACTACTTACCTTCAAAAATAATGAAGAAATATAGAGTAAGTTCTTGTACTGATATTACTGGTTTTGGACTTTTAGGTCATGCTTTAGAGTCTGTAAATGAAACTACATCATTTATGATAGAGTGCTCAAACGTACCTGTGGTTGAAGAAGCTATTGCTTTAGCAAATGATGGAGTTGTTCCAGGTGGTACAAAGAAAAACATGAAATACTTAGAAGATAAAGTATCTTACATGAGTGGTTTATCACAACACTGTAAAACCCTACTTTGTGACGCACAAACATCAGGTGGTTTACTAATAGCAATGCCAAAAGAAGACGCAGTTGAGTATATAAAAGAGCTTGAAGAGTTAAGCTTTGGTTATGCTTCAATTATTGGGGAAGTTATTCCTAAAGGTGTTAAAGATATTATAGTTCACTAACTGTAATATCTTAATACATACTACTTATAAGCTCATCTTTCTTCTCATGAGCTATCTCAAAATCACAAGCATATAAAGAGTTTGATTTTAGAAATGAAATTGAGTCATTTATAGTTTTCATAGCATCATTTGAAAGAATAAAATATTGCATTAAACCTTCATGAATATCAACAGCAACTAATTTTAAACTATCACTTTCTTCTAAAGCTTTTAAGTGATTTTGTTCAAATGCAGTAAAAAAAGCCAAACAAGCAGGATCAGGAAACATAATATCATCACTTGCATGATACTTATGCTTTATAGTAACTAAATGACTAAAACTTTCTAAAGTGCTTTTTAAATCAATATCATTTCTGATTCTTAACATTTGATTTAAATTATCCGTTACTTTTAGTTGCCAAATCTCTTCCATACTCTCTCCTAAAATTTATTATTTTTCTAGTCTATTTATTAGCTTTTCACCAAATGCTTTTTCTATATATGGTGAGATTTGCCATTGGTTTTTAAACTCTTTGTATTCGTTTACTACTTTGCTTATATTTTTAGTGTCTTCAAAAAAAGCTCTTATCATTATATTTTTTGGAGTATGTTCCATATCTATAAACTCTAAAACTTGTGTTCTATATCCCATAATCTCTAAAACATTTGCTCTTAAACCATCAGTAAGTAATGATGCTACTTTTTCTTTGATGATTCCATACTTCATAATAGGAGCCATTTTTTCATTTTTGATTTTCTTTAACAGCTCATGTTGACAACAAGGCACTGCTAAGATAACCTTCGCACCCCATCTTACTGCTTGAGCTAATGCTTCATCTGTAGCAGTATTACAAGCATGAAGTGAAATAACCATATCAACCTCACCGTAATGCTTAAAACCTTTTATATCACCTTGCTCAAATCTTAAATCATCATAGTTTAGTTTTTTTGCTAGGTTTGAACAAAACTTGATTACATTTTCTTTTAAGTCAAGCCCTACAATCTCTACATTGTAACCCATCTTTAACACTAGATAATCATAAAGAGCAAAAGTTAAATACGCTTTTCCACAACCAAAATCAATAATTCTAATAGTTTTGTTTTTATCTAAATAAGGAATACAATCAGAAACCAACTCTAAATAACGATTTATTTGTTTAAACTTATCGTATTTTGATTTGATAACTTTACCTTCTTTTGTCATAATTCCAAGTTCTATTAAAAAGGCTGATTTTTCACCCTCATTTATAATATACTTTTTCTTTCTATTATGACTTATCTCTTCAAACTTTCTAGTGGCTTGCTTTTTGTTTATCTTAGCTTCACCTTTTTTGTTTACTAAAATATGATAATCCCAAGAGCTTGTATGAATAACAGCTTGTTTAAAATATGTTTCAATAAGCTTAGATAACTCTTCTTTTGTTTCGTCATTGTTTAAGTTTTTATGTTCTACATTTTTGTCATAAAAGTATTCAAATTGGTATTTTTCTTCATTTTGAATGATTACTTTTTTTATTGTTACTTTGTTGAAAGTTTTTTGGGCATTTTTTTGTATACCACTTAAAACTGAATATATTATCGCTTCTTCATCTACTATATTTTGTATTGATTGAGTTATGCTTTGCATATTGTATTAAACTCCTGTTACTTACTGCTTATCTATAAGACTATTTTTTCGTATAATATCTAAAGTGAGTTCATTTATATATTAATCAATGAACTCATTTTTGTTGCCTTGGATTTTTTCTATTAGTTTGTTTCTTTGTCTTTCCCACTTATCTACTGGATCTAGCTTATCCCAAACTTCTAATATCTTTTTATCTTTTGGTGAGATTTTCATGCCATAAGTCTTTTCAAAATAAAAGTATGTTCTTGCGATATTTCCTTTTATCTCATCCCTTGGCTCTACTACTCTTCTTTTGAAATCCACTTCAAAATCCACATCTTTTCCATACCATCTTCTCTCACCTTCAATTTGAGAAAATCTAAAGTTTGATCTATCAGCATTTAACTCACCAATGGCTGGAACTAAATTGTGTAAATCAGCTTGCATAAATCTATACTTTTGATTTACTTTAGTACAACACTTTCGACCTTTGTAAGATTTGCCATTTTGCTTTACACACTGTGAATCACCCTCATACCAACAAGAAAACTGTCTACCAAAGTTTTGTGCAGGTATTACATGCTCCCACTCAATTCTTCTTGCTCTTTTATTTTGCTTGCCTTTTTTTGTGTATTCATTTCTTGGTGTATAACCACATGAGCTTCTATCAATCATACTTGATTTATCTTTATAGTTGTATTTACAAGCTGCATAAAAAGTAATCTGATTACCTTTATAAACTTTCTTTAGAAGCTTTTTTGACTTACTAAAAGAATCAATAGTAGAATTTGCATACATAAATGCAAAAGATAGAATAAAAATAAAAACTAAACGCATAAACTCTCCAAACTTTTTGAAGAAGTATAACGTATAAATAATTGCTATAGATTTATAAAAATGGGAAGTTTTAAAATAAATAATATTTTAATTTGTTTTATATTTATATAGTTATTTATTAAAAATATATCTATTTATAAGTTAAGGAAATAAAGACTAAAATCAAACAACTAAATCAATTTTAGGATTAACATGAATAGTGATTATAAAAAACGAGCTTTGATAAATACAAACAATATATCATTTTTCAAATGAACAAAAAATCATTATTGATACTGAAACTTCACAATGCCTAGAAGGACAAGGCAATCTAAAAATAATGCCTCTTGATATTCAAACAACACTGGTTAAATGGCCAAAAGACGAAAGTTTTATTCCTCATAAACATTGGGGAGGTGAAGAGATATTTGTTTTAGATGGTGTATTTATGGATGAATATGGCAACTACCCAAAAGACACTTGGATAAGAAGTCCTCACTTAAGTGAGCATTTTCCCTTTGTAAAAGAAGAAACTATCATCTTTGTAAAAACTGGGCATTTATAGAAGAGTATATTTTGTGAGAAAGTATGCTTCTAAGGGCAGTTTGACCATTTAGAAATGGCAGATGTAGGAATCAAACCTCCGATCAGGTTTTAAGACCTGCAGGGCATACTTAAAGAACACCCTATATATAGGCTTTTTAAGAGTAAATAAATTTTTCAAATCCAACTTTTAACCCAACTTTTATGATAAAAAATGATAAGATTTGATAAAATTACTAATTAATTTTTTAACTTAAAACTATCATTAATTTATTACTTTTATATCCTTTATTCTTTAATAATATTTTCAAATTCACTAAAAGATTTATTTTCATAATTATCAAAATCTTCTTTTATGGTCATTGCATCTTGGTAATCTTTTTCAAGAGTATCATAGTACTGTACAATCTTATAAGGTACACCATAATCACTTGCTAACTTTCCCTTCTTTGTAAAGGCGTTATGTTCTAGCTTAGATAATAATTTATCAATACCTGCAACATCTTCTTTATTTTCATACTGTGAACGCCAAAATTTATATAAATTATTAAAAACTCCCAAGTATTTAACTAATTGATATTTCAATGTATTATAAATAAACTTTGATGATTGTTGTATAGCCTTATCTACCTCAATACCCTGATTATTAATTTTATAATCAATTAATCCCCTAAAACCATATTTTAAATATGCATTTAATAAAAAGGTTATATTGGAATATCTTCTGTTTGAGAACTCACTAAACTTAGTTCGTTTTATTAAGTTTTTCAAATCTTGATTATGAACAATTGGTAACATTTTATTTACAACTAAGTCAAATCCATCAAAATCAATTTTTAATTCTTCACCATTTAAATAAGAAATTAATCTCTTTATGCTCTTATTTTCAAAATATGTTAAATTATCAATAATGTCAAAAAGTTTGATTTTATCAGTATAACTAATTACTTTATAAGTATTTAAAATTTCAAGAGGTATTCCTCTTTCCGCAATTTTTTCAAGAATATCCACTTTATTACTTAAATTTTCATTATTTAAATATTTATCATTTGTTATAAAATAATCAATTTCATCTTTTGGTGAATTTTCATCATAATTTTTATGCTTAATACCAATATCTTCTGAATTAATAATATTAAAGAACTTTTCGTCAATAATAATTACATTGCCTTTATAATGATGCATAAATCTACCTGCTCTACCTTCAATATTTTTTGCATCAAATTTTTTCAAGCTTTTATTACCTTTTAAACTATCAAAAATAATAATATTCTTAGCAGTAGTATTTACACCCTCAGTAATGGTTGTCGTAGAGAAAAGAATTTTTATAATTCCTTTATTAAAAAGATTAATTATTTCTTTTTGTATATATTTAGGAACCAACCCATGATGTATTCCAATACCTTTTTCTAAGGCCTTTGATACAATCCAATTAGAATTAAACTTACTATTGATATGATTAATTAAATTTTTAACTTCTAATTCATATACTGAACTATTAATATGTTCATGAAGTAATATTTCCTTTGCCCTACCTTCTGCAGTCCCTGCACCTCTACAATAAATAATACAATTATCAAAGTTTTGAATGATAGGGGTTAGCACTTGCTTTAACTTTTCTTTTTTATTTAATTTTATTGAACTAGAAAATAGCTCTCTATGCTTATTAACTATTTGATAATCATTATAATCAATTAATTCAAAATCACTTTCATTTAAAAAGTTTATAAATGATGGATTGTAATTTTCATCATAAGCATTTGATACAGAGATATAAGGTCCTACTAATAACATATCTGACATATAATTTAATGCATTATATAATGCTACCCTATAAGCCGTATCTCTTTCATTTTCTTTAGCTTCCTCATTATCAATAATATATTCATTATCAATCTTATAAATTTCATCCATAAATATAAAATCAAAATCTAAATTACTCTTATCAAGAAAGGATAAAAATCTTTCAGGTGTAAATATAAAAATATTATTTTGAGCTAAGTCATCTTCTTCTATTTGACTTAATGTATGGATTTTATAATTTTCTCTAAAATACTGATAGTAATTATCAACTTTTAATTTCTCTAAATTTTCTGATAATAAAGCAATTGTTGGAAACATAAGAACAATATTTTTGTATTTCATTTTTTTAATTATTTCATATACAAGATATGTTTTTCCAAAAGAAGTACTTGCAGATAAGAATATTCTATTAAGTTGAGAAGGATTAAACTTTTGCAGTATAGTATTCTGATGTTTATGTAATTTAATCTGCTCATCAATATATAAACTACTTTCATAAAATAATGAAGCAAAAGTATTTAAGTTGAATTCATTAAAATCTTTATCAATACCTTGAAACTTTTCTAATAACAAATCATAATAGTGAGGGATACCTATTAAACTCGAAATATATTTTAAGAATTTCATATCAGAAAATGATAAATCAGAATATTTAATTAAATCAAAATAATCACATATTTGTTCAGTTAACTCAAATTCTAAAAGCTCACCATTTTTATATTTATTAATAGAACTTATGATAATAGAGGCTTCTTTGACTCTATCCATTGAATAACCTCCTTTTTGATATTTGTAGTTTCATGTAATGGTAAAAAAATAAAAAAGATTTCAAAATCTACAGTTATATCATATTTTATTTTTTCAAATTCACTATTTATTAATTTAACTGCTTTATTGATTTTTTTATCATAATCAATTTCTTTATCATCATAAACTATTAAAATAGGATACACAAGCTTCATATTAAAATTGTTAATTTCATTTATAATATTTATTGTTGGTTCTTTCATCCATTTATCAATAATTAATTTTATTTTAGAATCTTTAAATTTTTCATTTTCTTTATAATTTACCATTGCTAAAATATTAGAATTTAAATAATCATCACTAATTGCTTTTTTCAAACCTTCAATAGCACTTGTTACACCATCTTTAAAAGATTTTCTAAATTTAACTTCTCCAAACCAAAGTTCAACTCTGTCTAATGTTTCAATTAAGTGGTAAGAATCATATCCTTTTGTTTCTGACTTATTTAAAGGATCATAAAAATAACCTCTTGAAATAAGAGTATCTGTTTTATACTTTGTCATTAAAATTGAATATAATAATACTTCTCCAAAAAAGCCATATGCAATTTTAGATTTTTCACTTACTTCTTTATTATATTTTAGTTTAGTTAGTAATGCTATAGTTAATAAGGAATCATAATCATATACATTTAGTTCAAATTGATCAAAAGAGTATTCAATTATTGAGTTATAAATTATTTCAGCTAAATCATTATTATCAACAGAGATATAGCAATCATCTTTAGATGTAGTGAATATTGTTTTTTCAATATTTCTAAGAGTACAGGATAAAGAATATTGATATAGAATTGTTTTATCTATAAGTTCAATTAAATTATTTCTCATAAGTAAGACCTTATTTTAAATTAATAAGTATATTATCTTATTTTTTATTATAAAAAAATTATTAGTTTTATATTAGTTTAATATTATTTAATTTCTAACTATCTATACTATTGACTTTGATGTTTTATAAAATGTTTAGTATTAAAAACTCAGTCTGTTAGCCAACACTAACAATCGATAGCATATTGAAAAATTGGAGTATTAAGAATCTATAAACAAAAAAAACAAACCTTAAACCCACCTCTTATGATAAAAGATGATAAGAATTGATAAAGCTAAGTCTTAAAAGTAAAATATTTTTTACCATTTTATTAAGTTAAAATGAATTATATATTAGATAAAATCTCTGAATTATTTTGTAAGAAAGCATGATTTTAAGGGGAGTATAGCCATTTTAAAATGGCGAGAAGGTGTAGGAATCGAACCTACCTCTTCTTTTTCTCAAACCCCTACTTTACGGACTCCCTCAAATTAAACCCCTATATTTCCAAGCATATTTTAATGTACTTTGTAGTATAAATGTAGTATAAATTCTAATGCTACAAAGGTTTGAAAATGAAGTTAATTAAAACTGAGATGTCAGGAATTTCTTACACTGAAAATAAGAATAAGACTATTACTTATTATGGTAATTTTAGACATCCTCTTACAAAAAAACCAACAAGAAAAAAACTCTTAACTAAAGACAAACATCTTAAAAAAAATAATAGAGAAGCACTTGAAAAGTTAAATAAAATTATTGAAGAAATCAAAGAATCAAATAATTCAAATATTATATTGAATAACAATAATGAAATCAAAAATTATTTAACAATTAATGAACTTGCAGATTCACATTTTACAATCAGAAAAGAATTAGCTATTAAAAAACTAAAAGAAGATAATCCAAGTATTACGGATGAAGATTTTTTCCAACACGCAAAAGTTAAAGCTAAGATGAAAAACTTAATGAAAGATGTTTATACTTATAATAAACATATTCGGAACTCTTGTGTTGGGGATGTTGCAGTTAATAAAATTGATGTTAACTTAAAAGATGAGTTTTTACTTAATATTGATGACAGATTATCAAAAAAAAGTAAATTTAATGTATTCAGTATCGTTAAAACAGTTATTAACAAAGGAAAAGAAAGAAGTTTAATTACTGTTGATAATATCTTTGCAAACGATAAAACAATTACTAACCCTAAACGTCAAAGGTCGAGAGTTCTAAATGAAGAACAGTTATCAGAGTTATTAACAAAATGTTATGAATATACAAGCAATCCAAACGTTTATCTATCTGTTTATTTTGCAACATTAACGGGTGCAAGGTCTAATACGATTCTTAACTTAAGAGTTAAAGACATTGATATTGAAAATAGAATTATTTATTTAGACAACTTTAAAGCAAGTAGAAAATACAAACAAGTAATAGACCAAAATCAAATAGATTATATAAAAAATCAAATTCTCCCAAATTACTCTTCAAAAGACGAGTACATTTTAAGACATAATAACCCAAATAAAAGAAAACTAGAACCAATGAGTAGAATCCCCGAAAAAGTCTATGAAATCATGGATATAAATTTTAATGAAGATATTAATAAACAAGATAATATTGAAAGAGATTCAGTTCTAAATTTTCATAGCATCAGAAGAAGTGTAGCTACAAACCTTGCTAAAAACGGTACAAGTCTTTACAATGTAATGATATTCTTAAATCACTCAAATATAGAACAAACAATGAAATATTTAAATCTTACAAACAACGACCTACAAAAAGGTGTAACTACAATTATGAATAGTATTTTTAAAAGTATAGATTTAGAAAATAAATTCTTTGAGAAAGAAATGGTAGTACCTAATTATCGGGAAGAAGAAGATAAAGAGGAAATGAAAAAATTAGATGATTCAATTAGAATCAGAGAAGATGTTAAAACAGTTCTAAATGAAGAGTTTGATAAAAGAAAACTTCCAAAGAAACAGATATTCAATCCTTTCGCTAAAGAAGAAACAATTAAGTAGCATACATAAGTATATTTAATAATATATTAAGATATGTAATGCTACTATTTTTAAGTTCAATTATTTATTTTTTATAAATTCCTGAACCGCTTGACGTAAGATATAAGAATTTGTACGTTCTTCAGACTTTGCGATTTCTTTTATCTTATCAAGTTCATATTCATTTAGATAGGTTACTACTCTTTTGTCTGCTTTTTCCGCTGCACTTAAAGTTTTTGGTCTACCTAACTTTTTTTCTTCATCACTCATTGATTTACCTCATAAAATATATTTAACTAACTATTATAACATACTGTACTTTTTAAATATATTTAATACTTTATTATACTTTAGTGTGCCACTTAAGTATTTTGTGTGCTACTTAATGCTAGAATTATTATAAATTTAGTAAACAAGGAAGCAAAATATGAAACACTTTACTTTAATCGTATTAGTACTTTTATCAGGTTATGCAGTAACAGATGTTATATCAAATCTTTCAGAAAAAGACACTCCTAAGTACAAAAAAGTAGAAACAATTAAGGTAGATGAATAATGTTTGAATTACTAACAGAAGTAGCAATAATCGCAATTGATGTAACAGTAGTAAATGTAGTAGATTTAATCTTATTACCTTGTCATTTATTAACATAATTAAAAACAAAAAAAAGGATACAGACAATGAAAAAAACACTTTTAACTTTAGCACTTACAGCAAGTGCTTTATTAGCTCAAGATTGCTCTTATGCACACAATTTATCACCACATCAATATAAATCATCAGATTTAGACTGTATAGGTAAAATAACAGAAAAAGACTTTGCAAAAGCAACACCTTTACGAATAGATAATACAACTGTTTTAACTTCTTTAAAATATGATGAGAAAACTAATACAGTTATTAATAAATATACACTATTTCAAGGTATGCACGTAAGTAAGCGTGATTGGGATTTAGCAGTTAAAGAAGTATCTAAAAACACAACAGAAACTAATTGTACAAACCCAAATTCTAAACAATTATTAGATTTTGGTTTAAATGCAAAACACATCTACACAGACTATAACACGAAAAGACAATTTACAGTTCTTGTAAATAAAAACATCTGCAAGTAAAAACACTATGAAGAGATTGATAATAAAGTATTACATACGTTCAAAGAACTTTACTCTATTATCAATACTTCTATTATTGCATTACATATCACTTATAACTCTTCTATTTTTATAATATTTCTTCTATATTAAACGTAATATTGAATATCTTTCATAGAAAAGTCTACAATCTTTATAATCATTTCATTTTCATCAATTATTGAAATATCTCTTAAGTTGTTAATTCCTAAAGATTTAAAACTATCAAGTAATTCTTTTTTATTTGAAAAATCATTTGTACCAAGTTTTCTAAATCTACCATTAACATATTCCATCATATAAGAATAACTAGTATAATACTCGTTACTTACATCTTCTTCATTTTTATTAAAAATTTTACTAATTGCTACTTGTCCAAAAAAGTTTGGAATATATTCTTTCGTTATATCATTCTTATATGCGATTTGATAAGCTTCTATTTCACTTTCAAAAGTTCTTTTTACGTGAATATCTCGTTTTGAAGTTAAATCATCTTGCTTTTTATAAAAAACTTTGATAGCTTTTGTTTTATTCTCATTAACAAAAACACGACCATATGAACCATGAAAATTAGTATTTTTTATATTACAACTAAATTTTTCATTATCTAAATATAAATCATGTTCCATAAAATTAAAACAATCTTTCATTAGTAATTTTATTTATTAAAAACTCTATCATTTCAAAGGAGTATTTTGATTGTATTCCTCTTCTACTATTTTTGATAATAACCAAGTTCTCATTACCTTTTGTAGGTAAATAACAGCTTTTTTCTTTAATAACAATTCTTTCATTTAGTAAAAAACTATTAATATCTCTTGCTGTTTGAAAATGATTAATATCTCTTTTTTGCAGTTCCTTTATAACTTCTGATGCTGTTAAACCATTATTCGAACTATATAATTTTTGTATATTAGATTCTTCTTTTTCTAACTCATTTAAAAAGTCATTTTTCTTTGAACTATAAACTTTAAATGGCTTATTTAGCTTAATCAATCGTAATATATTTTCAAAGCTTCCTTTACTCTCTTCATCCCAAATCACTAAACCATAGTCACAATCTTCAGTCATTTTAATATCTTTAAACTTTTGACGTTCTCTTTCTGATTTAATTGAGTCATCATTTATATTTACTGTTTGTGTTAAGAACTCTGAAGATAAGTTATTTCTGCTTTCATAATATATTGAATATACCTTTAAATTGAAATAATTATTAATAGTACAATATTTTTGTATTTCTGTATCAATTCCATTTGCATCACCAACCAAAATCATAAAATTATTTGATATTATTTTATCAACACTTTCAGTTACAATATTGGTTAATTCTTTTATTGAAATTGAACCACTAATAAATACTTTCGTCACCTTTTTACATCCTTCGCTACTATAAAGAAATAGTTAATTTTATTAGTTATATCATAAAACTTTTTTAATGTAGTTAACATACTACATCCTAATCCCATAACATCGTCAACAATTAAATACATTCCATCTTTATTTTCAGTAATAAATTTCGAGTTATATTTATATTTTTTTTGAGAAAATTCCATTGACTCAAAATAATCCTGAATACTTTTACTATCTCCAAGTTCAGAGTCTTTTTTTATCAACTTTTTTAGTGTTATATCATAGTCTTCAGAAAGTTGTTTAGCAAGAAGATTTGATGTTTTTGTTGATGAAGGTATGTATGTTATAAAAAGCTCTTTCTCTTTTCTCTCAGCTTTTCTAATTAAAGAATTAAGATTCTTTTCAAAACGTTCTGCAAATGAATTTATATATGTCTTTCTAAGACTCTTTGGAATTTTTGGTGAAGTATAGAATTTTATTTTATGAATTTTATTTCCAATATTTGTATTATTTAGTGGGAATGTATAAAGATTTCCCCAATCACTTGTTCTTATTTCAAATTTCTTATAAAAGTCAAGAATTACACCACGTCCTATTTTTTTCCCATCATAGAAAACTTCTACATATAAAGTTTTACCCTTTCTATCTTCTTTTTTTGTATATGATAAATATGGATTTTTTGGTTTTATAGGAACATCATATTTATAGTCTATATTTATAGTAAATTTTTTAAAATCTTCATAATTCATTTTGAACCTTCGTAAATATTTTAAATATTATATCTAAGCTCAAGTTATAGTATAAAATTGAATTCTAAAAATAAACCATATAATTAAATAAAAAGGATTTTAAATGATAGAAATTGAAGAAGAAAAATTTCAAGCTATGAAAGTTATAGTTGAACTTTATCAAACTAAATATAAACCCTTAGAAAAAATTAAATTAAAGCCTAGAGATATTACTAAGCTGCGTAAAAAAATTCAAGAAAAAAAAGTAGAGGGATATACTCATTTACTTAGAATCATAACTATGTATTCACAAGAGCAAAATGAAATATTAGAACTATATGTAAATAAATTATACTTAGAATACTTAGACCCTAAAGAAGATTAAAACCAAGGGGCATATTTTCTTTCAAAAAAAGATAAATATGTCTTAGTCTGTAAAGAAATATTATTTGAGCATAGAAAAGCCCACCTAAAGACTATTACAAAGAAGCTGACCTAAAAAAGACACAACCACCCAAAAAAAGAACACCACCCGACACATTATTTTTGATTAATTAATATCGTTTGAAGATAATTAGACATTTTTTAATTGGAGAAGAATAGACGTGATTTTTGATGAGGGCAAAATCTCTGATTTTGCACGATTGGACTTGCAAAAAACGTGGTGATTGTTAGCCAATGTTAAGAAAAATGGTGAATTATAGTCAAAAGAAAGAGATTATTTAATCTTCTCGAAAAATACCTGAATCAGACCCGTAGGGCTAGTCTATCTGATTCAATGTGTCACCCACCCAAAAAAAAGCCCATAATATCGTCAAATATGAAATTAGCCCTTTTCATACCCCAAAAAAACAATACTTCAAGCAAAATTTAACATCAAAGAAATTCTGAAATTTATACTACTTAGAAATTGAAAAATAGAATCTACGAATATAATCTTTCTATATCTAAAAAATTAAAAGGAAATTGATGTTAGAAGAACTTAACTTTGATAATTACAGTTTTAAATCAATAAATATTATTAACTCTATTAATTCTAAAATCAATGACCTAGATTATAAAAGTCAAAGATTCATAGATAATTATGATGATATGAAAACAGTAATGAAAAAATCATTCATTCATAAGTCATATATTCAAAAACAATACTTCTTAAACAATATATCTCAAATGTATAACACTATGACTAATAAGCCTATTGTAGACTTCTACGATAATGAAAATGCAGTTATTGATTATCAAAGAGATTTAACTTATTCACTTGATAAAAACAATGAAATTTCATATAAAATGTCAAGTGAACTTATATCAGGTCAATTCATTAAAAATCAAAATAGAACTAAAAACTATAAAAGATTTTCTAAAGTAAGATACCTTGAACATCATAATCAAGATAAGAAAAAATTTTTCCTTACTTGGACGTTACCATCGTCATTCCACAAGTTTAAACAAAGAGAGCATTTAAACAAATCTTTTAGAAAATACGAATCAGAACAACTAGTATTAAATCCTAATTATCAATTTGATAACTTCGAAGAGGGCATTATCAAAGGTTTAGAAACTTTAAATGAAATGCACAGATATTTTTATAAAAATTTCAAAAGAAAAATACAATATAAAATCAAGAAATCAAAAAAATATTTATCTCTTAGAATAGCGAAGTTATCGAAATTAAAAGAAGAACTTAAAGAACTTAAGAAAGATAAAAAAGCTAATAAAGCTTTAATAATTAAGAACCAAAAAAAGAGAAGAAAACTTATATATTCTATCAATTACAGTAGAGATATTATCAAACATAAAAAAGAGTATTATAACTTTGATTTTATCAAAATGATAGAACCTCATAAGTCTTTAACACCCCATCAACACGCTTTATTTTGGGTTACTCCTAAATTCGAGCAAGAGCTTAAAAGAGCTAGAAAAGCTACTGTAAAAGAATTTGGACTTAATCAAAAATATCAAGATTTAGAAATAGTAACTACGGCTAAAGCTAGTACTTATATTATTAAATATCTTATGAAAGAAATCGAATTAGAAAGGGGTGAAGATGGTGTTGTTGATATTGAAGCTTCAAAGGATGATGAACACGTATTCGAAATCTATAAACAATACTTTGGAAAACACACTAAGTTTTTCACAACTTCGAACTTTAAAACAAGAGGACTTAATCAAAAAAAGATAGATATTATGTACTCATATCTAAGAGATAATAGACCTAATATCTTATCTGCTATGAAAAGAAATGAAAAAGATATTCCTATGTACTTTTTCTTTGAACTTTTATACAAAAAAGGTATTTTTAAATTCGAAGAAAGAGAAAATGAAAGTGAAGAATATACTAAGTTTCATATATTAAGACCATCTGAATTAAAAGATACTCTATTCAAGAAAGATTTAAAAATTTTTTTTAAGGATAAAAAGAATCATACTTATGTTCTTGAAAGAGAAAATAAATTCGGTGATAAGAACATTATCGAAGTTAAACAAGTATGTAATATTAATACTAAAAAGTTAAATTATGCAATAAAAGATTTAACTGTTAAGCCCTATTTTAAGGTAAATAATAGTTATATTGAAGAACAATTTAAAGAGTTTCAAGAAGAAGCTATTAATAAAGCTAATTCAAAATTATTAGAGATTTATTCTAATAAATATGATGCTAAAAAAATAGTTGATAATGAGTATGTAAACTACGATTTAGACGACTATAAAAAGATGTTAAAACATCAATATAAAGATGATTTAAATTCACTTATAGAATCAAAAGCAAAAGAATTATTAATAGAAGATATTAATAATAAAATGAACTTCTGTACATATGAAGAAAACCCATATATTGACTATTCAAAGGGTAAAATTATTACAAAAGTTTATTACAAAGACTCTTATAATCCTCAAAACAAAGATTACAAGCTAATCTATGAAGAGGGACAATATCAAAAAGAAGAAATTGATTTAGATGTATTCGTTAATGAATATGTAAATTATCATGGATTCTCAATCAATCACGATTATTACAAACGTAATCATATACATCATAGAGATAATTATGAACATCTATTTAATCAAGAGCCAACAGAAGAACAAATTCAAAATCTTAAAGATATTGAAGATGAAATATCAGATATATTTGATGAAGAATTTGAAAGAGTAGAAATAAAAAAAAGAATCAAGTTTAGAAAATATTTAAAGCTTTCTCCCGAAGCTATTAAGAGATTAGTTTCATAAAAAAATAACGCTAAATGACTTTTTTTAAAAATCCTTTATAATCAAACATATTAGCTGAAAAAGCAAAAAAATTAAAAAAGGATTTACTATGAAATTTATAGATTTAAAAGGTGATTTTAACCCAACTAAAAAACAAGAGATATTAGATACTTTTAACAAAATGTTAGAAGAACAATTAAAAGGAAAAATAGAACCTAATAAGTTCTTTAGTATATTTTTTGAAGGTTCAAATACAGTTAACACGTTACATTTGTATGTAAAAGATTTTAAAGAATCTCCAATAGTAGGGAAAACTTATGTATTCCCACTAAATGATAGAATTAAATGGTTTACAGCTAAAAAAGAAGATGGTAAAAGAAGAACTATCGAATTAATTTTAGAACCATGTATTCAAGGTTCACCATCACAAGCATTTAATCTATTAGATATTAATAATCTAAAGAATCATTTAGAGTTAATTAAAAGGAGTTAATAATGGAAAAAAATTTTAAAAAAGCAGAAGTAATGGGTTGTGAATATACATATCATAATAATCAATCAGAGATTAAATTTATTGAATTTAATGAAGACGGATATATTATAATACATAAAGTAATTTTAACTAACAAAATATCAAAAGAAAAATTAATGTCTTTAGTTGGAAAAATAGCATTACTAACAGATGTAAAAAAGATAAAAGTAAAAGGTTTATATGAACATCATTATGAAGCTAATTTAGATTTAAATTCAATAACTTAAAATCTGTATAACCATAACATCAAAATATCAATAAGAGAAGCCTAAAAAACTTCTCTTTCTACTTAAAACTAAATAAAAAATAACAAATTTCAAAATTTCTCAAAAAAAACATATACATAATTTGACAAAACTTTTAAAATTAAATTAAACTTAAAAAACAAAAAAATTTTTTTCTAATTATAATGAATTATACAAGACTTGAAAAAGTCAAAATTAATACAAAGGATTAATTATGAATAAAACAGTTAAAGCAATAAAAGAAGAGTTTGAAGAAGAATATCAATATTTATTAGAAGAGTTTAAATTAGAAGAATCACAAGATGAAGAATTTCTAAAAAAATTACTAGAAGAAGAAGTTAAATATAATGAATGTGTTCAAGAAATAGTTGGTGGTACTAATTATTCATTAGAAGAATTGCAAGAATTATTGAAAGAACTTCAAGAAAAATATTTACCAAGTATTCTTTATTATACAGGAATAGAACGTGATATAGAAGATGAAATATCAGACCTTAAAGATTTTACAGATAGAGGGAATCAATTTTATATAGGAGATTTTTATAGTGATATAATCAGGTATCAAGGTGAATTTAGATTTTTATATGACTTTATTTCAGATGGTCTTGTTCATGAAGACCTAAATCGTGCTTATAATTTTGAAAGTCATAGTGAAAGAGATATTTTTTATAGAATTGAAAATACGTATTTATTATCTGATTACGTTACAAAATCTGAAATAAGAAAGATAATAGAAGAACTTGAAGATGAATATAAATTAACATCAGACGAAGAATCAATATTAGAAGATATAGATGAAGAAGTAGACTATGAAGAATTAAAATCTTCATCTATAATCAAAAGATATATTATTGATAATCACACAACATCAACAGAAGAAGAGTATTAATTTACTCTCTTCACCTAACAAATAAAACCTACAAAATCACAACTTTCAAAAAATATTAAAAATAATAAAATTAAATTTTTTTTTCGATTATACTCTAAGAACAAGGCTTGAAAAAGTCAAAATTAAAATAAAAAAGGATTACTATGAGTAATAGAATAGAATTAGAACACTTACTAGAGCAATGGTTATATTTCGATGAAGAGATAAGTAAACATTATAATATTGATGTTTATTATGAATCACATCTTCCTGATTGGAAATATGAATCAAGATTATTTGGTGATGTATCAGAATATATTGAAAAAGAAACAACATCAGAAATTTATAAATATACAGATGAAGTAAATGATTTAGTACTTGAGAAAGAAGGAATATTATTAGAACTGAATAATTTATATATTCGTAGAGAAGAAATTTTACTATCTATACTTGATGATGAATATAAAGATGAAAAACTAACTAAAGATAAAGATGAAATTATTAATGATATGTTAGAGTTAAATACATCTACTTATAGTGAAAGAAATAATTTAATTCACCACATTCAAGAATATTATGTTGAAGAAGAAACATATGAAGAACTTTATAGTATTGTTGAAAAATTCATTATAGAAATCAAAGAAGAACTAGATGATGAATATATTATAGAAGACTATGGTGATTTAGATTATCAAGTTGTAACTAGTTTAGAATTATTTGATATAGAAGATTATGAAACAATATCAAAATCAATTATCAAAGACTATATTATAAATAACCATGCAAAACCAAAAGAAGAAGAGGATTAAATCCCTCTCTTCATTATTCTACTTCTAATCCTAAATCATCTTTATTATCGTATATTAATTTTGCCCAATCATATAATTTCCTTGCCGTACTACTCGCATATGTTTTATGTTGACTTTCATCAATTAAATCAGGAATTATATCCTTAAAGTTACGAGCTTTTATATTTGGTTCAGTACAAAGTTTTGAAAATGAATAGTTAATTTTATGAGCTTTAAGAGCATTTCTATATATTATTAATCTATCATTTTTAGCTTCATTACCTAAAGATGTTAATCTAACTTTATGATTCTTATAAGTAATTAATCCAAGTGCTTTTAAATCATATAAAAATTTATTTTGCTCTTTTGTAAATTGCTGTTCATCAGATAAGTTATCAAAAAACTCTAAAACTCTATTAGGTTTTTCTTGAGGAGTAAAAGTATTTTCATTTCTAGTTTTTCTTAATAGTTCAGGATTAATATTTCCTATTGATAATTCAACATAATTAAGCCAATTTAGAAATAGTTGAGCATAATCAGAAAGTGTTTTTTGACTATAACTACTTCCTGTGTTTACTTTATCTGTTATTATTTCAACCAATTCACTTAAGTCAATTTGTTTATCTTTAATTTTTAATAACTCCATATAAAAAGTATGTTTTTCAAGTTTATTTTTCATAAATGCTTTAAAGTTTTCTTCTGATAAATCAAAGTTTTCATCCTTTAATTTATATTTTTCACTATCATATTCAATAATATTAAAACCTCTTAATTCTCTTAGTTGATTTTCAAGAGTACTTTTTGAATTATTTGTTAAGAGTGAAATCTCATCTAAAGTCATTTCTTTTTGAGAATCAAAATATGATAAAACCTCATATGCAGAATTAGGTTGTGTTCTAATGATATATGTTTCACCAACTTTTGGTACATTATCTGTAACAAGATAGTCTCTAAAAATATCCCAATAGATATTATATTTTGCTCCTGTTTTTATAATTAAATTTTTATTTGTTAAACTTGTAATTACATCTTGAGAAACTAATTCATTAACTTCTGTTGTATCAAACATATTACTTTCATAAGCTCTTTGTGCAATAATTCTTAAAGCTCTAATTTCATCTTCATTACATTGTTCTAAGTCCTTTGTAAATAAAGATTCTACATTTAAGTCTTGAGAAAATAAATCTACCAATGAAATCCCATCACTTACTTGTTTATAAATATGTACACATAATTTTTTAACTAGCCAAGGAAAACCTTGAGAATTATCAATAATTCTATTAATAAATTGAATATCTAACTTCTCATTAATGTCTGTTTCTAGTTGTTCAATAATTTTTTTACATTCATTAGTTGTAAATTCTGACATTGTAATAGATACAGAATGTTCTCGTGATTGTGATAGTAATCTTGATACTTCTTTTTCATCAGCAGAAATAAAAGTTTCATTTTTCCAAGAAAAGCCTAATACAATATTAGATTGCTCCATATTCACATCAGTTAATAATTTGAAAAAGCTTTGTAAAATACTTTCTTTTCTAAATATATCTTCAAATTGGTCAAAAATTAATATAAGTAGTTTATTATTATCTTCAAGATACTTTTTAAGTTCTTCAATACCTTGAGAATTCATAATATCAAAATAAGATGGTATTTGAATATTAGAAAGATTTTCAGGAATAAACTTTTCATTAGAAGCTTTATTTAACATTGTTGTAAATGCAAGAGATATAAAACTCTGTGAATTTGCACTTCTTGAATCTACAACATATCCATAATATTTGTTTTTATAATGTTTATTTCGCAGTTTTCCTCGTAAAGCAACTAAAAGAGAACTTTTCCCCCAACCTGATTTTCCATCAATATAAAAAACTCTATGTTCTGTTTTCTTATCAATAATATCTTTAAGTACATCCATTATTTTTTTTGTAAATTTATCTCTACCAACAAAATATTCTAAAGATGCAGGTTTATAGTCATACCAACTTTCACTTTCCTTAACCTCTGCAATACTTTCTATTTCAATTGGATTATTTTTTAATGTAGATTCTGTTTTTGAGTCTAGTTGATAGTGGTCTAATTGTTTAGTTTCTTTTATATGTTTTTGAACAACTTCAATTGTATTTGGATTTGTAATACTTTCTAATGTCTTTGCATTAATTACTGAAAAATATTTAGGTAGAGTGGTGTTAGAGAAGAAAGGTATATAATAAAATCCATCATATGAAAAGAATAGTATTACCTTTGTTATTTGGAAATTTTCACTATTAAAAGAATATTTTTTAATTTGATTTGATTCAACTAGTAGTTCAATAACTTTTTTACCATTCCAAAATGAAAGGTTATTATACTTATTACCATTTTTCCACTTATCTATTGTTCCTTGTACTTGATGACCAAAGTCTTTAGAATAAATAAAAATACCCTTACTATATTCATTATCTAATACTTTAAAATTGAAGAGATTAAGTTCTGCACTACTTATTGATTCTTTAGCTTTACATTCAATAAGTATTTGTTCATTTGTATTTATATCTTTATGCGAACATACTAAATCAAATTCTTGACCTGTAATATTCATATTTTTTGCATCAATATTAAACCTTTGATTAACAAATATATTTCCTACCAAATCTTCAAAGTAATTTCCCTTTTTACTATTATTTTCTTCACTAAAAATTATTGCTATTTCTTCAATCATAAAATATCCTAAAAATTATATATTAAGCAAATATAGTATCTAAAAATAACATAAAATACAAAATTATATTCACTAGAAGACTAAATCAAAAAACCCTTTATAATCAATCTAAATAATATTAAGGATATAGAAATGAATAGATTTGATGAAGTGACTATATGGGTTAGAGATTTAAGTAATATGAATAGACCTGATTTTGAATTAACATTACCAACATCAGAAGATTTAAATTATGAATTTGATTATCTAATAGCAGATGTAGAAGATGATAATAATGTCTTTTATACATTTGGGCTATATGAATATCAATCATTAACTAAACTAAATGAAATTGCAGAAGCATTAACAGAAGTAGAAGATATTACTTTAGTGTTAGCAATTCATGAAGCTCATAGTTTAGATATTAATGAGATACTAGATTTAAACCTAGAAGATTACTATATATATGGTAATTACGATTTGAAAGAATATGCAATAGAATATGTAGAAGAAAATTATTCTGATTTAGATAGCTTCATTCTTAACTGTATAGATTATGAAAAGATGGCTAGAGAATTTAGTCATGATAGTAATTTAAATGAAACTTCTCATGGTTTACTTATAGGATAGAAAAATCTTCTATCCAAAATTGCAAAAAATCTATACTTCAAATACAGTAAATGCAGTAAAAACAGTAAATAAAGTAAAAATCTCAAAAAAATCTTACAAATTTCAAAATTTTTTTTATTAAGAAAAAGCCCATAATATCCCTAAAAATAGAACTTACAGTAAAAAATTTAAAAAAATTACAAAAAAAATAAAAAAAATAAAAAAAAATTCTTTTATAAATAAAGTAACAAAAGTTTGAAACACAGCTTTTAAAAAATTAAATTAAAAAAGGATTTTCCATGGGAAATAAAGACTTAAACTTAAACACAAAAACAGAGAACAAAGATAGTAAATTAAAAGCTAATGAAACAACAGTAATAGATAATGAGGTATTAAAACTTGACGAAGACGCTGTATTCTTAAATACAGACTTAACATGTACAGTAAGTGGTTTTTCATACGGTTCAGTATGGGATGATGATAAAGGTGAGTATGTTGAAGATAGAAGTTCATTCCAAATCCAATCAATTGTATGGGATGAAGAATTAGGTAGATTTGACAGAAGAACTATAAAAATCAAAAAGAAAATGGAAGAAGATGAACTTGAAAAATTACGTGGAAGAACATTTTTCTTTAAAGATGTTAATGTTTACCCAAATAAAAAAACAAGAACTAATGCGTATGGTACTGATAATTTAGGTGAAGAATTAAAAGATATTAAAGAACCTACATTTATAGTTAACTCTCATGCAAAAGTTATTTTATCTCACTTATATACTCCACAAAAAACAGTAGATAAAAAAAGAGGTATGACTGTAAAAAAAGTAAAAGTTGATACAAAAGATACAATGGTTCAAGCAATCATTCAACATGGTACAAGAGTTGATTTAAAAAATATTAAAATCAAAAATACGAATGTTTCTGACATAGAACATTTAAAAGGTCAAGAAGTAATTATTGAGAACATCGAAGTATTTAAACCATCTAACGGTGCTACTTCATATTCAACAGAAACTTTACCTAAAAAGTCTTAAGAGGTTAACCCCTCTTATAGGTTATTAGCATGAAAACTTTAAGAATCCATTTAACAAGCGAGGAGCTAGAGCAACTAGAAAACATCTTACCTTATACATCTTTCAATACATTAGAAGAGTTTATCTACGACTCTTTAAATGACCTCCCAAAATATTCTAACTTTCATGAAGCTAATAACCTTTTATTAATTCAAAAAAAGGAAAATCATGAAAACGAATCAATCAAATAAAAAATATACAAAAAAGAAAATTTCAATTCAATTATATGTATATCAAGATGAATATACAGAGCTTCAAAAACTTAATAAAGAAGATATGCCAATGACTATGTTTGTTAAGAAGCAAGTATCTAAAGCAACAAACATAAAATTCAAATAAAAAAAATTTAAAAAAGGATTTCACATGATTTATTTATTCAAATTTATAGATTTTATAATCGCATTATATAACCAATTAGACTTTATACAAATTACATTAATTTTATTTATGGGAGCATTTTTAATTTTATCAATTTACTCTTTAATATTAATTTTCAAAGAATCAATTATTGATGTTAAAAAAGAAGTTGAAAAAAGAGTTGATGAAAGAATGAGAGGTGAAATATGAGAAATTTATTAAAACTATCATTAATCACTTCAATGTTATTAACATCTAATTTATTTGCATTAACAGACGCAGAACAAGATATAAGAATAGAGCAAAACACAGATGATATTAATGAAGATTTAAAACCTCGTATGGATTCTGTCGAAAGACTTGCAAGTGATGCTTTTGCAACTGCTACAAATGCAAGAATAAAAGCAGATAATAACACAAGTGATATTACAACACTTAAAACAAGAATGACTAATGTAGAAGATAATTATGTAAAACAAGATATGTTTTTTAATGAAATGACATATGTTTTTAATGATATTAATCAAAATAAAGATGATATTTCTATTGAAAAAGATAGAAATGATAACCAACAAATACAGATAGATAATAATACGTCTAAGAACACTTCTCAAGATATATCTATTAATCAAAATATATCTGATATTTCTATTGAAAGAGATAGAAATAATGTACAAGATACACAAATTTCAGACAATAGAAATTCAATTAATATTAATACATCAAATATTTCATCAAATAGAAGTTTAGCTCAAGATAATCATTCAAGACTAAATCAAAAAGATGTAGTTGATAATAGACAAGATGCAGATATAGCAGAACTTAAAAAAGATGTAGAAGAAATCAAGAACCAAGGTTTAGAAAACTTCTTAAGTAAAGTAGATGAAGAAATGGATAAAAAAGCATCGGTGTTAGGTGCATTAAATGCAAATCATGACTTTACAAATGGCGATACATCAGTTTCACTTAATACTACATCATTTAATGGTAAAGAAGCTTTTGGGGCAAGTATAGCAGTTAGAAAAGAGAATTTGATTTTTAGTTTATCAGGTGCAACAGACTTTAAAGGGAATAAAGCACTTCAAGGAAAAGTTCAAATGAGTTTTTAAAATTGCAAAAAATCAATAGAAAAAATTGCAAAAAACAAAAAGTGAG
The DNA here is from genome assembly GCF_049472155.1 of Arcobacter rhizosphaerae. Taxonomy (NCBI): domain Bacteria; kingdom Pseudomonadati; phylum Campylobacterota; class Epsilonproteobacteria; order Campylobacterales; family Arcobacteraceae; genus Arcobacter; species Arcobacter rhizosphaerae. Next base: position 27,786 of record NZ_JBMOVW010000010.1, on the reverse strand, counting down.
GGTGAAAATCCCTCAAAGGTAAAAATTAAATTTTTAAAAAAGACCATATTTTCGTAAACCTTTGAAATTTGTACTTTATATACAGTAAAAAAAGTAAAATCTTTTATAATCTTAAATATAGCTGAAAGGCAAAAAATTAAAAGGATTATATTATGAATGCAATTATCAAAATGGTATGTATTTGGTCAATGACAATGGGGTTATATTTAACTCAACAAATTTTACAAATCATCTAAAGGAAAATAATGTTTGACAAGTTAATCACAATATTTATAGTTATCTTAGCTCTATTAGTATTTTATTATGAGCCACCAAAACCACCAAAAACTAAGAGTGTAAAAGCTTCAGTTGCGAAGATGGTATTTCAAAATAAAAAAGATGCTGTAAAAGAAAAAATTAAAGTTATAAAAGAATCAGAGAAATACCAATCTACTAAAGAAGTAGTAACTCAAACCATAGCAAAATGGAAAAGAGGTTTTAATGGTATGAAGCAACGTAGGAAAGAGAGAAAAGAACTCGAAGAATTACAAGAAAGGATGAAATATGCAAGATAAAATGAAAAAAATTTTTCAATATTTATTAATAGTGTATGTAGTATTTGGACTTACTCAAGCAACAAATAAATATCACGTAGCAAATCTTTTATATAAAGAAGATGCAAAGATATTAACAGAGTTTAATAGATGGTCTAAGGTAGAAGAAAATCAAGATGAAATCAATAAGATTTTAAAAGGTGAAGAAGAGACTAAAAAAGATTCTTCAACTCCTAAATTTGTAACATCAAATACTAAAGATAAAGAACATAGAACATCAGATAATAAATATTCATATTCAGAGGTAAGAAAATATCATGAAGATGTAAAAGGTTTCAATAAAATAAATTCTTTTATCTTTAATATGAATACTATAAACTTCACAATTGTTTTATATCTAGTGTTCAAGTTTTTTAGAAGAAGAAGGTTTTAATTATGAAGTCTGAAAAAAAATTTGAATACGACTATTTCGATAGAGAGGGTAACTTAGATAAATCTTCTCTAAATAATTGGAGAATAGGATATTTTGTCTTATCTTCAATTTTAGTTTTTATAGCCTATACATATGTATTTGCTTTTATAGTTATAGGTCAAAACCCATTCGTTGATTTTGCTTCTACATTTGAAAATTTAAAAATTATGGCTATTTTTATAGCTTCTACTGAATTTAAAATACATCAAATAATTTATTTATCACTATCATTAATTCTTTCATATTTTATTTTTCAATTACATTTTAAAGATATGCAAACTAAGGCTTCACATCAAAAGAAGCTACATCAGTTAGGATTAGGTCAATATTACTTAGAAAAAATTGATAAATCTAAAGATTGGTATTATTATAAATTATCGCCAAATGGTACGATAGCTTATGATAGGTTCTTATCTAGTGCTAATAACTTTAAACAATTATTCAATGTTCCAAATGTAAAAATAGAACGTGATGGTGAAGATAAGGTTATAGTTAAGTTTCAACAAAAAACACCATCTTTAAGTGCCTTGTATAAAGGTAGCGTTTTAACTATGGATGAAATGGATGAACTTGTTACAGATGGAGCATCACCAAAAGATTTTGAAATAGTATCAGATTGTGAAAGAACAGATTTTTCATCGGAGTTTGGTGAAAATAAATCAATTCTTGGTACTCAAGATATTAAAGGTAAACCTTTATTCGCCCCATTCGCAAAAACAGTAGGTGTTTTATATGGAATGTGTTTAGTTGCAGGTGGTATTGGTAGTGGTAAATCTTTTCTAGGTGTTAATTGGGTTAAAACATGGTTCTTACCTGAAAACTATAAAAATCTAGGTCATGTATATATAATAAATTTAAAGCAAGGTTCAAAGGATTGGAGATTTTTAGACGGTATTAATAAAGTAACTTTTGTTGATATAGAAGATGGTATAGATGCAGTATTAAATACATTAAAAAAAGCTTATATCTTATCTACTGCTAAATCTAAAGATAATACAAACTGTGGTGTTGAAACAACAGAACATTCTCAAGATATAGTAGTTATTGATGAAATTCATGTCTTAATGATGATGATAAAAGATAATACTTTGCCTAAGCCAATTAGAGCTAAAGCTGAAAAATGTGTATATTTTATTGATAAGTTATCTACTCAATCAAGAAGTTCAAATCTTTTTATAATCGGTATCTTACAAAAAGCTACATTAGACATGATTCCTAATGTATTTAGGTCTATGGTTACATTCTTCTTATTATTAAGAGCAGATAAAATAACTGCAAATATTTTAATAGATTCAGAAACTCAATTAGAATTTGGTGTAGATTCTTCAACTTTAACATCAGGTCAATTCTTGATGTATGATAAAGATAAAAGAATATTAAAATCAGGGTTTGCAGTTGAAGCTGTTAAAGAATTTAATATAGATGAAATTAATAATTATGAAGAAACAGAAGCTTTAAAAGAAGCTAGAAAAAGAATAGAAAAACTAACTGAACTTACAAAAATAGTAATTAGGTTAGAAATGGAAGAAGCTGAAAAAGAAGCTGAAAGTGATGATTATAAAGATGAAATTAATAGCTTTGATAATTTAGATAAAAAGAAAGAAAATCTTTGGATTAAAGCAGAAGAAGTTTATAAAGCTCAATTAGAATCAAAAGGTGATGATACTAAAGAAGAATCTAAAAGTGAAGAATTAAATCTTGATAAGAAACCATCTAACTTAAAAAATAAGAAGAGAAGAAAAGTTAGTCATGCTAAAAAACGTACTTTATCAGAAGAAGAAATCAAAAAGTACGAAGATAAAAAAGAAGCTATGAAGAAAAGACTTTTAACTAGAAATAAAGAGAAGTTAGAAGAAGAATCACAAAAAGAAGTAGATTTAGAAGAAAGCACTATTGAAGATATTGAAAAAAAAGCAAAAGAAGCTCTTGATGAATCTACACTACAACAAGTTGAACAAGAAGTAAAAGAAAAGTTAAATAAAGAAAATATTCAATATTCAGAAGATTTAACATTTTAAAAACTAAAAATCACCAATATTATTATAATGAAAACAAAGGGGTTAATAGCCCCTTAATTAAATTAAAAAAGGATTCACATGGAAGTAGAAAAATATTCAAAAAGTATAGACCAATTAGTTGAAAATGTTATATCGAAACATAGGATTCAAAATACCATAGAACAAATAAATTCATTTGGTTTTGATTTTGAAGATATGTTTGTTAAAAAAGATTATCTAATAAAAGATGAAGAAATTGTTACAGAAGTTGAAATTAGATATTTAAAAGATTACTTTTTAGATATTGTAAAGTCAAAATATAAAGTTGATAATATTCAATATACTTACAATAACTATCAAATTGAGATAGAAGAAGTAAGTAGTGAAGATTCTTCAATATCATTAAATTCTAAGATTAAAAAACTTCAAGCTCAAGCAGAAGAATGGAAAGATTTATTTAAAAAAGATGAATATGATAATGAACATGAAGATGTAAATTTTAATCTATCAAATAACTATCTTAGACATGAAGAAGAAATAGAACAATTAGAACAACTTGAAAATAAAAGACTTTCAAAAATAGCTAAAGAAATTGAAGTAACTATTAATGAACAGTTAGTATTTCTTAAAAAAGAAACACTTGATTTAGAACGTGAGTTAGAAGAAAAGATAAAAGAGTTTTTAGAAACTAAACAAATTAAAAAAGGTTTCTTTAATAAAGTATCAGATTTTTTTAAAAATGCTCAAGTTGAAAGAACTAAAAGTCGTGTAGTTTCAGAGTATATGTTAAACATAGATAATCATGTTGACAATTTAAAATTAGAAAAGATAAATCAAAATAAGAGAATCGAAAAACATAATGATTTAATCAAAGTTGCAGCCAAGCAGTATGATAATGCTCCATTCTACAAATTACCTCAAATATTCATGGAAATTAGAATATTAAAAAACAAAGGTAAACTTCTTAAAAAAGAAGTAAGAATTAATAGAGAAAAAATAGATGCACAGATTACTTATTTTAGAAAAAAATATAATGTAATAGAAGAAGAAATTAGACTATTAATTGATGAAAAGTATGAAGAGATTTTACTTAATCAATATATAGATAATGGTGCGGATGAAATGTATGTAAGTGAAAGAGAATTAGAACATTATACAATTCAAGACTATCTTAAAATTGCAAAAAAATACAATATCGACTAAGGAAAAAGGGTAAAAATACCCTCTTAGTCAATCAAAAACCCCTTATTTTTAAATTTATACTTTATTTACAGTAAAAAAAGTACAAATAATAAACTTTCCTAAAAAACTTATTATAATCTTAAATATAGCTTAAAAGCAAAAAACCAAAAAAGGATTATAAAAATGAAAAAGCTAACTTTAAAAATAGAGTCAAGTTTAAAATCAAATTACGAAGAAGTTTACATTGAAATATACAACCCAAATGATATTGATATGTCAAATGAATATAACTATGAAGATAGTAATGATGAAACGGTTTATTTTGAAAAGAATAACAACATAAGAAAAGCACAAAGAAAAGCTTTCCTAAATCAATAAAAGGAATATTATGGATTTTTTAATAGTATTATTAATAGTAGGAATACTAGCAATTATCATAGTAGATAAAGAGACAAAAATAAAAGAGTTAGAAGAAGAAAATAATTTACAAATAGAATATATAGAAGAGCTTAATGAATCAATAAATTTTCAACGTTCTCATATAGATTCTGCAATATGTTATATAGATACAATCGAAGATGAAAATGAAAAAGAAAAATTTGCAAAATATCTATTAGATAATGAACATTTTTTAGAAATAACTAATGGACTAATTGACTTTGTACAAGATAAAAAAGAAAGAGAATTATATATTAAAAAGCATAATCAGATTATGGAAAGATTAGAGGATATGTCATGGAGATAATTAACGAATACTTCAATTACTTCTTTAGTCTGCCTAAGTGGATTCAATATACAATTTTAGGTGTACTTATTTGGATAAATAAAGGTAGTATATTTAAAGCAGTAGTTGAAACAATTACATGGATTATTTGGAAGTTATTAGGTAAGACTTTTAGAGTTCCAAGTAAAGTAAAAAATTTTTTCATAAAAAAGCCTTTTGAGTTCAAAACTTTAAAAGGTCACAATAACAATAACAGTAAAGAAATTCTAAATTATATGAACAGTTTACTAGATGAAGAATTTTTAATAAAAAACTTAGAACTTAAAATAGATGAACAATTTCAAGAACTAAGATTTAATTATCTATTTTTATTTTTAAATGATGAAAAAGTCTACAAATTCATAAAACCACTTAATAAAAAATGGTTTGAATCAGAAGAAATCATAATCACAATAGAAAAAATATAGAAGAGACTTAAAAAATCTCTTTTATATCCTCATAAAACGCAAATAAACACCCAAATTCAATTAATAAAGTGTAATTCGAATCTTTATGTATATAATATATTAAAAGGCACATAAGGAGCAAATATGAAAGCAATTAAAGAATTATGGTATTACACAACATTACCATTTATAAAAATCAAAGATTGGTATATCAAAAATGATGTAGAAGATAACACAATTGAGTTCAAACATTATCATATAAAATATACTAAATTAGACAACTTAATCAAATGGTTTACAGATAATCAAGAAGACTATGTAAATGCAATAAAAGGTGTAATATTTCTATATAAACAAACAAAGTCAAAATATTTGGCAAGGTTTCTTAATGAGACTATTTGGGATATTGAAAAAAATACTAATGTAAAAATGTAAAAAATCACTAAACTCTTCTAATATATTCAATTATCAACAATATCTTATGCATTAATCAATGTTCAAAAAAACCCATATTTTCGTAAACCTATTAAATTTGTACTTTAAATAAAGTATAAATAAATTTTATTCTCAACAAAATCATTATAATAACTTAAAGTTAACTTAAAGGATAGTTTATGATTAGAAAAAATGGTCTTTTTCAATACTTCTTAATTTTCCTAGGATGTATAGGGTTTCTTATAGCATCAGATAATGATAAAAACTTCTTAAAATTTATTCTAAGTCAAGATTGGAATTACATAGGAAATATAATCATGGATAAATGGGAATATCTAAAAAGTATAGAAATGACAACAGAAGTTAATAATGTAAATTTTGGAAGTCCAATATCAATATTTAATTTCGCAGTATTCTTTTTAGCAGTATTCAAAGGTGTAATAACATTACCCGCAGTTATATTCTATTTGTTAGCAAAGTTTTCAAGAACAGAAGGTGGAATCTTAACAAGACTAAGACTTACTTTCGATGGTCTAATAGCTATGAAAATATTGGGACTTTTATTAATATTTGTTGTTCCAACATTAAGTAGTTATGTGAACTCATTATTAATATAAAAAATAAAAAGGATTCAACATGAAAAATTTATTAATTCCAACAATAACAACAGCACTTTTATTAGGTGCAACAACATTAAAAGCAGAAGAACCAAGTTCAAGTCCATGTATAGTTATGTATAAAGCTATGACTTGTTCAGTAAATGATATAACATCAAGAACAATAAACAAAGTTGAAGGAGTAGATTATTCAAGCGGTTACGATACCGATATTACTTCAATAGATGTAGAATTAAATAGTGAAAGAGAGACAGTATTTCTAAATCTTAAACCATATAAATATTTAAAAACATTAAATATTAAAAAGAACAAAACTAAAAATATATATGTACAAACTTACTATACAACTTTGAAAATAGAAGATAAGTAAGAGGTGATAAATGAAAAATATAATTAAGTCACCAAACTTTATATTATTGATAGCAGTAATATTATTAATAGCTCTTTTTTCGACAAATAATACAGAAGTGGAAACAGTAGAAGAGGTGAAACAAATAGAAACACCAAAAGAAGTAAAAGAGGTTGCAAAAGTAATCTCTTCACCTCTTAAAAAAGTTCATAAAGTAATTGTTAAAAAGAATGATATTAAAGAAGATAAAGAGTATCAAAGGCTAATTAATAAGTTGTTTAATGAAGATGATGCACTATACAAAAGAGGATATAAAAAATCTGATATTGATATTGTTATTGTTAATGAAAGAATAGCTTATTATAAAAGGAAAATTTCTGAAATGGAAGTTGATAAGTATATTCAATATAAGAAAGATTATAAGTTATTAGTTGAAGATTATAAAATCTTAAAAAGGTTAAAAATCTTTTATGATAGAGAATATAAAACATATAGAAAACAAGGTAAAAGTAGAGTATGGATATATAAAACTTTTAATGAAAGAATATTATCACCATTTGAAAAAAAATTTGTAAAACTTCATAAGGGTGTTTTATCTTATCATGAAGTAAATGCTTTAACAAAATATCATTTTAAAGATACAAGCGGTTCAAAACTTAATCCCGTGGGATTCTTAGAAAGAATTAGAAAAAAAAGGGATAATAAAAAAATATTTGTAGAGGTTTATGAAATCAATAAAAAGTCATTCGATAAAATCTTATCATTGTATGGAAAACTTAAAAAGAAAATGAAGGTAGGAGATAGTCATGAAAATAATTAGTTTTACACACAATGCAGAAACAAACATATCTACATTTACAACATTAACAACAATAGATACTATTTACAAAATAAATAATATAGAAGTCAAAGATTTAAATTTTAGTAAGTTCCATTTTCAAAATACTCAAGCTCTACAAGAAATTGAAATTGAGTTTGTACAATTAAGAAAAATAAGTAATAATCTATTTAAAGCAAAAGATGTAAAAGTTTTACCAATTAGTAAGACTAATTAATTTAAACTAATATAATAAGTTTATGGATATTAAATATCCTAGTGATTCTTCTTATGGAATCCTTTTTAAAATTATAGGCTAGAGTAGTTAACATATAATACCTTTTAATTTATTTTATGCTCTAGCCTATTCTATTTTATATCAAAAGTAAAAAAAAATTGACAATTAATCAATCTCATTATAAAAAAATGCTAAAATCAAAAAAATATAAAGTTGTAGTATATTTGTAGTATATTTACATTTTTATAGACAAAGAATTATGTAAGAGTTACGATTTTACGGGATGGGGAATGGCGAGAAGGTGTAGGAATCGAACCTACCGAGGCGCGTACACACGAACCTCCGATCAGGGTTGAAGCCTGCGGTGTCCACCAGGATCACATACCCCCCGCTTAAAAGAACTGAAATCTTACACCATTTTATTTTAAAACTATCTGAAAGGGTAAATATGGGTTTACTTAAGAACCTTCCAAAGGTTGACAAGTTTGTCAACAACAAAGCTTTTGAAGAGCTTTCAAAACAGTTGATTACGAGTATCAGTAAAGATACTATAAATCAGTATAGAAAAGATATCTTAGATGAAAAAATCCAAGATTTTACACAAGATGATATTATAAATGATGTACTTAAAAAGTACAAAAACATCACAAAACCTTCACTTCAAAAAGTTATAAATGCTACAGGTATTATCGTGCATACGAACTTAGGTAGGTCTTTGATAAATCCTGATAGTTTTGATAGAGCAAAAGAAGTTGCTACTTCATACAACAACTTAGAGTATTCTCTTCAAGAAGGAAAAAGAGGTGAAAGATATGAACATATAGTATCTACTCTTCAAGCTCTTACAGGTTGTGAAGATGCAGTTGTTGTAAACAACAACGCAAGTGCTGTATTTTTGATACTAAATACTTTTGCAAAAAACAAAGATGTAGTTGTAAGTCGTGGAGAACTTGTGGAGATTGGGGGAAGTTTTAGAGTTCCTGAGGTTATGAGCCAAAGTGGTGCAAAACTAAAAGAGATAGGTACTACAAACAAAACTCATCTTAGAGATTATGAAAATGCCATTGATGAAAATACATCGATGCTTATGAAAGTTCATAAATCAAACTATTCTATTGAAGGCTTTACATCAGAAGTTTCTTATGAAGACATCATCAAAGTAGCCAATGAACACAATGTTATAGATTACTATGACATGGGAAGTGGTCATATCATAGATTTGCCTTACAATCTTGACTTAAGTGAACCATCACTTATAAAATACATGCAACACAAACCAAGTCTACTTAGTTTTTCAGGAGATAAACTTCTTGGTTCAGTTCAAGCAGGTATCATAGTTGGTAAAAAAGAGCTAATAGCAAAAATCAAAAAAAACCAACTTCTAAGAATGCTAAGAGTTGATAAACTCACTTTAGCAATACTTGAAGATAATCTTACTTCATATCTAAAAGGTCAAACACAAGACATCCCTACTTTAAAGATGTTACATGAAGATATTAAGACTTTAGAGCAAAGAGCAAATACTTTAAAACAAAGTATAGAAGATATTTGTAAATGTGAAGTTATAAAAACTCAGTCTTTAATAGGTGGAGGAACTACTCCAAACAAAAAGATACCAACTATCGCACTTACTTTAGAATACAAAGATTATAAAGCAAACAAAATAGAAAAACTTCTTAGAAAACAAAACTTGATAATAAGAATTGAGAATGAAAAAGTTTTAGTAGACTTTAGAAGTATTCAAGAACACGAAGTAAAAGAAATAGAAGAGATTATAAGAGGAGTTTTTAACTAATGTCAAATATTATTATAGGAACAGCAGGACATATTGACCATGGTAAAACTGCTTTAATCAAGGCTTTAAATGGTTATGAAGGTGACTCTACAAAAGAAGAGCAACAAAGAGGGATAACTATTGATTTATCTTTTTCAAACCTTTCAAGAGGACAGCAAAACATAGCATTTATTGATGTGCCTGGGCATGAAAAACTTATCAAAAACATGATTGCAGGTGCTTTTGGATTTAACTGTGTTATGTTTGCTATTAGTGCCCAAGAAGGTATCATGCCACAAACTGTTGAGCATATTGAGATTATCAATCTTTTAGGTATCAAAGATATAGTCATTGTGATAACTAAAAAAGATTTAGTATCACAAGATGAGCTAGAAGACCAAGAAAAAAGAATTCAAGAGTTTTTTAGTGAATATGACTTTGATATAAACTTTATTCAAGCTGTTTCTGTTTATGAACCGGATTCAATAGAAACCTTAAAAGACAAACTTTTTAGTATAAAAAATAAAGCAAAAAAAGAAGAAAACTTCTTTAGGTACTATGTAGATAGAGTGTTCTCTCCAAAAGGTATAGGTACTGTTGTTACAGGTACAGTTTTAGGGAAACCTTGTGAGTTAAATGAAAAGGTTTTTTTATGTCAAAGTGAAAAACAAATCAAAATCAAAAACATCCAAGTTCACAATGAAAATGCCCTAGAAGCAAACATCTCAAATAGAGCTGCTTTAAACCTACAAGGTATAAATGCAAATGATATTCAAAAAGGTGATTTACTTAGTAAAAAAGGCTTCTTAAGAGGCTTTGATATGATTGATATTTCTTTTAACACTTTAAAACAAAAAGAGTTAAAACACAATCAAAAATATACACTTTTCATAGGTTCAAAAAAACTTGAAGTTAGAGTTTTATTATTTGATTCAACAACTAGCTTAAAAGAAGGTTTTGCCACTATAAAAGCCGATGAAAAACTATATACTATTTTTGGTGAGAAAATCATCTTAAGATTAGGAAATGATACTATTGCTGGTGGTAAAGTTTTAAATCCTATCGCAGATCCTATGAAAAAAAATCAAAAAAGAGAACTTTTAGAAGCTCTAAAAGAAGAGAAGTTTACTTATGCTTACAAAAAGCTTCTTGAAGCTCACAAAAAAGGTTTAGGGCTTATTTCATCATCTCAAAGATTTGCACTAAGTCATGAAGAGGCTATCGAGTTTGCCAATAATTTAGAAGATGTATATATTGATGAAAAAGAACTTACGATTTATCCTATTGAAACAAAACAAGTTATTATTGACTTTATCAAAGAAATCTATACTAAAAATAAGTACGCCCTACTTTCACCAGCTTCTATAAATCTTAGAATCAAATGGGCAAGTGAAAGCTTCATCGAAGATGCTTTAACACACCTAGTGGATGAAGGCTTTTTAGTAAAAAATAATAAGCTTTACAAAAGTAAAGATATAGAAGAAGATTATGAAGACAGACTAAAAAACATAGTTTTAGAAAGATTAAAAACAGAGCATATTACACCAACAGCACCTTATAATATCTATGATGATTTAGATTTAGATAGAAAACTTGGAGATAATATTCTTAAATCTTTAACAGCAAAAAAGCTTGTGATTAGACTTCAACACAATCTATTTATTCATAGTGAAAGTTTAGATAGTATCGTAAGACAGATGAAAGCTATCATTCAAGAAGATGGATTTATTGAAATTTCAAACTTCAAAGAAAGACATCCTTTAAGTAGAAAATATCTTATTACTTACCTTGATTATTTAGACAACTTCTCAAATATCAAAAAAGACGGGAAAAGAAGAGTTCTAGCCTAACTAACACTGCTTTAATTATAAAATAAGTACAATTCCAATCTTATATAAATTTAGGATAAAAAATGGAACTTGTACTTATTGCTATTGCATTAGCTATGGATAGTGTTGCTGTGTCTATTGCTAGTGGAAGTAAATATAAAAATATAAACTTTTCAAACACTTTAAAAATAGCAGCTTTTTTTGGTATAGCACAAGGTTTAATGCCTCTACTTGGATACTATCTAGGTGCTTTATTTGCAGATTTTGTGGATAGTATTGATCACTATATTGCTTTTGTGATTTTAGTATTTTTAGGTTATAAGATGATACAAGAAGCAAGAGAAGATGATTTTGAAGATGAAGTAAAAGACTTAAAAACTAAAACACTTTTTATTTTAGCAATTGCTACATCTATTGATGCACTTGCAGTTGGAGTTACTTTCTCTTTTTCAAATACTGATATTTTTTATGCTGTAAGTTTAATCACTCTAATAACTTTTACTTTATGTATAGTTGCTGTATATATTGGTAAATATTTAGGTGGATATTTAGAAGATAAAGCAGAATATTTAGGTGGGTTTATATTAATAGCCCTTGGATTTAAGATACTAATAGAAGGATTAGCTTAATATAAAATGACTTTTACAAAAGAACAAGAAGAGATTATTTTCTCAAAAGAGCCATCTTTTAAAATAAATGCCGTTGCAGGTAGTGGTAAGACCACTACTCTTTTAGAGTATGCAAAGCAAAACAGACATTTAAAAACTTTATATCTAGCATACAATAAATCCCTTCAACAATCAATCCAAAAAAAGCTAAGCGAATATAACTTATCAAACATGAGTATTAGCACTATTCACTCTTTAGCCTATAATAAAATAGAAGCATATAGATATACTCTTGCCCATGATTTAAAGGTACAAGTAATTGAAAGAGTCTTATGCTCTTTTGAGCAAACAGTAAATCAAAGAAATAACTACTACCCTATTCCTGAATATATTGCTCTTATGAAAGACCTAGTAAACTTTTATTGTAACAGCTCATTAATAGCACTTGATTTAAAACTTATAGAAAACTACAAAAAACAATCAGACTTAAGTGCTAAGATTTTAGAACTTATCAACAAAGATACTTCAAGAGTATTGGCTCATCTAAAACATATCTTATCATCTATGAAAAACAAACAAATAGACGCAACTCATGACTTTTATCTAAAGATGTTTTATCTAAACAAAAAAATCAGCTCAAACCTTGGATATGATTTGATTTTAGTGGATGAAGCCCAAGATATTTCAGATGTAATGATAGGAATAGTTGAATCACAAAACTGTAGAAGAGTTTATGTGGGGGATTCCTTTCAACAAATCTACTCTTTTAGATATGCAATAAATGCTTTAAATAAAATAGATTTACCAAGCTTTAATCTTACAAAAAGTTTTAGATTTTCAAATGAATATGCAAAAGACTTACAAAGAAGAATCAATAGTCTTTATGAAAAAAACAGTACTAAACCTTTAAATATTTCAGGTATTGACTCAAAAACTTCTTTTCATAGAAACTGTATTGATGAAGATAAACAATATACTATTATCTCAAGGTCGACTTTTGGTCTTATGCAAGAGTTGGTTCAACATATTCATTCAGATAAAAAGTTCTATTTTGAGGGAGGATATAACTCTTATTCATTTATGAATCAAACTGTTTACTCTATTTTTTATCTAAAAGAGAAAAAAAATGATAAAGTAACCCTAGATGAAATAAAAGATTTCGAGTCAATCTATGAGTTAGAACAGTTTGCTAAAGATACAAAAAATCAAGACTATTTAAACATCATAAAATTTATCAATACCTATGGAGATAATATCTTTGATATAAATAAAAAAATTAAAGATAGGCTTACTACAAACAAAGAAGAAGCCAATATTATCTTCACAACAACCCATAAATCAAAGGGTTTAGAGTATAACCAAGTTTTAATGACAAATGATTTCATCACAAAAAAAGAGATAAGTAATCCAAAAAGTAAACTATCTCACTTAAGAATAAATGAAGAGTTAAATATCTACTATGTAGCAGCTACAAGAGTAAAAAAAGCTATTGATTTAGCTTCACTAAATCTTGATTATACTTATAAAGAAGGTGATATGGTAAGTTCAATAGCCAAACCAAGATATGCGAAAAAAACAAGTGATAAAAAGATGAAAGACTTACAAGAAGAGTGGCTCAAAAAAAACAGAGTGAAAAAAGTCGATGCGTTCTAAAGTCCTAATTTTAATAGTAGTTTTTATAGCTATTGTAAGTTCATATCTTATTTTTACTCAAAAGCCAAAAATTGAAGTCTCTTTTTATCACTGGAAAAATAGCTTCAAAGAAGAGAATGTCAAAGAAAGACTTTATATAAAAGTCTTAGATATTTCATACTCAGGTAAGTTAGAGTTTGAAAAGACAAACTTTATAAAAAAACCACCAAAAAACTTCATTCCTACTGTTTATATCACAAATGAAGCTATGAAAAATATAGACTCAAAAAAAATAAGCAAACTTATTTTAGAGCAGACAAAAACTTATGACTTTAGTGAACTACAAATAGATTGTGACTGGTCACTTTTAAGTAAAGCAAACTATTTTGACTTACTTAAAGAGCTTAAAACTAAATCAAATAAAAAACTTAGTGCAACCATAAGACTTCATCAAGTAAAATATTATGCAAAAACAGGAGTTCCACCTGTTGATTATGGAGTTTTGATGTACTATAATATGTCAAATATCACAGATATAAATACAAAAAACTCTATTTTAGATAATAGTATCGCAAAAAAATATCACTATAACTTTGATGAATATCCACTAAAATTAAAACTAGCTTTGCCTTTATATAACCAAGCCATTAGATTTAGAAAAAATAAACCTTTAGATATCTTTGAAGGTGTAAAAGAAGAAGACTTTAAAAAAAGCTTTGTCAAACTAAACAAAAATCTTTATAGAGTTGAAGAAAGTATGTATTTTCAAAAAAGATATGTTTATAAAGGTGATATCTTTAGGTTTGAGCAAAGTTTAGAAGAAGACTTAGCTATTGCTATAAATGACTTTTTTTCAATAACTAAAACTCCTTTTAATGAAATCATTTTTTATAGATACTCTTATAAAAATAGATATAATCTAAATAATTTAATCAAGGAAAACTTATGATATTAAAAATACTCTCTTTTGTTTTATTTCTTACTATAAACCTTTTTGCTTGTGCTTCTGGTTGGGATTATCATGATAAACAGTTTGTATTTTTACAACAAAGAGAACTTCCTTTTTCAAATCATACTGGCAACTTAAAAGATGTAGCAACATACAATAGTATTCATTGGGAATATCAAAAAAGAAATAAACAAGCCAACTTAAAAGAGTGGCAAAAACAGTTTAAAAATAGACTTACATTAAAACAAATTGAACAAATAGTTTATAAAAGAAAAAACCTAAAACTTATAAAAAATAAAGAGATTTTAGAATACCTAAATTTTGTAGATAAACAAGAAGCCTTAGTCGCTCCAACTTACTACTATTATCAAAAAAAGAAAAAAAACATAGACCCACAAGTTTTGATAAAAGAAGCTTTACAAAAAGCAGAAAAAGTAAAATCAACTTATTTACAACTAAGATATTTTTATCTTGCATTTAGACTTGCACACTATAAAAATAAAAATGCCTTAGAAATTTACGAAAGTTATAAATATCTTTTAAATAACAGCTCTAAAACTATAGTAAAAGATTGGATTGAAGCACTATATGCAGGAGCTTTGATAAAAGACAAACAAATAGCTTTAGGAGTTTATATATTTACAAAACTTTTTGATAAGTCAAAAATAAACTGGCAATTAAGCTTCTATAACTTTTATCATATAAATACAAATGAGCTCTGGAAAGAGCTACTAAAATATGCAAAATCAAAAGAAGAAAAAGAGAAGTTTATAACTCTGAGAGCTTTAAATACAAATGCAAACACTCTAATAGAACTTCAAAATCTATATGAAATAAATAAAAACTCAAAATGGTTTGACTTTTTACTTTATAGACAGCTTTTATATACACAACACTTCTTTGACGAGCATACTTTATATGAAAGAGATTTTCAAGTAAAAGAATATATTAACTTTTTAGAATCAATTAGAAAAGATGATATGTATTTGATTGATTTATCACTAGCATACTTCTATTTGTATGAAGGCAATATCAAAAAAGCCCAAGAATTTTCAAAAAAATTGCTTAAAACATATAAAACTCACGAAACAAAAACATTAAGTTATATTATTTATTTAAATGGCTTAAAGGAAGTGTCTTTAGAAGAAGAAAATACTATTTATGAGAGAATGACAGAACTTTTAAAAGAACACAATCATACAAATATACATAATGATTCAATTCATAACTATACTTTCAAAAAATTAGAAAAGCTTTATAAATCTCAAAATAATGAATTAAAAATGATTTTAAGTGCAAGTGTAAACTACTTAAGTTCTACTATTTTTGACTTAAAAAGTATTGAAAATTTTAAAGCCTTTATAAATTTAAAACCCAAATCAAAACTTGAAGAATACTTCATAAAACAGCATAAAAAAAGAGCTTATATCTTAGAAAACAAAGAAGGGTTTAGTTTATCAAAGAATCTAAAAAATACAAATACAAAACTACTTATAAATAATCTAAAATTTAAAGAAGCTCTTGATATAAATGCAAAACTTTTAGATGAAAAAATCAGATTTAATCCTTTTAATGTAAACATAAAAGGAAACAACAGACAAGGGAAACAATACACTTATACAGTAAAACAATTTTTAGAAAAAATACTAGAGATTAAAAAACAACTAAGTTTAAACAAAAAAAGTGTTATAGATAACTATCTATATGCAAATGCTTTATATAACTTAAGCTATTTTGGTAACTCAAATAACTTAAGCACTGTATATAGAAGTGTTTACTCTTTTGAAGATAAAGACCTAGAAGAGCAAAAAATAGACTTATCAATAAAACACTATAAACAAGCTTTAGAGTATGCAAAAAACGAAGAGTTTAAAGCAAAAATATTATATATGCTAGCAAAATCTGAACTAGCCTCTTTTGATATAAAATTCTCTAAAAAAAGAGAACCTTACTATATCACAGGAAAAGAAAGTTATGAGCCTGAAAGATTTTGGATATATTCAAAAAATAAAGTTTATAAAAAATACTTAAAAAATGGCTATGGTGAATTTTTTGAAAAATTAGACAAAGAATACTCTAATACAAAATACTATGAGGAACTAATCAAAGAGTGTGCTAATCTAAGAATATATAAAAAAGAAATTAGATAACATTCAAACATAAATAAATAAGGAAAAAAATGCAATATTTTGGAACATTTGAGACTAAATATGAAGAAGTTTTTTTAACTTCAAGCTATATGTATTTCAATTATGATGAAGATGACATCATAACAGCAAAAGACTTAAAACAAAAAATAAAAACAAACAAAGATAGAAAGAAAAATATCATAGGTACAGTTTACTTATATAACCCAGTTGTAACTCCTGTAGGTTATGACTCAAATACTTTTCTTTTAGATCAAGACTTTGATCAATGGGGTGATTTTGTTGAGATAAAAGGTGAAAATTATATAACTATCTTTAAACAAGCTATGAAAGAGCAATGTAAAGGAAAAATTGTAGAGTTTAAAAACCTATTTAATCTTGTAGAGCAAAATATCGATGCCTCATCTCTTCTTATGAAGTTTAATTCAGATTTAGAAAAATACAACTCTTTCCAAAATACAGAATTTGATAGAGATATTATGTATTTAGATGCAGCAAATTTAATACCAAATGGAAAATTTGTATTTTTTGCATGGGGAGATAAGATTAGAGAAAAAGAATTTCCATATATAAATGACTATGCAAAGCTATTATATGAAAATGTTTTAAAGCTTGGGAAAAAAGAAGCCTTTGTTTTTAAAGAAGAAAAATCAAAAGAAGGTGCTATTGAGTACTTACAATTCTCTAATCCAATGCAAAATATAAAAAATAAAAACTCAATAAGTGAAGCAATAAAGAAATCTTTTGAACAATTTCCACCTGTTCCTACACCATATAAGTAAAAAAGATTATATAAAAATAGTCTTTTTTGCTTATTTAGAAAAAAAATAGAATTCTCTTATAATTTCAGGGAAATTTAATAAACAAGCTATTATAATTTCACCCACATAAGCGATTGGGGTATCGCCAAGCGGTAAGGCACTGGTTTTTGGTACCAGCATTCGCAGGTTCGAATCCTGCTATCCCATCCATTTATGTAACAATTTTATCATTGGTGAGGTTGGAGAGTGGTCAAATCCTGCGGATTGTAAATCCGCCGCCTACGGCTTCGAAGGTTCAAATCCTTCCCTCACCACCACTTAAGTATTGGTTCGATAGCTCAGTCGGTAGAGCAAAGGATTGAAAATCCTTGTGTCGGCAGTTCGATTCTGCCTCGAACCACCACTTATAAATAACAATATACACTGTGTGCGAGTGTGGCGGAATAGGTAGACGCGTGGGACTTAAAATCCCATTCCGGTTTCGGAGTGTGAGTTCGATTCTCACCATTCGCACCACCTTTTAAATAACTTTCAAATAAAAAAATAATTAACAAAATACATTTAAATTAAACTCTTTTATAAATATTTTTTATATAATAACAAAACTCATAATAGTTGCTGTTTTTGTATTATTTTGATACCTTTAGACTTGATACTATTAAAATACTTTTTTAATATATAATTTATTAAATATATAAAAGGACTAGCTTGAACATAGAAGAAATGAAAATTATTTCTATTGATGACAATGAAAACAATCTATTTTTAATAGAAGCTTTTTGTAATGACATGGGTCTAAGTGTAAAAAGTTTTTCAGAACCCTTAGATGCTTTACTATACGTACTAAACAATCCTATTGATATGATTTTGATTGATTATATGATGCCTCAATTAAATGGCCTAGAGTTTATTAAAGAGTTTAGAAAAAACAATACTAAAGTACCTATTATTATGATTACAGCTGCTAATGATCAAGAGATACATAATGAAGCTTTTCAAGCAGGAGCAAATGACTTTTTAAAAAAACCTGTAAACTCTACTTTATTTAAAGCCAGAGTTCTTAATCTTTTAAACTTATATAAAAATACATTATTATTAGAAGACAAAGCTAAATTGTTAGAAGAAGAAGTTCTAAAAGCAACTAAAAAACTTATTGATAGAGAGCATGAGACTTTAAGTATCTTAGGGAAAACAGCTGAATATAAAGATCCAGAAACAGCTTCTCATGTATCAAGGGTGGCACACTATTCAAAAATATTAGCAAGAGAATATGGTCTAAGTCCTAAAGAACAAGATATAATTTACTTTGCTTCTCCTTTTCATGACTTAGGAAAAGTAGGAATTGAAGATGATATTTTACTAAAACCAGGGAAGTTAGATAATAATGAATTTGAAACTATGAAAACACATCCTTCTATTGGATATGAAATACTTAAAAACTCAAATAGTGAATATCTTCAAGCAGGGGCCATTATTGCTATTACTCATCATGAGAAGTTTGATGGTTCAGGTTATCCAAAAGGTTTAAAAGGAGAGGATATTCATATTTATGGAAGAATCGTAGCAATAGTTGATGTTTTTGATGCTTTAACTTCACACAGACCTTATAAAAAAGCTTGGAGCTTTGATAATGCTCTTAATTTACTCATAGAAGAAAAAGGTAAACATTTTGATCCTAAAATCATAGATTTGTTTATTGAAAATATTGATGAAGTAAAAGATATATACAACTCTTTTAAAGAAGAATAAAATGAACTTTATAAAAAAAATATTTGCCTTATTTCTAAACCCTTTTACTGGGCCTATTTTTGTTATTACAATAATTTTAACAGTATCAATGGTTTTTATTATCCCTCAATACACAAAACAAAATAACCACAAACAAATGCAACAAAAAGCTCAAGAGCTTATAACAAATTTGAAAAAAACAAGAGCTTACTATACAAAAAATGTTATAAATAAAATAAAAAACAATAAAGATATAACAATAAACTATAATCATGCAGAAAATAAAAATACTATACCTTTACCTGCTACATTGTTACATGATTTAAGTGTAATATTACCAAACAATAATATAAAAATTAAAATGTATAGTAACTATCCTTTTCCAAATAGAAAAGATAGAGTTTTAAGTAAACATGAAAAAGAAACTCTTTCTTACTTAGTAAATAATCCTAATCAAATCTATACTAAAGAAATAAAAGACTATTCAAATAAATTTTATAAAGTAGCAATAGCAGATATTTTTACTGATATGTCTTGTGTAAATTGTCATAATACAAGAGCAGACACTCCAAAGGATGATTGGAGAATAGGTGATGTAAGAGGTGTTATTGAAGTTAGTATACCTTATAAAAATGAATTTATATTAACAACAAAACAAACATTAATTATGGTTTCAATTTTAATATTTTTTATCTTAGTTTTAGCAGTTCACTACAATGTTATTTCAGAAAAAAACAAAAAAAATCATAAAAAAGCAAAAGAACTATTAGAAAATGAAGTTGAAAAAAGAACTCAAGATTTAAGAAATGCAAACAAACTTTTAGGACAATATAAAAAAGCTGTTGATTTAAGTGCCATAGTTTCAAAAACAAATAAAAATGGAAAAATCACCTATGTAAATGATGAATTTATCAAGATATCTAAATATACAGAAGATGAACTACTTGGGGAAAATCATAATATTGTTAGACATCCAAATATGCCTGTGAGTGTATTTAAAGAATTATGGGCAACAATTTTAGATAAAAGAATATGGAAAGGGCTTATAACAAATAAAGCAAAAGATGGAAGTGATTACTATGTTAATACAACTATTGTACCTATTTTAAATTATGAAAATGAGATTGAAGAATTTTTAGCTATAAGGCTTGATATTACAGATGTAATAACTTCACAAATAAAAGCTCAAAAAGCAGATGAAGCGAAATCCATATTCCTAGCAAATATGAGTCATGAAATTAGAACTCCTTTAAATGCTATTATTGGTTTCTCTGATATCCTTTGTAAATCTAAATCTTTAGATATTCATGGTGTTAAACAAGCTAGAATTATTCAATCTAGTGCTAACTCTTTATTATCTATTATTAACGATATCCTTGATATCTCTAAAATTGAAAGTGGTAATTTTGATATTACTATTGATAATACTGATTTATATTTTATCTCTGAACATGTTGTTGAGCTTTTCTCTAAAAATGCTATTGAAAAAAATCTTAAACTTATTTTTAATATTGATCATAAAATACCTATGTGTATCCTATCTGATGGGGTTAGAATTAGGCAAGTCCTTTCTAATCTTTTATCTAATGCTATTAAATTCACTCCTGAGCATGGTAAGGTTGAACTTAATATATCTTTACTTAATATATCTGAGGCTAAGGCTACTATTAGTTTTGAAGTTAAAGATACGGGTATTGGTATCCCTAATGATAAACTTGACAATATTTTTAAACCTTTTATTCAAGTTGATCATAAATCTACAAGGGAGTTTGAAGGTACTGGTTTAGGTTTAAGTATTTGTTCTCATATTATTCAAGCTTTAGATTCTAAAATCAATGTTAAGAGTTCTATTGGTTTAGGTACTATTTTCTCTTTTGATCTAACTTTTGATATTTGTGATGATTCTATTCATACTAATAAAAACTATTTACATCATTTAAATTTCAAAGTTGAGAATACTGACAATGATTTATATCATTATATTAAGAGGTATTTATCTATTTTTGGTACTATTAATATTAATAAGTCTTCTTCTAATGATATTTTTGTTTTTAATTTCAATAAAAATTCTAATTTAGATGAGCTTAGAAAAGCTCATAAAGACAATCCTATTTTAATTTTATTTGAGTATGAAGAGGATTTAGAGTCTTTTTCTTTAAATTCTAATGAGCAAGGTTTAGCTTTACCTTTTTATGCTTCTAAGGTTAATGATGCTTTACAAGAGTTACAGAAAAAGTCCTCTTCTGTTCCTTCTATTCAAGAAGAAAGTTTAGGTGAGTCTTTTATTGGTAATATTTTAGTTGCTGAGGACAATTTAGCTAATCAGGAGTTAATCTCTTATATTTTACAAAGTTTCAATCTTAATTATACTATTAAGCCTAATGGTTGGGAAACTTTAGAAGAGTTTATTTCTAATCACGAATCTTATGATTTAGTTTTAATGGATATTAATATGCCTGTTATGGATGGTATTGAGGCTTTCAATAAGATAAGGGAGTATGAAAAGAATAATGCTTTAGGTAATATTCCTATTATTGCTTTAACTGCTAATGCTATTAAAGGGGATAGGGAAAAATTCTTAAATCTTGGGATGAATGAGTATTTATCTAAGCCTGTTAATACTAATGAGTTAGTCTCTTTATTTAGTAAGTTTTTAAAGAAGAAAGATATTAATCTTTCTTTACTTCAAGATGATAGTAATTCTACTGATGATAATTCTCAGGATATTTTATCAGTTGATATTGATATTCAGAAGGTTGTTAATAAGCTTGGGGTATCACAGAATATTGCTATTATGATTATTGAGAAGTTTAAGAAGGAAATTCATAAGGATTTAGATGAGTTAGAATCTTTTATTCAGGCTAAGGATTCTTCTAATATTATTTCTAAGGCTCATTATATTAAGAACTCTTGTTTAAATCTTGCTTTAGATGATATTTGTTCTTCTCTTCAACTATTAGAAAGTGAAAATGTCTCTATTGAAAAAAAATTTACCCTCTTCTCTTCTATTAAAAATGCATTTACTTTTATACTTAAGGATTAAAATGAGAGGTGTAATTTTTACTGAAATGATAGAATTTGTTGAAAATGCATTAGGCTTTGATATAGCTGATAAAATGATTGAAAAAGCTTCACTTCCTAATAATGGGGCTTTTTCCCAAGGAGGAAATTATCCTTTTGATTATATGGCAAAACTCTTATCAGCTTTATCTAAAATTACAGGTAAAACTTCCAATGAATTACTTTTTATATTTGGAAAGCATCTATTTTCAACACTAGTAAGACTATATGGCAAAGATATAAAAACAACAAATAATGCTTTAGATTTTATTGATAGTGTAGAAAACTATGTTCACGTAGAAGTAAAAAAATTATATCCAGATGCCGAACTTCCCAAATTTACAACAATAAAAAAAGAAAAAAATGAACTAATACTGATTTATACATCAAATAAAAAACTTGAAGCTTTTGCACATGGTTTAATGGTAGCTTGTGGAGAATACTTTCAAGAAAAACTTGAAATTAATTTTGAGATTATATCAAGTAAGCCTCATGAAGTAAAATTTACTATTAAGAAAGTCTTATGATAGAAGAAGAAAAAAATCCTTGGAAAAAAAGGTTTGAAAGAGAAAGAGAAGCAAGAAAAGAGAGTGAAAGGCTTCTTGAAGAAAAAAGTTTTGAGCTATGGAAAATAAATCAAGAACTTGAAGAACAAGTAAGAGATAGAACCCTTAGTCTTGAAAAAGCTTTAGAAGAAGCAAGAAATGCAAATAAAACAAAATCAGATTTTCTTACAAACATGAGTCATGAAATAAAAACACCTTTAAACTCTATTATTGGTTTCTCTAAATACTTATATGAATCAAACTCTCTTAATGAAAAAGATAGTAAATATGCTTCAATTATAGAATCAAGCGCAAACTCTTTACTTTCTATTATAAATGATATTCTTGATTATTCTAAGATACAAAATAAAAACTTTGAAATTACAGAAAATAAAACTGATATAAATAAATTATATATCTATATTATAAATTCATTTACTGAAAAGATGAAATCTAAGCAAATTAATTTTTTACATACAATAGATAAAGATATACCTAAATATATATTTATTGATGAGATAAGATTACAACAAGTATTAACTAATTTACTATCAAATGCAGTAAAATTTAGTAAAGAAAATAGCAAAATACAATTTGATATAAAAGTTATAAAAAAAGATTTAAAAGAAATAGATTTACTATTTTCAATTAAAGATACAGGAATTGGTATCCCTAAAGATAAATTCAAGTCTATTTTAAAACCTTTTGTACAGTTAGAACAAATTGCTAACAAACAAAATAGTGGTACGGGATTAGGCCTTAGTATTTGTACCCAAATATTACAACTTTTTAAATCAAAACTTAATATAAATAGTGAAATAAACAAAGGTAGTACTTTTAGTTTTGAACTATCATGTTTATATGAAGAAGAGAAAATACAAGAAGAAGAAAACACTATTGTTCAAATAAATTTTGATATAAATAAAATTTCTAAAAATCTTGGTATTTCTGAAAATATTACAACTTTACTAATAGAAAAATTTAAAAAAGAAATAATTACTGAATTAGATGAGCTTGAAGTTTTTATAAAAACTAAAGACTTTAAAAATATCACAAAAAAATCTCAAGATATTAAAACCTCATGTTTAAATTTAGGATTAAATAATCTTTATAATATATTTGAAGATCTTGAAAAAGATAAAGAGAATATTCAAAAAAAATTTTCTACTATAAAAAACTCTTTAAAAAGTATAAAGGAATAAAATGAAAAATCTGTCTATTAAAGTTAAGCTAATACTCTTATTTATTTTAATAAAAATTATTCCTTTATTACTAATTTCATATATAGCTTATAAAGGAGCAGTAAAATTAGAAGAGTATTTACAAAATAGTACTAGATTTTTATACAATAAAAATAAAGAGATTATTTTAAATACTGCAAATGAGTCTATAGAAGATAGTATAAAAAATCTTGATAAAAAATCTCAATTAGCTTTAGAAAGGCTATCATTTGAAATTGCACAAAAAGTTGCTTCATTTTTATATGAAAGAGATAAAGATATTCTTTTTTTATCTAAAATGGAACCAAATAAAAATACTATTGAAAATTTTTATCTAAACAAAACAAAAGAGATAATAGTACATGAAAACTATATTTATAATGATAAAACAAACACTTGGGAAAGTACAGCTCTACCAACAAAACATAAAGATGAAAAACTTATTGCATCTTTAAAAGACAATGAAAAAGAGTTCAATTATACCAATCCTATAAAATTTACTAAAAAAAATATTCCTATATATAAAGAAATAAACTATTTTTCCTTGAACGGAAAAGAAATATTTAAAGTATCTCAAATAAATCAAAATCTTTTAGATATCTCTAAAAAAGAAAATACATATATTGGTTCTGAAAACTATTTTTCAAAAATACAAAATCTTAAAAAGGGTGAAATTTATGTTTCTGAGGTAATTGGAGAACAATTATATTCTAAAATAATAGGTGATTTTACAAAAGAAAAAGCTAAAAAAGCTAAAATAGATTTTGAACCACAAAACTATGCTTATGCGGGAAAAGAGAATCCTGTAGGTAAAGAGTTTGAGGGAATTATAAGATTTGTAACACCTATATATAAAAATGAAAATAAAATTGCATATATATCTTTGGCTCTTGACCATAAACATATTATGCAATTTACAGATACTGTAAATCCAACAAGTAGTAATCCTACTCAAAATATTTCAGATGCTAGCAAAGGAAACTATGCTTTTATGTGGGATCATAAGGGTAAAAACATATCTCATCCAAGAGATTACTTTATTGTTGGATATGATAAGAATACGGGCAAACTTGCTATGCCTTGGCTTAGTAAAGATATTGCAGATAAATTCTACTCTTCAAAAAAAGATATCAATGAATTTTTATCTTCTTACCCTACTTTTGAAAAACAAACCTTAAAGAAAAAACCAAATATAAAACAACTAAAAGAAAAAGGTAATATAAGTCTTGATTGTAGATATTTAAACTTTGCACCTCAATGTAAAGGTTGGATGCAAGTTACAGAAGATGGAGGATATGGTTCTTTTATTATATATTGGAGTAAAGTATGGAAACTTACTACAGCAGCAGCTATTCCTTATTATACAGGAGATTATGCAAATACTAAAAGAGGGTTTGGGTTTATAACTATTGGTGCAAATGTAAATGAATTTCATCAAGCTGCAAATGAAACAAAAAACAATGTAAACAAAATTTTAAGATATCAAACAGAACAAATGAAAGAGATTGTTGATGACAATACAGCAGAAGTTGAAGAGTTTATAAGCTCCTTAATAAATGAACTTTCTATTTTTACACTTATTATGGTTGCTTTAATAATTGCTATTGCTATTTGGATGTCAAACTATATTTCTTCTAAAATTCAAAACCTTTTAATTGGTACAAAAAGATTTGCTAATAATGATTTTGACCACAAAATAAAAGTAAGTTCAAATGATGAAATAGGAAATCTTGAAAACTCTTTTAATGAAATGACTTGTAAAATAAAAGTATTAATAGAAGAACAAAAACAATTAAATCTTCACTTAGAAGAAAAAGTTAATGAAAAAACAAAACAATTAGTTTTAATAAATCAATCCCTAGAAGAACAAATAGATCAAAGAACACAAAGTTTAAAAAAGGCTTTAGAAAACACAAAAAAAGCAGATGAAGCGAAATCCATATTCCTAGCAAATATGAGTCATGAAATTAGAACTCCTTTAAATGCTATTATTGGTTTCTCTGATATCCTTTGTAAATCTAAATCTTTAGATATTCATGGTGTTAAACAAGCTAGAATTATTCAATCTAGTGCTAACTCTTTATTATCTATTATTAACGATATCCTTGATATCTCTAAAATTGAAAGTGGTAATTTTGATATTACTATTGATAATACTGATTTATATTTTATCTCTGAACATGTTGTTGAGCTTTTCTCTAAAAATGCTATTGAAAAAAATCTTAAACTTATTTTTAATATTGATCATAAAATACCTATGTGTATCCTATCTGATGGGGTTAGAATTAGGCAAGTCCTTTCTAATCTTTTATCTAATGCTATTAAATTCACTCCTGAGCATGGTAAGGTTGAACTTAATATATCTTTACTTAATATATCTGAGGCTAAGGCTACTATTAGTTTTGAAGTTAAAGATACGGGTATTGGTATCCCTAATGATAAACTTGACAATATTTTTAAACCTTTTATTCAAGTTGATCATAAATCTACAAGGGAGTTTGAAGGTACTGGTTTAGGTTTAAGTATTTGTTCTCATATTATTCAAGCTTTAGATTCTAAAATCAATGTTAAGAGTTCTATTGGTTTAGGTACTATTTTCTCTTTTGATCTAACTTTTGATATTTGTGATGATTCTATTCATACTAATAAAAACTATTTACATCATTTAAATTTCAAAGTTGAGAATACTGACAATGATTTATATCATTATATTAAGAGGTATTTATCTATTTTTGGTACTATTAATATTAATAAGTCTTCTTCTAATGATATTTTTGTTTTTAATTTCAATAAAAATTCTAATTTAGATGAGCTTAGAAAAGCTCATAAAGACAATCCTATTTTAATTTTATTTGAGTATGAAGAGGATTTAGAGTCTTTTTCTTTAAATTCTAATGAGCAAGGTTTAGCTTTACCTTTTTATGCTTCTAAGGTTAATGATGCTTTACAAGAGTTACAGAAAAAGTCCTCTTCTGTTCCTTCTATTCAAGAAGAAAGTTTAGGTGAGTCTTTTATTGGTAATATTTTAGTTGCTGAGGACAATTTAGCTAATCAGGAGTTAATCTCTTATATTTTACAAAGTTTCAATCTTAATTATACTATTAAGCCTAATGGTTGGGAAACTTTAGAAGAGTTTATTTCTAATCACGAATCTTATGATTTAGTTTTAATGGATATTAATATGCCTGTTATGGATGGTATTGAGGCTTTCAATAAGATAAGGGAGTATGAAAAGAATAATGCTTTAGGTAATATTCCTATTATTGCTTTAACTGCTAATGCTATTAAAGGGGATAGGGAAAAATTCTTAAATCTTGGGATGAATGAGTATTTATCTAAGCCTGTTAATACTAATGAGTTAGTCTCTTTATTTAGTAAGTTTTTAAAGAAGAAAGATATTAATCTTTCTTTACTTCAAGATGATAGTAATTCTACTGATGATAATTCTCAGGATATTTTATCAGTTGATATTGATATTCAGAAGGTTGTTAATAAGCTTGGGGTATCACAGAATATTGCTATTATGATTATTGAGAAGTTTAAGAAGGAAATTCATAAGGATTTAGATGAGTTAGAATCTTTTATTCAGGCTAAGGATTCTTCTAATATTATTTCTAAGGCTCATTATATTAAGAACTCTTGTTTAAATCTTGCTTTAGATGATATTTGTTCTTCTCTTCAACTATTAGAAAGTGAAAATGTCTCTATTGAAAAAAAATTTAC